>JBGTDO010000144.1:0-64883 GCA_041748235.1 Akkermansiaceae bacterium | reverse complement strand
AGAAGGTCTCCAAGCAATACCGCAACGGTGTCATCACCAACGGCGAGCGTTACCAGAAGGTCGTCGACATCTGGACACAGGCCACCGACACCATCGCCAACGCGCTCTATCGCAAGATCGAGCACAACGAAGGCAAGAAGAAGGCATCGCCGCTCTTCATGATGGTCGATTCCGGCGCACGGGGTAACAAATCGCAGATCAAGCAGCTCGGCGGTATGCGCGGATTGATGGCGAAGCCCTCTGGTGACATCATCGAACGGCCGATCACCTCGAACTTCCGCGAAGGTCTCTCCGTGTTGGAATACTTCATCTCCACTCACGGAGCCCGGAAAGGTCTTTCCGATACCGCTCTGAAAACTGCGGACTCCGGATACATGACCCGCAAGCTCGTGGACGTTGCTCAGGACGTGATCGTTTTCCAACAGGATTGCGGCACCGCCAACGGCATCACCGTCGAGGCGATCTACGACGGCGACGAGGAAGTCGCCTCGCTCTCCACCCGGACCTACGGCCGCGTCTCATGCGAGCAGGTCAAGGATCCGATCACTGGCGAGATTCTCGTAAAAGTGGATGATGTCATCTCCGAAAACCAGGCCGCTGGCCTTGAGAAAATCGGTCACGAGAAACTCAAGATCCGTTCCGTCCTCACTTGTGAAGCGGACCGCGGTTGCTGCGCGAATTGCTACGGTCTCAACCTTGCGACCGGACTCCCGGTCAAGATCGGTGAAGCCGTCGGTATCATCGCCGCCCAATCCATCGGTGAGCCTGGAACTCAGCTCACCATGCGGACCTTCCACGTCGGTGGTGTTGCTGCGGCGACCTTTAAGCAGCCGATCATTAAAACCAAGAACGCCGGGCGGCTTGTTTACAAAGATCTCCGCACCGTTCAAGACGCCGAAGGGAATTGGGTCGTTCTTAACAAGAACGGTTCGGTCTCCATCCGCGACAAGGGCGGCCTCGAGCTCGAGAGCCACAATATCATCATCGGTTCGATCATCTCCGTTAAAGACGGCGACGACGCGAAGAAGGGTGAAACGATCGTCACTTGGGATCCATACAACGTTCCGATTCTCACCGAGAAGCCCGGCAAGGTTGAGTTCCGCGATATGATCCTCGGCATCACAGTCGCCGCAGAGGTCGACAAGGAGACCGGTAAAAAGGGAACCATGGTCACCGAGCACAAGGAGGACCTCCACCCGCAGGTCTGCATCACCAATCCGAAGACTGGCGAAGTCATTATCAGCTACTCGATTCCCGTCGGCGCCCACCTTTCCGTCAAGGAAGGCGAGCTTGTCACCGGGGGCACGCAGCTCGCGAAGACTCCACGGAAAGTGGCCCGCACCAAGGATATCACCGGTGGTCTCCCACGCGTTGCCGAGCTTTTCGAAGCGCGCAAACCAAAGGAATCCTGCGTCATCGCCAAGATCGAAGGCGAGGTTTCCTTCGGCAGCAACGTCCGCGGCAAGAAGAAGGTTGTTGTTACCGATCCCGTCACCGGCGAGCAAGTCGACCACCTCGTCCCGATGGGCAAGCACATCATCGTTACCGACGGCGACAAGGTGAAGCGCGGCGATCAGATTACCGAGGGACCTGTTTCCCCGGACGACCTGCTCGAAGCCTGCGGCGCGACCGAACTCCAGGAACACTTGGTCAACGAGGTGCAGTCTGTATACCGCGTGCAAGGGGTGGAAATCAACGATAAGCACATCGAGGTCATTGTTCGTCAGATGCTCCGCAAGGTGAAGATCACCGAGCCAGGCGATGCCGATCAGTTCCTCTGGGGTGATCAAGTCGACCGCTCGACCTTCAAGCGCGTCAACGCCGAGATCATTGCCAACGGTGGTAAACCTGCCGAAGGCGAGCCAGTCCTGCTGGGCATCACCAAGGCCTCGCTGGAGACCGATTCCTTCATCTCCGCTGCCTCCTTCCAAGACACCACCCGTGTCCTCACCGAAGCGGCGACTCTTGGACGGATCGACTACCTCAGCGGCTTCAAGGAAAACGTCATCATGGGTCACCTCATTCCTGCGGGCACCGGCTTCCATCATCATCGTGACTCTGAATTCGAGTTCACGGTAGAAGAGCCGGAACCGATCGTAGAAGAGCCGGAAATCCTCGAAGACGAAGAAGACGTCGTCTCCGCCTGATCTCCTTGCGGATCGAAAAATCAAAAAGAGCCGGTCGCCCTCAAGGCGGCCGGTTTTTTTGTGGCTGGTCGTTTTTTGGAAAGAAGCGGAAAAGCTTGGCGGGGAGGGGAGGGACCGGGTTTCAATAGAGCTATGGAGCTTGAGCAATATCTTAAAGAGACGGTGGCCGAGGTTGAGGGTGCGATGGCGGCTTTCCTGCCTGCCGAAAAAGAAAGTCCTTCAACCATCCACGAGGCAATGCGTTATTGCATGTTCGGCGGAGGCAAAAGGCTGCGGCCTGTTCTGTGCATCGCTGCGGCGGAAGCTTGTGGCGGCAAACGCAAGCACGCGCTCCCTGCTGCCTGTGCCGTCGAGCTGATGCACACCTACTCCCTGGTCCACGACGATCTTCCCTGCATGGACGACGACGATCTCCGCCGTGGCCGCGCGACCTGCCACAAGGTGTACGGCGAAGGAATGGCCGTGCTCTGCGGGGACGCGCTCCTGACTGAAGCGTTCGCTGTCCTCGCGCAGGCGAAGCGGCGGAAACACTACACCGTCGGCCAGATGGTGGCGGAGCTGGCCGGGACCGGTGGTAGCAGGAATCTCATTGGCGGCCAAGTGCTTGATCTGGAGGGAGAGGGGAAAAAGCTTTCTCTCGACCAGCTGGTGAAAATCCACGAGTCGAAGACAGCGGCCCTCTTGATGACCTCGCTCCGTCTCGGTGCAATGAGTGCGAACGCGGGGACCGAGAAGCTTGAGGCCCTGACTGAGTTCGGCTACGCCCTCGGCCTGGCATTTCAAGTTATTGACGACATTCTGGATGTTACCCAAACGACGGAGAATCTCGGCAAGACGGCTGGCAAGGATCAGGCGGTTGCGAAGGCGACGTATCCGTCGGTCATGGGCCTTGAGGAGTCGCGAAAGGAAGCGGAGCGGCTCACGGCAGAGGCCATGGAGGCATTAGAGGTGTTCGGTAAGAAGGCTGCAAGGCTCCGTGAGATCGCCAACTGGATGCTCAAGCGCGAACACTAGGAAGAGTCCGCGGCGCCTAGGTATCGGCTTTGAGATACTGCTGAGAACAAGGTTGAAAAGCTCTCGAGGATAAGGCTAGGTCTGCGTATCAAAAAGCGCTCTTTCAGTTTCATGTTGGCGAGGCGGTATCTCAACCCGCGTCGTGCCGTGCTATCATCGTTCACTCTTATTTCCTTGGTCGGAGTGATGCTCGGGGTGCTGGTGCTTGTGGTCGTGATGGCGGTCTATGCCGGGCTTGAGCGGGATGTGAAATCGCGCCTGCTGGGTTTCACACCGCACATCCTGGTGCGCACGCCCTTAATCAATGCGCCGGGCATGGAAGGCGGCGAAGTGGATGAGGCCGCCGATTGGCACTTGCTTGCCGATGAAGGAGCGAAGATCCCCGGAGTGGCGGCGGCCACTGCTTTTGTTTCCGACAACGTAATTCTTGATGTTGGCTCATGGCAGCGGCCTGTTGCTTTCCGGGGGATCGATACCAGCGATCCGGCGCAGGTCGAGGGTGTGGAGGCGATGCTGGACAAAGAGAGTTTTCCTGACTCCAGTGCCGATCTCGGGCTCGATGACCGGGCGGTGATTTCTTCCATCGTCGCCGCGCAGTTTCAGCTGCAGGTGGGCGATACCCTGAGGCTCTACTCGACCAGGAATTTCGAGAGCGTGATGAACGCCTACAAGGCCACCGACCGGCCGGTGGTGCGGGAAGCTTTCCCCGAGCAATGGGCGCTGGCGACCCGGATGCTGGGCCCCGGCCTGAAAGCGGATGGGACCAACTGGGCCATCCCCGCAGAGGACCTCAGCGCGACCTACGATGCCCTGCTGCAGGTGCACGGAGAGGAAATCCGCGGTCCGGAGAGAGATCTTCTGGAGAATCTGCTGCGGGCTATGGAAGACGGCGAGCGGACTGCGGATGAAACATCTTTCGTTTTCACCGATGAGCAGAAGAAGGCGGTCGAGGCAGCGGTCGCAGCCTTGGGAGAGACGGATGCTGAGAAGCTCGATGCCGAGATCTTGAAGAGCCTGAAAAGTCTTGTTTTACCAAAGGAGGCAGTTGTGGTTGGTGTTTACGCAGCTTCGCAAATGGCGGTGACGCCTGATCTGTTCCTGCCGCTGCCGCTGGCACAAGATCTGGCGGGGTTGGGGGATGAGGTGCAGGGTGTCGCCTTGCGCTTGGACGACGCGTATAAGGCCGAGGAGGTGGTGCATGCGGCGCGGGAGATACTCGGCCCGGAGCGGCATCTTGAGACTTGGGGCGATCAGTATCAGGCGTTCTTTGCTCTCATCAACCAGCAGCGGGTGATGATGTATTTCGCTCTCTCGTTCATTGTTCTGGTATCGGCGTTCTCGATGATGGCTGTGATGTTCACTGTGACGATCCAGAAGCGTCGGGAGATCGGGGTGATGAAGGCACTTGGAGCGGCTCCGGGTCAGATCGTGCGGGTGTTTCTCTATCAGGGGATGATTCTCGGAGTTTTGGGTGCGGCGCTGGGCGTGGGCATCGGTCGGATTGTCATTCACTTTCGCGGAGGTGTTCAGCAGGCGATGCGCACCATTGGCTTTGATCCTTTTTCCGAGGAGCTTACGGGCTTTGGTGTGCTTCCCGCCCACAATGATCCGGTGGAGCAGGCGATGATTGGTTTCATGGCATTTGTGCTTTGCTCTCTTGCAGCTCTCGTGCCCGCCTTTTTTGCTGCCCGGAGTGACGCCGCTAAATCCCTCAGGAACCTCTAATCATGGAGATTTGGCTGATTCGCAACGGGGAACGCTCCGGTCCCTATCCAGACTACGATATACGTAGTAGAATCCAACATGAAGAGCTGGATGCTGAGACAAGGGTCTGGCATGAGGGCTTGGCGGGGTGGACGGAGCTGGGGCAACTGGATCTGTTTCGCGACGAGTTTGTAGGACGGTCCGCCGCACCTGCGCCCCCGGAACTTCCCCAAGGGTATCTTGAGCGAGCCTCGGCCACCAAGGCCAAGTCAAAGTCGCCGCAGCCCTATTTTGGCCGCCGCTTCTGGGCGCGCTGGATGGATCTCTCGGTATATTCTGCAGTATGGTGGCTGGGGATGTACGTGGGCGGCAGGGAGATCGGTGAGGCGATCCGAAATCCTTGGATGCTTCTGTCGATGTATGTCCCGTGGTTCATGTTAGAGGCGTGGTTGATCCACCGCTTTGGAACGACGCCCGGAAAATGGCTGCTGGGCCTCAAGGTGCGGAATGATGACGAAAGCAGCTTGTCGCTCAAAGCCTCCATCTGGCGTTCAACGCGGGTGATGGTGACAGGGATTGGCTTTGGGTGGGGCCTTCTTTCGATCCTGTGTCAAGGGATGAGCTGGTTCACCACCAAGCGCATCGGCAGGCCGATCTGGGACTACCTCGGAAATCACAAGGTCATCGGGACATCACTGAATCCGTTTAAAATTGCGGCTGTGGTGTTCTTGTTCGTTGGCGCGGCGCAACTACAGATGGCTGTGAAAGGGCCGCATGAAGAAAAGATCGTCAGCGAGACTTACCCGCAGTTCAAGGAGTTCTTCGAGCAGGCGGACAAATGGTATTTTCCCGTGAAGAAGTAGGGGAAGTGGCGGCGGGGTGCCCGGGATTTGCTCGGAGACACACGCAGGTGAGAGCTTCTGCTACCACAGCGGTTGAAGGCCGGGGCGCTTAGGATCGGCGTTCCTGCTCTTCGAGGAAGAGCTCGGAGAGGCGGAAGCAACGGCGCGCGAGCTCGCGAGCGTCATTGTCACCGATGAGTGCGACGCCTTCTTCACTGACTTCTGCGAGATAGATCTTCCATGCCTTGGTGGCCACCTTTTCCGGATCCATCCGGCGACGAGGCTTCTGCTGCGGTTGTTGCTGCGGCTGCGGTGGCCGGGCGACCTGCTGTTGTGGCGATTGGGGAGGAGAGGCGGGTTGCTCCGGCTTTTCCAGTTTTCCGGTGTTCTCGGTTGATGAGTCAAATTCCTCGTAGGCGATCTGGATGATTTCCTCGACCATTGCCGGACTATCTTCACGCGGGTCAGAATCTTTCGATTTCCCTTTGCCCCGCCGGCGGCGGTTCTTGCGCTTGGGTTCGGCGGATGGTGAGCCGTTGTCCACGACTGGTGCGTCTTCAGCTAACGGTGGACGGATTTCATCTGAGGACGCCAGTTCTTCGTCAGTTCCGGCAGTAGGCGACTCATCCAGCTCCGCTTGGGGTTGATCAGCTGAGTCTTTGGCCGTCTTGCGGGGGTTTTTGTTAGAAATGCGGCGCACCTTCGGTGCGGGTGGAGCTTCGACGGCCGATGTTTCACCGGTCTGAGGGATATCTTCTGACATGTAAAAGGAGGTAGGGGAGGTAGGGGCTCGCGCTTGCTGCGTGAGCGCGGCGAGAGTGAGGGTAAAGCGGGAAAAAGGAAACTCAGAAGTTCTTAATGTCGTCCGCCGGGTCATCGATGTCTTTCCCTGTGGAGAGAAGGTCAAAATCTGGATTAACGGCATCTGTGTCGCCGGGACGTCGGTAAATGTATTCCTGTCCCCATGGATCTGTGATTGTGGCGGTGGCATCACTGCCGGTGGTCCATTTTTGTTTGTTGTTCTTGGGGTCGAGTTCGGGAACGTAGATCACGGTTGCCTTGTTTGAGGGCCACTCCTTCTTCTCTTCATCTGAGGCTTCGGAATAATCGTAGCCATCCCGGTAGAGGGCTAGAAACAGATCATTGGAGGTGCCGGAAGGTGGATAATCGCCGGTGTCGAGCTTGTACTCCTCCAAACCTTTCGAAAGAAGCGCAACCTGAACCTCCGCCTGGGCGTTGAACTGCTTCTGCCTAACAAATTGCAATCCGGCAAGGGACATGCCTGCGAGGATGGCGATGATTGTGATAGTCACCAGCATTTCGACCAAAGTGAAACCCTTGGTAGCTCTGGGCGGATTGGAAATAGAAGAAGTTTTCATAAGTTCGATATTCGGTCTGGAGCGGTAGGGCCCGCGTCCTTTGCGGCTCGCGTTAGAGAAATACATGGGGAACGGTTTCATCTACTGCTCGCTCATGGTGGAGATCATCTTGATCAGCGGCAGGAAGAGGGCAAACACCACAGCGCCGACCACGAGGGCGAGGATGACAATCATAATCGGCTCAAGAATCGAAGTCAGGGCGGTGACGGCGTTGTCGACCTCGTCATCATATACGTCCGCTACTTTCAAAAGCATTTCCGGGAGCTGGCCAGTTTCCTCGCCCACGTCCACCATGGAGATAACCATGTTTGGGAAGACTCCGCTGGAGGAGAGCGGAGTGACTATGGATTCACCTTCCTTGACAGCTTCGTGGACTTTCGAGATTGCTTCTGAGATGATGACGTTCCCTGCGGTATCCCGAGTGATGTTGAGTGCCTGAAGGATCGGCACACCGGAGGTGACGAGAGTACCAAGGGTGCGCGAGAAGCGGGAGACTGCGGATTTTCGTTGAATGTCGCCAAAAATCGGAAGGTGAAGCTTCATCTTGTCGATCGCGTGGCGGCCTCCCTTGGTTTTCCCAATCGCGTTGAAGGCAGCGTAGATAATGCCGGCGAGGACAAAGAGCCAGACGACGTTGGGAACGATCAGCGGGCGGGCGAGCATGAACTCGGAGAAGCCGAAAACGATCTGCGAGATCATTGGCAGTTCCGAGTCGCTCTCGGTGAACATCTCCTTGAACTTAGGAACGATGAAGACCATTAGGAAAATCAGAATCGCGACGGCGATGAACATGACGATCGCCGGATACACCATGGCGGAAACGATCTTGTTCTTCAGCTTCTGCGCTTTTTCCTGGTACTCGGCGAGACGATTGAGGACGACTTCAAGCACACCTCCCAGCTCACCAGCCTTGACCATGTTCACGTAAAGTTTGTTGAACATCTTCGGATGCTGGGCGAGAGATTCCGAGAATGTGGAGCCGCCTTGCACGGAGTCGGCAAGAGAGCTGATGGTGGATTTGAGGGCTGGATTCGGTTCCTGTTTGCCAAGAACGGTCAGGGACCGGAGGAGGGGCAGGCCGGAATCAATGAGGGTTGCGAGCTGGCGGGTGAAGACCATGAGCACCTTTGGCTTAACGGTGGTCTTGGCTTTACCGATGGTGACGTTCATCGACTTGGCTTTGCCCTTCGATTTTTTGGCACCACCCTTTGGAGCCACGACCTTGCCCTTGCCTTCTTCGACGATCTGGGTGGGATAAAGGCCCTGGGCGCGGAGCTTCTGAACGGCTTCGGCTTCAGCGGCTGCCGCGAGGGTTCCCTCAGTTTGTTCGCCCTTTGCATCAAGAGCGGTGTAGTTAAAATTGGGCATCGGAGTTTTTGAAAGAGTTTAGGTAGATGAAACGTGATGAGATTGGGTTTGGCGAATGAAAAATCCCTCTGGAGTGCTTCTAAAACGGGGTTTTGCGGAGCAGTTCTGCTAGGTATATTTCAAGACTTCCTCGATCGTGGTGTGACCAAGGTAGATATTACGGAGGCCGTCCTCGCGGAGGGTGTTCATGCCGAGTTCGATCGCCTTCTGCTTGATCACGACGGTAGGGGCCCGGTTGGTAATCAGTTCTCGAATTGGCTCGGTGATATTCAGGAGTTCATATAGGCCGCGGCGGCCGCGGTATCCGGACTGACCGCAGACCTCGCAACCGGCGCCGGTGAAGAACTGCTTGTCGCCCAGCTCGTGTGGGGAAACACCGAGCTGCGCGAGGATCGCCTCGCTGGGTTCGTAGGGGACTTTACAATCTTTGCAGATTGAGCGGACGAGGCGTTGGGCTAGAACTCCCTCCAGCGAAGCTGCGACGAGGAAAGGCTCGCAACCCATGTCGATCAGACGGGTGACGGCGCCGGGCGCGTCGTTTGTGTGGAGGGTGGAGAGGACCAAGTGGCCGGCCAGCGCCGCTTGGATGGCAATTGTGGCGGTCTCTTTGTCGCGCATTTCTCCAATCATGATCCGGTCTGGATCCTGGCGGAGGAAAGCACGTAGAATACGGGGGAAATCCAAGCCGATGGTCTCATTGATAGGGATCTGAATGATGCCGTCGATATCGTATTCGACTGGGTCCTCGGCGGTAAGTAACTTCGCATCAATGGTGTTGATGCGGCGAAGGCCGGCGTATAGAGTGGTGGTTTTACCAGCTCCGGTGGGGCCGGTGACGATGAAGATCCCGTTGGGCTTCTCGATGGTGTCGCCGATGTATTCGTAGATGCTGTCCGGGAGGCCGAGGTTCTCTAGGGAAAGGTTGACCGAGGAGCGGTCTAGCACCCGGAGCACGATGGACTCTCCATGGTGGGTAGGGAGAGTTGAGACGCGCATGTCCACCTGCTTTTCCCCGACCTGTTTAACGATCCGGCCATCCTGTGGGACCCGGCGCTCGGCAATGTTCATGTTTGCCATGACCTTGACCCGCGAAAGGATTGGCAGGGCAAGGTGGACCGGCGGCGGGGCCATTTCATAAAGTGCGCCATCCACACGGTAGCGGATTCTGAAGTCTTTTTCGAAGGGCTCGAAGTGGATGTCCGAGGCCTTTTCTTTGATCGCCTGGTAGAGGACGAGATCGACATAGCGGATGATAGGGGCGGAGTTGGCCTCGGCTTCAGCATTGGCGGGATCGAACTCTGCGGCGGTAGCGTCCAGCTGGCTGAGGATATCATCCATCGCGCGGCCTTCTCCTCCGTAGCATTCGTTGATTTTGGCTTCAACAAGGTAATCGGGAGCGACTACCACGATGATCTCGCGGCCGAGGGCGAACCGAAGGTCTTCGACAGTCTGCGGATTGAGCGGATCGACGAGAGCGAGGTGGAGGCCTTGGTCATCGAAGTTGACCGGAAAGGCACCGTGCAGCCGGGCGGTTCCTGCGGGGACAAGCGCTAGCAGGGCCGCGGGTGGCGTCCAGTTTCGAAGGTCGACGAGAGTGGCAGCAAGCTCGGACGCAACGACAGGCCAGACGTCGTCCTTGGACTGGACGACTTCAAAATCAGCAAGCAGTTCTGGGATTGATTTTCCGCTGTTGTCGACCTCTGCGAGGATTTCATCGGCGAGGGAGGCATCGATCATGCCGCGGGATTGGAAAAGTTCCAGGAGTTGTCTGTTGTCCATCTGGGGAAATTATTGAAGTGGGTTTGAGTGGGAAAAGGCCAGCGGAATGATCAGTCGAAATCACCCATCGTGGCGTGGACGACCTCGGCGCCGGAGGTAAGGCCGGAGAGGACCTTGCGGATACCGTCTTCGCGGAGTGTGCGCATGCCCAGCTCGCGAGCGCGACGGCGGAGCTGTCCGGTGGTCAGGCCGCCGTTGATCATCGAGCGCACTTCGTCGTCAATCTGGAAGAGTTCGAAGATACCCATCCGGCCGCGATAGCCGTTGCCCCGGCATTTCTCACAGCCGACGGGGTTGTAGATGGATGCCTCAGCGATGCGGGAGGCATCGAGATGGAGGGCGCGCATTTCTTTCTCCGTAAGTTCTGCGGGACCTTTGCAAATTGGGCAGAGCTTACGGACGAGACGCTGGGCCAGGATGGCGCGCACGGCGGAGGCGATGAGGAAGGGCTTTACACCGATGTCGGCGAGCCGGGCGACGGCAGAGGGTGCGTCATTGGTGTGGAGAGTAGAGAAAACCAAATGTCCGGTGAGGGAAGCGTTGATGGCAATGTTCGCCGTCTCCGCATCACGGATTTCTCCGATCATGATGATGTTAGGCGCTTGGCGAAGCATGGCGCGGAGGGCAGCACCGAAGGTCATGCCGATGTCCGCTTTGACCATCACTTGGTTGATACCCGGGAGTTCGTATTCGACGGGATCTTCCACCGTGATGATCTTTTTGTCCGGCTTGTTGATCACATTGAGACAAGCGTAGAGCGTCGTGGTTTTACCCGAGCCGGTGGGTCCGGTGACGAGAATGATGCCGTCCGGAAGGCCGAGAAGCTGCTCAAACTGCGTTTGGTCATCGGAGAAGAAGCCAAGCTCGGGCAGGCCAAGAAGAAGGGCGGTCTTGTCGAGAATCCGCATGACGATGGATTCGCCATGGTTTGAAGGGACGGAAGAAACCCGGAGGTCGACTTCTTTCTCGCCCATCTTCAGTTGGATACGGCCGTCCTGGGGAAGACGTTTTTCCGCGATGGACATGCTGCCACTCATGACCTTGAGGCGGGCGATGATTGCGGGAAGAAGTTTCTTGGGGTGGGTATCGACGTGGACGAGCTTGCCATCCAGGCGGTAGCGAATGCGGACGGAGGTCTCCAGTGGCTCGATATGGATGTCTGAGGCGCGAAGACGGAATGCTTCGGTCAGGGTCTGGAAGACGAGGCGTATGATTGGGGCATCGTTCGCTTCGACTCCTGCCTCGGAATCGCCGGTTGAGATCTCGAAGTCGTCTCTCCCGGAAGCGGTGGGGTTTGCATCCAAGTTGTAGAGCTGGGTCAGATGATTGCTGATGTCGCTCCGGGTTGCACATGTTAGATTAAGCTCGCGGCCAATGACGTGGGGAAGGCTGTCAAGCGTTTCGAAATCCAGGGGATCAACGACGGCGACGGTGAGATATACCCCATCGTCGGAGACAGGAATGGTGCGATAGCGGCGGGCGATGTCCTCGGACACGATGCTAACGATGGGCGGTTCGATCTCGTGCCTAGTGAGATCGATAAAGGGAATACCGGCATTTGCAGCCAACGTCTCAGCAACCTGTCTTTCCGTTAGTTCAGTGTGGTTGATCAGGTATTCGACAATGGTTTCATTGCCGGAAAGTGAGGAGCGGGCTTGCTGGATTTGTTCCTCAGTAGTGACGCCGGCCTCGGCGAGGAGTTCTGCGAGATAATCTTCGTTTGAAAACACAAGGGAATTTTTCTTGAGAGGTGAATATGGGTTTGGTGGCAGTGTCACCACCTGTTGGTAGGCTTGCAAGATGGTCAAGTGCCTCGATGGTGTCAACAAACCACATCCGGAAAAGAACAGGAACGTGCAATTGGAGACTAGAGGTGCCGATTTCCATTGCGGGGCCGTTGTTGGAGAACCTTGAAGAAGTCCGTGGCGGCAAGAAGCCGAGACTCACCGGGAGAGGCAAAAGGTTGTAGAAATTGCGAGAAATCCATCGGTATATCTGATTCCAGCCAAGGCTCCGACCAAGTCATGAGGTCTGTAAAGTTCACGTCTGCGGTAAGGTCCTGCCGACCGGGGTTTTGATAGATCGCTGGGCCCTCAAGACGCTGGTGCAGCAGGTATGCTCGGAGGCTGCCGCGCGGGCGGCGGTGGTACAATGTCCCCACGGTATCTCCGTAATCAACAGTGAGCATTTCTCCCTGCCGCCAGAGTGGGAGCCATGATTCCAGCCAGCGGCGGTAGGAGTCGTGGACCTCCACCCGCTGGCCGTCGGTGAAGTTCTGGGAAAACAAAGAAGACGGCGGGAGGGCGGCTGGCTCCAAGAGGATTTCCCGGTGGAGGTCCCCGGATTTTTCGACTGCGATCTCCCGCCAGCCTGCTTCACCTTTCTCGAAGAGCCGGACCGGAAAAGCATCAACCAGTTCGTTGGAGTAGATCACGGCTTTTCCCGAACAAGCGGCGAGGGCTTGGTGAACGGTGGTGTGATGGAAGACTTTTGTTTCCCCCAGCAGTGTCTTTTGATGGGTGGAAAGAGCAGGGGAGGACTCCACCAGATGCAGTCGCGTGCGCAGGCGCGTTGGCAGCGGCAGGCGACGGAAGACTTCTTTGGCGAGGGTCCCGAGGCCGGGGCCCATCTCGATCAGGTGTCTGCTGTCCGATTCTCTGAGGGCGCGGGCGGCCCATGCGGCGATGGCTTTCGCCGGTGCGGAGGATAGCTGTGGCGCGGTGGTGAAATCGCCCCGCGCGCCGATGCCAATGATGTTCCGGGAGTAATAGCCAATTTTGGGATCGTGGAGGCAGCGCTCCATGAACTGCTCAAAGGTCCGCATGGCGAGCAAGGGCGTGTGGATCAGCGGAGCGGCGTGACCTTGTGCTCCTTGCCGTGCTCGTCGGTGAACACTCCTGCGGTCTCGCCGTTTTTGATGACAAGCATGGACAAGACCTTCTCATCCGAGTGCGTGTATTCCGAGTGTGCTGTTCTATCACTTTTCTGCGCTTCGTAGAGCTGTCCGACGAGTTTGGCGACCTGTTGCGCCTCCTTGTCCCCCTGGGCGAAGCCGGTGGAACTGAGGGCGAGAGGGATGGCGAGGGAAAGCCATTTGAAGAGACGTGACATGGCAAGGGAGATTTTTCGGGGATGCGGGAAGCGCCCGCCGCAGGTGGATCTTGGAGGTAGGTGTCTAACAGAGATTGGGCGCGGCTGTCGAGCCATTTGGCAGCGACTCAGTGTACACGAAAAAAACCGCGGGCTTGTGAGCCTGCGGTTGTTTGGAAAAACGAAAGAAGCTGTGACTTACTTCGCAGCGGCGGTGCGCGCTTTGCGGATGAAGCTGTTGACGGTCTCGGAAGGATTGGCACCGACAGCTAGCCACTTGTCAGCCTTTTCAAGATCGATCTCGAAGTTGGTGCCTTCAAGGAGAGGGTTGTAGGTGCCGATTTGCTCGATGTAACGGCCATCACGACGCTTGCGGCTGTCGACGGCAACGATTTTATAATAAGGGCGATCTTTGGCACCCTTGCGGTTGAGTCGGAGAGAAACTGACATGATTTGGCTTGTTACAGGTTGCCCCTTTTCGGGCGGGCGCGGAGGTTGATATAAAAGCAGTCGGAGGACAAGCAGAATTTCGGCAGGTCTCGTTTTTTCTGTTTCTCAGGGTAAGGCGGCGGAGGTAGCCGGGGCAACGTGGAGACGAAAAAACCCGGAGGAATTTCCCGCCGGGCTTTAAGATCGAACAGCAGCTGTCTAGTACTTCTGCGTGCGGGTGTGGCTGTAGTAGGTCTCGAAGCCAAGTTCCGGTGGAAATTCGGAGAGGCCGTCGTGGACGTTCATTTCAATCCGATTGTCCATGCCGCACTGCTCGTAAGGTGGCTTGAATGTGCCTCGGTAAGTCGGGCAGGTGAAAGTGAAAAGCTCGTAGAAGCCGTAGCCAAGGCGGCGGAAGGCGCGGTGCGTGCCATCGACGGCTCCGTAGGTGGAGCCGGCTTTGCGGCCATAGGAGTCGGTTTTGCGAACGATCTGCTCAGGAATCTCGATGAAGCCGTAGAGGATGTTGCTGATGGCGCGGCCAAGCTTCCGGGTGGAGTTGTATTGGTGACCTGGAGGAGCGTGGATGTCTGCTGCGACGATGCCGCTGAGAGCGAAGAGAGCGGTAGCTACGACAAGGAGTTTTTTCATGCTTGGAGAAAAGTAGGGGATTCGGTTCGGGGATGGCAAGGACAAGTTGGAGGAAGTGATGGATTTACTGTTGCAATGGAAGATCAGAGTTCGAAGGAGAGGACCTTGAGGATGCCGGGGGTGGCGCGGAGAGTCTTGAGAAGGGTCTCGGTAGGCTCGTTGTCGACCTCGATAACGGTGACGGCGGTTTTTTGTTCTTGGTTGCGGGAAAGGGCCATGTTGGCGATGTTGACCGAGGCCTCGCCAAGGGTGGTGCCGATGACGCCGACAATTCCCGGACGGTCGTCGTTTTCGACAAAGAGGAAGCGACCGGTCGGGTTCGTTTCGACGTTATGACCGGAGATGTGGACGATGCGGGCGGAGCTGCCGAAGAAGGTGCCGGCGACGGTGGTGACGTCACTGCCTTTCACTGCGGAAACTTCGATCAGCTCGGTGCAATTGGTGGCGAGGGCGACGGTGGACTCGGTGATTTTTAGGCCGTGGGCCTTGGCGACGGCGGGGGCGTTCACTAGGTTGACCTGGGCCTCGGTGCTGGCATCGTTGTGAGCGGCGGCGAGATAGCCGGTTAGGATTTTGCGGGTCACCAGCTGGGTGTCGAGCTCCGAGACGGGGCCGAGATAGGAGACGCGGATGGAGTCAGCCTGGTTGGGTCCGATTTTCGAGAGCAATTTTCCAAGGGAAGCTGCGAGATCAAGATAAGGACCTACGGACTCGAGGGTTTTGGAATCGAGGTTCGGCATGTTGACCGCATTGCGGATTTCCCCGGTGGAGAGGAAGTCGCGGATCTGGATGGCGACTTCAATGCCGACATTTTCTTGGGCCTCTGCGGTGGACGCGCCGAGGTGGGGAGTGAAGACGGTCTTCTTTGCGGAGAACAGTGGGAAGTCGGCCGGTGGTGGCTCGACTTCATAGACATCAAGAGCGATTCCGCCGAGGTGGCCGGCATCGATAGAGGCTTTGGCAGCAGCTTCATCGACAAGGCCGCCGCGGGCGCAGTTGATGATGAGAGCGCCCTTGTTCATGAGGGCGATGCGCTCGGCGTTCATGATCCGGTTGGTTTCTGGAGTCATCGGCACGTGGAGCGTGACGACGTCTGCGCCGGTGAGAGCGATGTCGGGAGTTTCCGCGAGTTCGACTTTGAGCGACTGGGCGCGTGCGGCGGTCAGGAAAGGATCGTAGGCAACGACAACCATGCCGAAAGCCTGGGCGCGCTTGGCGAATTCAGTGCCGATCCGCCCCATGCCGAGGATCGCTAGGCGTTTGCCGAAAAGTTCGACACCTTCGTAAAGCTTGCGATCCCATCTCCCGGCGAGCATCGAGGAGTGGGCGGGACCGATGTTTCTGGCGAGGGAGAGCATCAGGGCAAAGGCATGCTCGGCGGTGGAGATGGTGTTGCCGCTGGGGGTGTTCATGACGACGACGCCGTGGTCGGTGGCTGCTTCGCGGTCAATGTTGTCCACACCCACACCGGCGCGTCCGATGGCTTTGAGATTGGTGGCTGCGGCGAATACCTCGGCCGTCACTTTGGTTTGTGAGCGGACGACGAGGCCGTGGTAGTCGCCGATGATCTTGATCAGCTCCTCGGGAGCAAGGCCGGTGTTAACGTCCACTGTGATGCCTTCGGCGGAGCGGAGGGCTTCTACACCTTTTTCAGAAATGGGGTCGGATACGAGGACGCGGTAGGTTGACATGACGGACGCTGGGGTAAAGGAGAACGCCAGCCCGTGCAAGAGTGAACCAACATTCGAGGGAAATGGGGGGAGCTACGAAATAACCGCTGCGAAAGCTTTCTTGCGGTCGGAGTCGGCGAAGCCAGCTCAGGAGAGGCATTCCTCCAGCCGCTTCGCGAGAAGTGCCCGTTCAAGGCCGTTTTCAGTAAGGCCGATGGCGCGGCGGAAGTGCTCGGCGGCGGTATCGTGGTGGCGGCGCTTGAACTCGAGTTCGCCGAGGACGGCGTGGAAGAGGTGGTAGTGATCGAGGCGGCTTCGGATTTTCGGGTCTTCGAGGAGGGCTAGGGCGGCTTCCAGGCCGTGGACTCTGGAGAAAGCGACGGCGCGGTTGAGCGCGATCACGGGAGAGGGGTTGCGCTCTAACAGCTGGTTGTAGAGCGCGAGGATGCGGGGCCAGTCGGTGGCGGCGTCGCTGGGCGCGAGGGTGTGGCAGGCGGCGATCCCGGCTTCCAAGTGGTATTCGGACAGTTCTTTTCCAGAAGAAGATTTCTCCAGATGGCGGATGCCGAGGCCGATGAGTTCCCGGTTCCATAGCGCGCGGTCCTGCTCCTCGAGGCGGAGCAGATTGCCGTCCGCACCCGTGCGGGCGGGGATGCGGGCGGCGGTAAAAGCCATCATCGCAATCAGCGCATGAGTTTTGGGATGATCTCCGGCGGGATGATCCGCAAGCAGTACGCCCAGCCGGATCGCCTCCTCGCATAGTTCCTGGCGGATGATGGAATCTCCGCTGGACGCTTTGTGACCTTCGTTGAAAAGCAGGTAGATGATGTTCAGTACGCCCTCCAGGCGCTGTGGTAGCTCGTTTTGGGCGGGGATTTCGAAAGGGAGGCGTTCGTCGCGGATCCGCTGACGGGCGCGGACGAGGCGTTTGGAAACGGCGGTTTCGGAAATGAGAAAGGCTTTTGAAATCTCAACTGGGCTGAGACCGCAGAGCGTTTTTAAAGCAAGAGCTGCCTGGGCTTCCGGCGGAAGGCTGGGATGGCAACAGACGAACATCAGGCGCAGCTGATCGTCCGCGACTTCCGCTTCGCTCGTCTGCTGCGGTTCATCCGGACGCGTGACCTCCATCTCTGTGATGATGGCGGCTTCCTTGTTGAGGAAATTCTTGTCCCGCCGGAGCTGGTCGATGGCGAGGTTCTTGGCGGTGCGCAGGAGCCATGCTCCGGGGTTTTCCGGAATTCCCGAGAACGGCCAGGACTTCATCGCGCGGATCATCGCTTCCTGCACCACATCTTCGGCGAGCTGAAGGTGCCGGGAGCCGTAGATGCCTGTAAGAACCGAGACGATCCTGCCAGCCTCGTGGCGGAAGAGGTGCTCGGCCAGCTGGTTGACGGTCGGTTCGGTCATGGGGAAGTTTTGGGGCGGCTGCGTCTCCTCATTAAGCTATCGACGAACAGGGGGACGTTCCAAGGACATCATGTTCTGATAGGTGTCGAAAATGTTCGGGATTGGGAGATGACATCCCGGGGAGGAATGCGTTACCAAGGGAAATGAAGTTTTCGGAAGTCGCTTTCACCGCCTACCCGGCTACGGATCTTGCTGAATCGCGCGCTTTTTACGAAGGGATCTTGGGACTTACTCCGACCATGGTGACACCGCACGGGGAGGACGGAGGATGGGTGGAGTATGAGATCGGCGCTCATGTGTTCGCCATTGGCAAGGCTCCGGGGATGAATCCATCTTCGGACGGACCGAGCTGTGGGCTGGAGTGTGACAACTTCGATGAGACGATCGCGGCTTTGAAATCTGCCAATGTGACATTTGTCATGGAACCGTTCGAGACGCCTGTATGTCACATGGGCCTGGTGCTTGATCCTGCGGGAAACACGCTGATCATCCACAAGCGCAAGCCGGGGCACCACTGACTTTCCTAGGACACCGCAAGCATGAAGCGTCACGAAAAGATCAACTACGTGGAGTTCCCGGCACGGGATATGGAGGCGACGAAGCGTTTCTTCGGAGAGGCGTTCGGCTGGCGGCGTCGTGGGTGCGGAACATCAACCAGTTTCAGTCCGTTTACTCGTTCCTCATCGCCCCGATTTTCTATCTTTCCGGAGTCTTTTTCCCGGTGGCTGAAAAGTCGTTGCTCGGCGTGATCGTCGAGTTCTCGCCGTTCTATCACGGCGTGACGCTGATTCAGTTTACCGTCTGGGGCGTGTTCCCGGTGAGCGAGATTCTGTGGCATGGCTCGGCGCTCCTGGCCTTCGCCGCCTTGATGGGCGGGTTGTCCTTCGGGCGGATCGGCCGGAAGCTCACGACCTGAAGTTGAAGAACTTCCTTCGGATGCGACAAAAGAGATCGAGCGATCCGGGCCATGGCAAAACGACTCCAGAGCCCGTTCCGAACGCACAGTTGTTTTAGAAGCGATGCACGAGCAACGTCTCCACTCCTCCCCAGGGTCCCTCACCTTGAAACATCTCTGAAAAGATCTGCCAAAGCGGAAGGTTCGACGGGCTTAATGAGATGTCGATCAAAGCCGGCTTCGCTTGTATTCGCTCGGTCTCGATCCTGCCCCCATCCTGTCAGAGCGACGAGCAACATTTCCCCGCCCCATTCCTGCTGGCGGATATGACGTGCCGCTTCATAGCCATTCATATTCGGCATGCCCAGATCCATCAGGATGACCTCAGGACGGAAGTTCAGGGCCATTTCGATGCACTCCACCCCGTCTTTAGCGGTCCTGACATCATTACCCGCGAGCCTGAGCATTGCGGTTAGTGTCTCGGCAGCCGCCTGGTTGTCATCCACTACCATGACTCTCCTGCCCACCGGCGCTTCCATTTCTGTGGCGTCATTCTCGGGCCCGGCATGGTTTGACATCAACGGCAGCGTGATCAGGAACTCGCTTCCCTTGCCTTCGCCGCCACTGCGCACTTCCACGGCTCCTCCGTGCAATTCTGTCAGACGCTTCACGAGCGTCAGTCCGATGCCAAGTCCTCCCTGGCTCTTCTCTGACGACTGGTCGACCTGCGCGAACATTTCGAAAATCTGATCCAGCATTTCCGGCGGAACCCCAATGCCGGTGTCACGGACGCTCACCATGACATCAGCATCCCGTCGCTCGATATTCAGGGAAATCTCTCCCCCCGGATCCGTGTATCGTGCGGCATTTGTCAGGAGATTGGAAATCACCTGGGAAACGCGGGTGCTATCCGCGTTCAGCCAAACCGGCTCATCGGGCATCGTTGCCGCAAAATGATGACGGGATGACTCCATGGCCGCTTTCGTGGCGTCGATCGCACTCCGCACCGCCAGTCTGAGATCCATTATCTCTTTCCTCAGTTCAACTTTGCCGCTGGCGATTCTTGAGACATCCATCAGATCGTCGATCAATCTGACCAGTTGCTGTGTCTGACTCTCCATCATCAGCCGGAGCTTTTCGATCACGGGAGCATCGCCGGCTGCCACCCTCATGATTTCCAATCCCGTGCGGATGGGTGCCAGAGGGTTCCTCAACTCATGGGCCAGCGTCGCGAGGAATTCATCCTTCCGCCGGTCCGCTTCGGAGAGCTTGGAAGCCACTTCACGGAGTTCTTCTTCCGCCCGCAGCCGCTCGGTGTCGGCTTTCTTCTTCTCGGTGATATCCGCCACGGTCCCGTCGAGACTGGTAAGACGCCGGTGGGGCCCTTCGCCCTCGAAGTTCGCCCGTCCTTTGCCGAGCACCCACAGGATTGTCCCGTCGGCATGAACGACACGGTATTCCTCCGCGTAAGGAGCTGGATTTGGCGGAGTAATGGCCGCGCCCACTGCCTTCCTTACGTTTTCCCGGTCATCCGGGTGGATTCTCGCAAAGGCTTGCTCATAGGCCAACGGCTCGTCCGATCCTTGAAAAATGGTTCGGAACCGTTTGTCACTTCGCAGCGTGTGGTCTGAAGCATCGAGATTCCAAGCCCCCAACTCGGCGGATTCCAATGCCAGCTTCCAGCGGAGCATGGTTGAGTGAAGTTCCTGTTCCGCTTTTCTCTGCGCGGTGATATCCATCACCACTCCGGGAAGCCGGATCGCCTTTCCCTGCGGATCGCGATCCACCCGTCCCCGGGCCGTCACCCAACGGATCGGCTCCCCTTTCACCACGATCCGGTATTCCGCTTCGAACCGGTCCGCAGACTCAATGGCAGATTGGAGGTTCGCCGTCATGGATGCGACATCCTCGGGGTGGATTACCTGGACGTAGGCTGCAAGCGGAGTTCCGCAGCCTGCCCGATCCGGGTCGATGCCGTACATCCGGTGCAGATTGCGATCCCCAATGATCCGATCATGGACCAAATCAAAATCCCAGATTCCGACTCCTCCCGCTGCCAGGGAAGATTCCAGGATGAATTGGAAGTCCGCCGCATCCGGAATGAATTCCTGTCCACTCACGGTTTCGGGAGAGATGTCCCTATCAAGCGGTGCGATAAGGGGCAGCTCCATCGGAGGCGACTATTTCCAGAACTTGGCGAACATCAATCACAATAAAGGGTCTCACACCGGTGGTGGATCGATGAAACCGGGAGAGCTTGGTGTCGGGGGGGGGCGGTGAAGCTTCAAGTGCTTTTATCGCCTGACTTTTTCTGAGAATATCTTTCATCAGCTGTCCTAGATCGAGAAAACCGTTCGTCATACCTATGACGGACCCAAAAAGCCATGAACGAATCCAAATCAGAATACCTGCTCCTTTTCCGCAACAATAGCTGGTACAAAGAGCTTTCACCGGAGGAGATCCAGCGCGTGATGACGGATTGGATGAGCTGGTTCGACGGCCTGGTCGCGGACGGGCGCTGCCTCGGCGGACAGTCGCTCGAGCAAGAGGGGCATGTGATCCGGGGTCCGGAACGCAGCGTCACCGACGGTCCATATGCGGAGTCCAAGGAATCCGTGGCGGGCTACTTCATCCTGCTGGTTGACAGTGAAGAGGAGGCGCTTGAAATCGCCAAGCGCTGCCCCGGCCTGCCTTTTGGAGCCACCGTGGAAGTCAGGAAGCTGATGGAGCGCTGCGGCGCGAGCCAAATGGCGGAGAACCCGGAGACGGCTCAGCAAATCTGAGCTCTTTCCATGTCCAAGCACTTTTGTATATCTCTCACCAATATAAGAAGCACGACCCGTATTACCGAAACACCACCATGAGCACCACCACCGACTATCCCACCTTCAGCCCTTATCTCTGCGTCAACGACGCTGCAAAAGCGATCGAATTCTACAAAGTTGCTCTTAGCGCCTCAGAACGGATGCGACTCACAAACAGCAGCGACGGCAAGATCGGCCATGCAGAGCTCTCGATCCACGGTCAGCTTGTGATGCTGTCCGAGGAAAATCCGGACTGGGGCAACAAGTCCCCGCGCACCCTCGGAGGCACACCCACAAGCTTTTGCGTGATGGTGGAGAACGCCGATGCCGCGGTCGAAAAGGCCATCGCTGCCGGAGCCACTTTGCTGATGCCGGTCGCGGATCAGTTCTACGGGTTCCGCAGCGGCAGCATCGTCGATCCCTTTGGCCATCAGTGGATGCTGCAGCACGAGATCGAAAAAGTCTCACCGGAGGAACTACAGAAACGCTGGGATGCCATGCTCGCCGCGGGGCCGGAGTGCGGCAAGCAGGACTGAGGCTGGGTCGGAACCTCAATTATCTATCACATCATGAGCAAATACATCGACGGGTTCGTCCTCCCGCTTCCAAAGGACAAACTGGAGAAATACAAAGAGGTCGCGACCAAGGCCGCGGCGATCTGGAAAGAATACGGGGCGCTGGAATACATCGAGGCCGTCGGCGATGCCATGGAGGTCGAAGATATGACGCCGTTTCCAAAAATGGCTGGCGCGGGTGCCGACGAAACCGTTGTCATGGCCTATATCGTTTACAAATCCCGGGAGCACCGGGATGCGGTGAACGCAAAGGTGATGGCGGATCCACGGCTTCAGGAAATATGTGATAAGGACAACCCGCTGTTTGACTACACCCGCATGGCCTATGGCGGGTTTAAGGTGATGGTGCAGGGATAGGAATGGCCTCAGTAGGCATGGCGGATGCAACCCGCCGCCACGGGGTTGACTCCGGTGCTAATCTGCCTGCGTGCTTCACTTGTTTTCCATCGCGCGGAGATCACAGCGTTGGTTCCGTGTGATGAAAGGGTAAAAAAAATGCCGCCCGACCCCGTAGAAGGGATCGGACGGCATTCATCGTGGGGGGGAAATTAGTAGGTGGAGTTTCGGATGGAATTTTCCACGGCCTCGCGAGATTCGCCTGTGCGCTGCTGGATCCGGCCGATGAGTTCATCTTCTTTGCCTTCGATGTATTCAAGATCATCGTCGGTGAGATCGGCCCACTTCTGCTTGAGCTTGCCTTTGGCTTCGTTCCAATTGCCTTCGATCTGGAGTTTGTTCATATCTTATAGCGTGCAGTTTTGTCTCGTTCGCAGTGCGGTTGATACATTAGGTAATAACAGGATTCGTGCCAGATGATCTCATCAGCAGTTGTCCATTGTGGGGCAATGGATTGTCAGCGGAAGAGCGGTGAAGTCGTCTCGCAGAATGCACATACGGGATGGATAAATCGTGCGTTTTTACTGAGCGTAGTCGAACGAAAACCCCCGAAGGCGGATGCCTTCAGGGGTTTTGATGTTCTATTTGGAAGGCGAGAGATTACCGGCTCTCATTGGATTCGGCACCGGCGACGCTGTGATCGCCGAAGGTCCGCTCGATGATTGAGCGGGTTTGGTTTGTGGTGCTGCCGCTGTCGCGATAGAGGGACTCGCTTCCGGCTTGGTCGCTCTGACGGTTCTGGAGATTCGTGTTCTGACGATCATCGGACAGCTCGTCGCGAAGGCGGTTTTGACTGTCCCGGGAGCTCTGCTGGTTGTCGGCTTTCGGGCGGTCTTCCTTTTTGATCTGGAAGATGTCTTCGCCGTAGTTGATCTGTTCCGCCACAAGCACGTTTTGTCCGTCAATTGTCTTTTCCTTGCCGGTGACCGCGATGAACTCGCCACTTTCAAGGCCTAGTTCATCAAGAGCCACGCGCTTACCAAGGGAGACAATCTTGCTATCGCCACTCTTAAGACGGATTCTGACAAAGGCTTGCTCGTAAGCCTGATCGCCATCAGTGCCGATTCTTATGACGCGAAAGCCATCGATCGTGCCATCAAGGCGGGTTTCCTGTGGGCTCTGGTCGCTGTTGTCGCTCCAGCCTTTGTCATCGGACCAATAGGCTCCTGCGCGTTCGGTAGTATCTTTAACACGGGTTTCCCGATCATAGCGGTCGTTGTTACGGACCTGCTGTGACTGGTTGCTGTCGCGATATTCGGGACGGGAGTGGAACTGGTCCTGATTGCCGCTGGCGCGGTTGCTGGTTTGGTTTTGGCGATTTTGCGAGGTCCGCTCTTGAATCTCCGGGCGCTCCTCTTTGCTGATGCGAAAGCTGTTGTCGCCGTGCTCGATGCGCTCGGCCACAATCACGTTCTCGCCATCGATCTTGGCTGGTTTGCCCACGACCGTAATTTCCTCGCCGCTTTGAAGATCAAGGTCGCTCACGTCGACGCGGGTTCCGAGGCACACGATTTTGTTTTGGCCGTTTTCCAAACGGACGCGGACGAAGGAATGCTCGTCGTTGGGATCGTTTTTGGGCGAGAGGTTGACTTTGCGGAAGCCATCGACAGTGCCTTGTAGGCGGGTCTCTCCTTTTAGGTTGGAGGAGTCGTTCATGCTCCAGCCCTCTTCGTCCTGAGCCCAATTTTTGCCAGTTGTTTCGGCGGTGCTCCGGTCGGTGTTGTTGGAGCGCTGGGCGCTGTTGCGGGTAGTGGAGTCATTAAGGTAGCTGCGGGTCTGGGTGGACTGTGCCCGCTGGTTCTGGTGGGCCGACTGCTCCCAGCTGCTGGTTGCCTCGCCGGCGCGGTTTTGCTGCTCGCTGCGGTAGTTCTGCGCGTGGAGGGGAACTGCAGAAAGTCCGGCGAGGAGTGCGAATGACATGAGAGAACGCTTCGTTATGCTGACGCGTCGGTTTAGGTTGGTGGATATATTTTTCATAATACGTTATAGTGTTTTTAGGTTGGTGAGTTCCGATCTGTTTTTTGTCTCCGTAGTAGGAGCCGGAAAACCTCCGATATGAAGAAGAAGTGTCCGGTCGGATGTCTCGGTCTCCTTAGTCGCAACAGACGTGCCACCGCCGGGAAGTTAGATTCCAAGCCTTGGTAACCCTGATCGGGTCTTTGGCTGGTAAGCGATTCCGGCTTCCCAACGTAGAAGTCGCCTCTGGTCAAGAACGCGGGAAAACCTCGTGTCCGTGGCTACTTCCATACTTTTTCCCTGTAATCTGCAAAGATATGGATGGCTGGCTTTGCATGCTGCACGCGTGATAGTGTTGGTGCAGATCGTCAAAACGACGAAGAAGGTTGTACAAAAAAGGCGCGGGTGAACCACCCGCGCCTATGCTGATTCAGTAGGATTACTGGTAGAGCACGCGCCAGAAGCGCTTGTCCTCAGTTTGGGGAGTGATGGTGGTGGTGTATTCCACGCGCTCGTAGTCGCCCAAGTTGGTGATGATGGTGGGCGCGTTCTGCCAGTTCGGAACGGTTGTCCAATCGCCATCGAGCGTTACGGAAGACTGGAGGTAGGCTTGTTCCGGGAGGGCACCCTTCGGACGATGGAAGGTGAGGGTGAGCTGGTTTTCATTTCGAACCACCATGAGCGGTGAGTCCGCGCCAGAGAGCGGGTTTCCATTCATGAGGAACTCTGCGTAGTTGCTGCGGCCGTCTCCGTCCGGATCGGAAGTGTTGCCGCTAATCGAGGGGTTCTGGAGATCGGCGAGCGAGAACTTCCCATACTGCCACTTCAGGAAGGAGTTGGTGTTTCCATCCAGAAGCATGGCGTCCGCGAATTGCGGGAAGTCGGTGAACGGGTTGCGGTTGCCTTGAGCAAAGGTGACAGTGCCCACCGTCACGCCGGCGTAGATCGCGTTGTTCCGAGACTTCTCGTAATCGGTCGGCGGGTGGGCCCGGTTCCAGGCGAGCATCGTGTTGAGCACTCCCATGTCCGTTCCGGCAAAACCCGGGTTGTTGTTCAGCACCAGATCGGTGGTGAGCGGGTCGGAGCCATCGTAGCGGGTCATCATGTAAAGGACAGCGCGGGCGACCAAGCCCTTGTCGCGATCCAGAGGCTCCCAGGAGTCTTCGTCCAAAAAGGATTCCGGTGCGAACGGATCGTGCTCGAGGTCGGTGCCTTCATCGAATGGGAAGGCGGAGCGGAGACTGTTCACGTTGACCTGGCAGGGGAACAGGTGGTGAAGATCGGAGAAGTCCGGTCCATCTTGGCCGACCCCGTCATTCCTTGGCCAAACGTGCTCGCGATTCCAACTGGTGGCGTTGCTGCCGCCATTGCCGATGTAGGCGGACTTGGGCAGATTCGCGATGGAATAGATGAGGCGCACTTTGCTGATATCGTTGGCGGCCTCGTCGATGACTTGCATGATCTCATCGGCGTCGTTGTACTCCACGACCACGTGGTTATCGATGATGTCCTGAAGCTTCGTTTGCAGGGTGTTTCCAGTAAAGCCGACGGCGGGCTGGTAGTAGGTGAGCAGGTTGGTGCTTGGCGGAAGCTGCACGCCGGACAACGAAAGGTTTAGAAAAACCATGTGGTGGTCGGTTGCATCAACGGAAACGTCGATCGGATCGCTGTTGGGGGGCCAGAACACACCACCCGAGTCCACGGTGAGGCCGAAGGCGGACGGCAGGGCATAATCGACGCGGACGCCACCGCTAAAGGCGGCGGTGTCATCCGGCTGAGGGCCGCTGCCGCCGGCGGGCACGAAGGTGCTGTTGACGAGCGGATTCCCGGGAATGGTCTGGCCGTTGACGATCCCTCCGATGATCTGCTTGATGGCAGGATCGGTGCTGTCACCTTCGTTGTTGTCGGCGTTCTGGTCGCCGCAGATGACGAAGCGGGTGTTGGCAGGAAGTCCGCCGCCCGCGGCTACGGGTGTTTCCGTGTCGTCGTAGATGTAGCTGGAAGTGCTGCCGGGAGTCACGTAATCGGACCAGAAACGGATTTCGTCACTATTGCGGCGGCCGTTGTGGTCGACACCGGCGATCCATGGGGCTCCTTCATCGAACACTGGCGGAGTCGGGTGACTGGCGAGGATGTGAACGGGGACACCGTTAACGAGCACCGGAACGTCGGCGTGGTTCTTGGATGATAGGCGGAATGCATCGAGTTCGGCGGGTGAATACCAGTCGGCGGGGCCGTCAGATCTCGGATCGTCCGGCAGGAGGGCACCTGGCATGTCTTTCCAGAGAAACTTCTGGAAGGTGCGGATGTTGGCGGTATCGATGGGGAACTTCGAGAGGACCACAAACGAATACTGACCCGGGTGGACGCCGAAGCCGAAGGCGTCCTCGCCGTAGCCGGCGGCTCCCGGTGTGGAAACAATCTTGCCGTTGTTATCTAGGTCGAAACCGGAGTGAACGCCGGTGTTGGCGGGAGCGATGAAGGCATAGGGGTAATAAACCGGTTTCTCACCCAACTGCGCGACCTCCAGGTAGTTTTCCTTGAACCGCTTGAGCGCCTTGCCGCCGGCGTCATAGTCGAACTCGTTGATGAGGATCACGTCAGCGTTGTTGCGCTGGATGACGCGGGCAATGTGGGCCGGCTGGGCGCTGGTGACGGTTGCCAGCTCGTTGATGAGGGCACCGGAGGTATCGCGGTAAAGCGAGGTATTGTACGATGCGACCTTGAAGTTGTTGGATTTGGAAAACGGTGTGTTGGTGATGTTGACGCTCACCTGCTTCAGCGAAGTATTTGTCCCGTCGAAGGCCTGAATGCGGAGCTCGTGGTGCAGTTGGTGGTCGAGGCTGATCGCGTCTGGATTGGCGATGGTGATCACCCCGGAGTTCGGATTGATTGCAAACGATCCTTTTTCGAGGCCCTTCTCGAGGAAGCAAAGCTGGCCGCCTTCATAGAGGTTCTTCGAGGCGATCAGGCCGGTGGTAATCGAGTGGGCTTGGACGTCGAAGAGGAAGAGCTGACCGGGTGCTTCTCCGAAGAGGGTGGAGACATCAATGATGCCGGAGGATTCCCAGTTGCCAAAGTCACCGACCTTCCCGTCGCTTGCGCCAAGTGGGAGGACGGTTCCGCGATCGATTTGGGCAACGCGGGTGGCTTGACCAGTGGTGGAATCCAGACGCCAGATCGAAGTTTCTTCTCCCGCCGCGCCAAAGTCTCCCTGTTGATTCGACTGGTCTTCCTGAACGTAGATAAAGCCGTCGTCCGCCCAATCTAGGTTGTCAGGGCAACGGAGACCGTTTTCCGGGGACATGAACTGGCCGTTGCCCGCGTCGTCGCCGCTGTAGAGAATTCGGATGGAAGCGGTGAGGGGGCTGGCGGTTCCGAGGTTGGCGAAGTCCAGGTCAACGATGTAAGTGTCTCCCCAGTTGTCGAGCGGGTAAAGCGAGCCGCGTCCGGTGGAAGCAAAGGCTACCATCGAGCCGTCCGTCGGGCTGGTGGAAAGGTCTTCCGGTCGTGAGAAAGAGAAGGCACCGAGAGCGTCCGCCTCGCTGTGTAGGACGGAGTCTTTTTTGTATCCTGCCGGATCGGTGCTAGCGGAAGCCGCAGCGGCGCGGGCGTCGAGTGGAATCCAGGTGCCGGCGCGAACGGCTCCGGTGCCGTTGAATTGCTGGGGCGACAGGTTGCCGTTGTCCGCTTTCCAGACATAGAGCTGGCCGTTGCTAAGTCCGTTGCGCTGGAGGAAATTGGCACCCGGAGCAGCGTCCTTGGTGCCGAGGTAGAGGTAAAGTGGCGTGCTTTGCGCATCGTCGCCAAGGAGGAACGCAACGTGGGTAGTGGTGCCGGTGTCAACAAGGGCGGCGTTTTCCCATGATCCGCGGCCAAGATCGGGGAGGGCCCAGAAATCGCCGTTGGAAACGTCGAGTGCCCAGAAGGTGCCGCCGTAAGGGTGGCCGAAGGCGGTCGAAGTTTCCTCGCCAGTCAAGTAGATGCGATCCGTGAGGCCGCGACCCGCGCCGAAGAGATCCGGCTCGTAGAGAGATGCGGAGCACATGCGATCCAAGCCGCCCATCTCGAGCTGGCTAGGGTTGGTGACGACGTTGCCGGAGCGATCGTAGATTCTTGCAATCGCGAGGCCGCCATCGACGACGCGGCGGCTGGCCTTGTCGATATCGAAGTAGGAGACCCGTGCGCCGCCCTTGGCCATCACCGTGCCGTTTGCCAAGGTGTATGAACCGCCGGCTGAACCGGAGTTGGGGACTTCGATCTCGTGGTTCATGAACACGCGGACGGTGTTGGCATTGAGCGAGAATGCACCGAGGCCGTCAGGCGTGCCGGGCGGTGTGTAATTGCCAGCAGTGGAGGAATTGAGTGCTCCCGTGGTGGCTTCGAGGGTGTCGCCGATGGTGAAGACCGGGTTGACGAGGTAGCCTGCGCCGGGGACGCCTTTCATCAGCGTTGATCCGCCGCTGCCGCCGAGGATGGCGTATCTAACTCCCTCGTTGCCGATGATTGATGGATTCAGGTCACCAACGACCGTGCCTGCCGGAGCGTTTTCTGAAGCGTTGAAAGGTCCTAGGGCCGTGATCGGCGGTTGGGATGTGGTGAAATCCCATGTCGTGCTGTCAGTGATGCCTGCGTAATCATTTCCGGAAACATCCTCAATCGCAGCCGGACTGATTTGCACGTAGTAGGTATTTCCGGAAACCAAAGGCGCTGTGGGATCGATGGTCACGGTCGCGGCGTTGACGGTGACTTGCGAGGATGTGGCGTCGATCGATTCGACAAGCGCATTGTCGCTGGCGCGGAAGATCGAGATGCTGCCGGTGCCTTTTTGAACGAGTTCGTTGAAGCGAATCGAGAGATTCGCACTTAAAGGATGGCCGCTGAAACCGTCTGCGGGAGTGAAGGCTTCCACGAGAGGCGGGGTCGCGTCTGTGCCGATAGTCCGGGTGACCGTCAACTTGAGTGACGGATCGCCGGGATCAAAAGTATTGCCCATTCCCGAGTAGGTGATGGCGGCGGTGGGTGTGGTGGCAGCGAGGATGATGCTGAACTCCGCGCCCGCATTGAGCTGGGCGATGAACGCGGGTTCCAGGGTGGCGGCGCTGAGATTGAGCTGGAACGTGTTGATAAGGCCTCCCTGGGCGGATGTGGTGGCGGGGACGTAAGGGAATTTACCGAGAGATATGGGAGCGAAGGAATACTGCGTGTTGTCGATGCCATTGACGAACGCGGTGTTGAAGGACTTGCCGGTAAAGCTTCCATTCAGTTGATCCGTCGTGAGGAAGAACTCTAGTTCTGTGCCTGCGGCGAAGGTCCGGTTGTTTGTGGTGAGCGAGTATTCAGCGGAGGTGATGTCGTCGATGCT
Source organism: Akkermansiaceae bacterium (assembly GCA_041748235.1). Classification (GTDB taxonomy): domain Bacteria; phylum Verrucomicrobiota; class Verrucomicrobiia; order Verrucomicrobiales; family Akkermansiaceae; genus Luteolibacter. The sequence continues at coordinate 35,412 of JBGTDO010000144.1, read as the reverse complement.
GGCCGAGCCGGGGAGGAGGAAGTCGACCTTGCTGAACTTGAAGCTGGCGAGGCTATAGACGGCGAAACTGGCGATGTCCTTGCCTTCCGCATAGTAATCCGATGAAGGGAAACCACCGCTGAGCTTGGCGGCTCCAGACGCAAAAAGTGTCTTGGTCGCCGTGAACGCAGGAAGGGTCACACCGGTGGTGAAATTCCATTGCGAGCTGCCGCTGGTCCCGATGTAGTCGTTTCCTGAGAGATCCTCAATGGCACCGGGAGGGATTTCGACATAGTAGCCGGTGGAGTCGTCGAACGGGGTGGTCGGGTTGAGCGTTATCGTATTGCCGGAAACACCGACTTGCTCGGACATCACCGGGAGGGTGGCAAACGTGGTGTTGTCCGCCGAGCGCTTGATGAGGATGTCGCCGGTGCCTTGCTGGACCGGCTCATCGAAGGTGACTGAAGGACCAGTGGTGGGCGGGACGCCGGTCGCGTCGTCCAGAGGGGCGAAAGCCGTCGCGAGCGGAGCGGTAGTATCCGCAGCGGCGACGGTGGTGAAGTTCCAGGTCGAATTGCCGCTGATGCCCGCGTGGTCGTTTCCAACGGCATCTTCGAAGGCACCCGGAGCGACCTCCACATAGTAGCCGGTGGAGGTAGAAAACGGCGCCGTCGGGGTGATTGTCACCGTGCTGCCGGAAACCACGACTTGGCTGGAGCTGACTGGGATGGTTTCGAAGACCGTACTGTCCGCAGAGTGCTTGATGAGGATGTCGCCGCTGCCCTTTTGGATAGGCTCGTTGAAAGTGACTGAGAGGGTGGCGGTGGTGGAGACGCCGGTGGCGTTGTCCAATGGAGCGAACGAAGTTGCCAGAGGCGCGCCTCCCAACGTGCTGACTGTGCCGTCCACTTGGAAATCGGTCGCGGTGGTGTTTGCAACGTCGAAAATATACCAGGTGCCACCCGACGAGGTCCCTCCGAAGTTCACGATCCGGAACGTCACCGTAGTCCCCGCCACCACATTCTGCAGGTCGGTAACCCCAGACAGGTCAATCGGCGAAATCGAACCGCCCGTACTAGTGGAGTCACTATAGCTGATCGTTGTGACGTCGTTGAAGGGACCTCCGCCGAGCTGATACTGGAGAACGCCCGAGGCTGCGCCGGTTCCTGACCTCCGATAATCGAATTTGCTGATTGAACTGAAAGAAGTCGCGAAGCCCGCGTTAGCCGTGATTGAAAAAGTAGCGAACTGGTTCGCCGTCGCCGCTGCTGCCGCCGAAGCACTGAGCCAGCCATTGCCGCCCCATCCCCGGGCCGCGCCCGAATTTATGGTTGTTACTCCCGAGCCTCTCGTGAGACCCACGACGGTAACGTTGGGATCTGCAATCGTTGAAGCAAGAGGCGATGGTCCGAAGTTGCCGGCCCCGCCTGGAAGCGAGCTGACATTCCAGCCGGCGATGGGAGCAGAAAACAGGGGAGCAACGGAAAAGAAGATCGCGGGCGCGATCCATCCTAGATGAAGATTTTTAATAGTTGAATATTTCATGCGGCGAAAGTTACCGGAGGGATTAAGGCCGCCAGACCCCATCCGCAGTCACTATCCTGTGACTCATCCGTCACCCTGCTAGATTTCCGCAGAGAAAGTGAAACCTGACGGAAATGTCACCGTTTTAAAATTGATACTCGCTTGCAGTCGATCGATCCCTGCATCGAAAATCACTTATGTCCGTAATACGAGAGAGCAATAGAAATGACGTGAAGTTTATTAGAAGGATCACTGCCCCCGTGCTTGGGGCGGTGGGGATTTTTTGCGCCGTCCTGTCACTTGGTGGCAGTGGCAAGGGCCAGGACGTTCCGCTTCCCCGCGCGGCGGAAACTTCCGAGCTGCGACCGCTCGTTGATTCAGGGAAGCAGCCGGAACTCGCGTTGCTGATGGGCGACCTGCAACGGCTCACCCACAAGATGGCCCTTTCCGCAAATGAGGGTAATGCCGAGCTCGCGGCCTTCTACATGCATGAATCCCTTGAGCAGCTGAAGACCATTCAAACCGAGTCTCCCGAATACGAAGGCCAGCCCGTTGCCATGTTCATCGACCGCATCGGCTACCCTGCTTACGAGAAGTTCAAGGAAGCGGTTTCCGCAAAACCTGTAGACAGGGACCGCATGATGGCGGGGCTGGACGTCGTCATCCAAAGCTGCAACCAGTGCCATACCGCAACCCAGCACTCGATCATCCGCATCACGCGAGGCACCGAAGTGAACCCCTTCAATCAATCCTTCAAACCATGAATCCGGCCACACCACGCTTGTTCCAGAAGGCGATCGGAGCCCTCTTCATCTTCCTCGCGTGCGAAGGTCTCGCTGAATTACCGAACATCGTGAAGGTCGAGGGCTATCAGGGGGCATATGAGAAAGAGGCGGAGCAGGGAGAACCAAGGACTAGCGCGCTGGGGTTCATCGTAGAAAGAGATGGATTTCTGATGACCACCTACAAAAACCTCACCGATCCAGCGAGTGGTCGGTTGTTGGACAGTTTCAGGGTAGGAATGGGCGATGATTCAGGAAAAACCTACGAGGCCCGCGTTATTGGCGTCGAGCCAACGATCAATCTCGGCATCTTGAAGATCGAGTCGGACGAGAGCTTCGAGCCTTCACACATTGCCCGCGACCGGGTGGTGACGGTGGGCGACCGAGTGGCCGCCGTCGGAAAGCTCGCCGGGGGGGAGAAGCCCTTGGTCGAGGGCACGGTGGAGGGTCTGAACTCGCGGGAGTGCTATCAGGAGAGCCTCACTTCCACCATGTTCAGGGCCAAAATAGAGCTCTCCGATGACTCATTGGGAGGACCGGTGTTCTTCGCGGACAGCGGCGAGGTGGCGGCGCTTTACACGGGCTTCAAGCCTGTAGCGGAACAAGATCATGTGGAGGTAATAGGGGAAACCCATCTCCTGCCGATCAGCCTCTGTTTTAATATTTACGAGAGCATCAAACAGAAAGGCAGCTTGAAATCTCCTTGGACGGGATTCTCGGTCAGACCACTGAATGAGGCCGAGATGAAGTTCTTCCCCACTGAGAAGGGGCATCACGGGGGTATCGCCATCGAGCACGTATGGGATAACAGCCCGGCGCAAAAGCTCGGTATCAAGCCCAACGATATTCTCGTGCAGTTTTCCTACAACCGGATCCTGACCGTGGGCGAATTTCAGAAATGGCTGTATCTGTATGGCGTGGGCCATCCGGTGAAGCTGATGCTACTGCGCGACGGGCGCGAATACCTGATCGCCGACTATCTCATTGAAGAACGCCCGGAATGGGCAAAGCCAGAATAGAGGCCCCGGTTTGTTGACCTTCCAAAGTCATCGCGGCTCCGGATAAGGCCGCTTTTTGGTGCGCTTCCTCGTCGCTGGTGTGAATGGCTCCGGCGCTTGGGATCGAACCAAGGACCTAGTGATTAACAGTCACCCGCTCTGCCGCTGAGCTACGCCGGATTTGGAAAAAGGGTCGCGAGGTGCGACGTGGGCGGAAGATGGAGGTTGGAAGGGCGGAGTGGCAAGGGAAAAATGGCTCTCGGGCGGGTTTTTTCGGAGCGATGAGATGGTTTCAAAATTCAGCCTCCGGCGGCGAGCGTGACGATCTCCAGCCGGTCTTTGTCGGTGATGCGGGTGCTGCCGAAGTTGCGGGAGAGTATGGCTTCTTCGTTGAGTTCGGCGATGACGGGTTTGCCGGCGAGGCCGAGGCTTTCGAGGAGTTCGGCGAGGGTGAGGGGGGCTTCGAGCGGGTGGTGCCGGCCGTTGAGCTGGATTTGCATTTGCGGAGGTGGTGTTAGCGCCATTGGGAGAGTTGCTCGGGAAAGGGGCAGTTCTTGCAGTCGGTGAAGTCTTCTAGGCAGAAGTCTTGATAGATCTGTAGCAGTGCCTGTTGGTGGGAGAGGCGGCGGAGCCATGGCCTGGCGGCTTCTTCGGAGCCGAAGAGACGGATGCCGCAGCGTTTGAGCTTCTGGTTCACGGCGGAGTGGCGGTGTTTGTGGTAGTCTGGGAAGTTAAAACGGTTCTCGTGGAGGGCAAGAGGGATGAGGTGGTTGGCGGAAAGCTCTAGGGCGAGGTTTTTGCCGAACACGGAGATCGCCTGGCTGCTGCGCCCGGAGGTGAGCGTGTGGTGGTGGGACCAGAATTCGTGGCGGAGCCCGTGGAGGAAATCAGTTAGAGGTTTGACGGCGAAGGGGGAGCCGAGGGCGAGGCGGCGAAAAGTCGGCCAGTGTTTTACGAGGACTGTCATGCCACCGACGCGGCGGTGCGGGTGGTTTGCGGGGCGTTGGCCGTGGGTTTTCCAGACGGGCTCGCGGCTTTCCAGAGCCTCGTGTTTGGGGCGGATTCTCCACCAGGTTTCCCAGAGATTGAGAAGGTACTGCTGTGTATCGGCAGGGGCGCGACGGTGCAGCTCGGGGTTGAGAAAGCCGGCGGTGCCAAGGAGGACGGCTTCGGCGGTGTCAGGACTGGAGGTGAGGGTGGAGATGGGTGCGCGCTGGGCGAGGAGCTTCATCGGCAGCTGGTTACCGCCGTAGCCGAGGGTTTCGGCAGTGGCTTGAAAGAGGGCGGAATCGAGGCCGTGCGCGTCGACGGTATGGAGGAATCGGGTTGCTTTGACGGAGGCGCGGCGGAGGGCGGCTTCCTGAAGCAGACGCTCGAGGGAGAGTTTGGGGATTTTCCTAAGCGGTTGGAGGCAGCGGCCGGGGATGGCGATGGCGGTATCGCGGGAAGGGAGGCGGAGGGCGTCGGCGAGCTGGCCGGGGCTGATCAGGAGCTCGGGGACTTGGCGGTGGTTCGCGGTGCGGATGAACATGTCCCGCAGGGAAGGGCGGAAGGCGATGTGTAGGACGGTGTTGGTGAAGGCGGGGTTGGTGGCGTGGCCGTGCGTCTCCCAGTCGGAGGTGGTGGAGTCCAGCTCGAGGTCTCCGGTGAAATGGGAGCCATCGATCTCGATCGCGACGTGTGCGAAGTCCGGGCCGGGGCCGTGGTTCCACTCTCCGAACTGGGTGATGCGGAGCTTGCGGCCGTCTTTGAGGCGGAAATCTCTTCCGAACGCGCCGGCAAACCAGAGGGCCTGGAGCTCAAGCTCGGGCGGTAGTTTTGGGGCTGCCACCTCCTCAAAGGCGAGGGGCGGATGCCAGATGCTTTCTAGGAGAAATCCGTAGTTCATGGTGCGGTGAGGCGGGCGCGACCTGCGACTACTGCTGCGGAATCTGGGTTGGATCGGCGACGGGTGGCGGCGGAGGATCGAGGATGTCCAGCCAGCCAGAAATTGCTTCGCTCTCGGCGATGGGTCCGTATTTCGCGCGGGCGGCGCGGAGGTCATTGATGGCTTCCTGACGTTTGTTGAGTTCGCGGTGGATGGCGATCAGATGCATATCCTGGCGGAGTTTGTCCTCGGTCCGCACATACAGGTTCTTTGCCTTGTTGAACCAGATGACGGAATTGGGGATGTCTTTGGACTCGCGGTAATCGAGCGCCAGGCCTTCGGCGAGGGTGCCGCTGGAGAGGCTCTCGCTGGCGGCGGCGAGTTTCCCCCGGCGCTCGTCGTGTTGGTCCGGCCACTGGCGGTGGGCGGCACGGAGGGCGCGGAATTCGCGGTCCTCCTCGCGGGAGGTGCCGGTGCCATCAAGGTGGAGGAAGGGGCGGTACAGTGGATCACCGAGGACGACGGTCTGCCAGGAGGTGACGGGCATGGCGGCCCAGGCGGCCTCAGCGAAGCTCCAGCCCTGCATCAGGCGGTCGTGGAGGATGTGGAAATGGTGGGAGAGGTGGAGGTAGGGCTCGTAAACATTTCCGATCGTGGCGGCGGCACCGCGGACGAGAAGGGGAGCGGCCCAGTTCTTGTGGGCGTCCGTGAGTTGCTCGGCGCTGAAGGAGTGGACGTGGATGGCGACGGCCCCCGGGCGAAACTGGAACCCCGGGCTGAGGAAGGGACCGCTGACGTTCCAATCGTACCAGCCGTAATAGAGGGCTGTCTCGGTCATCGGATAGTTCTTCGGCAGGGTGTCATTGAAGCGGTCGGCGATCGTCGGGATGCCGACCTGATGGTTGCGCTCGATGATGTTGTTGAGCCACTCGTCGCCTTCGGGGACTTTGTTGGCGACATCGACGTAGGCACGGCCCCAGAGGCCATGTTTTTCCGTTTCAACGGCATCGGTGATCATGCGTCTGGCGATCGCGTAGGTGGGTGCGTCGATGCGGGCGACGAGGGTGAGAAATTTGAAAGGGGTCTGTGAGAGCGGGACCTTGCTGTCATAGAAGGTGTTTTTGAGGATGCCGGCCGTTGGGAGGCTTTCGATGCCGAAAAGGGCGAGCTCGGAATCTACCGAGGCCTCGTGGCGGGAAGAGATGAGTTCGGCGGCATTGTTGGGATCGGCGGGCGGTTTCTGATCGGGACTGGGCTGGATGCGGAGGGGCACGCCGCGCATGAGAACGATGGCGCGGATTTTGTTTTCTCCCGGGAGGAGGAGGCCTTGGGAGTCGCGGGCGCGGCGCCACCAGCCGTTGTTCTCAAAATGATTGCGGAGAGGGGAAAGGAGCGCAGTGTCGAACTCGGCGCGGGAAATGTCCGCTTTGAGCGGGAGGTTGAGGCCGAGGATCTGGTCGGCCGGGACGCCGCGGGCCCGCTGATAGGTTTCGGCGAGTTTGGCGGAATCCGGATCGGCGGTGTTGAAGATGACAAGGACGTCTTTTGGCGTGAGAAACTGCGCGTGGGCGGCGAGGCCCAGGCAGGCGGCTATTAGGAACTGGAGGACGGCCCCTTTGCCCAGGGAGACGGATGGTCGCTTGCTTGGCATGGTCGGAAGGATGGATGCTTAGGAAAATGATGCAATCCTTTCGCGCCACATTCAGCTGCGGGAAACGGTGGAGTTGCGGACGGCGAAGGAGGGGAGGGATGGATGCTTGTCAGCGGTTTTCAGCCAATCGAGATGGGTGGTGGTGATCCATTTCTGGGCGTGAGGGGGGAGGTGGTGAAGGAGTGCGGTGCGGCGGTGTGGGTCGAGCTCGCCGAAGATGTCATCAAGGAGATAGACCGGGGTCTTTGCGGTGCGCTGGTGGAGGAGATCGCCCTGCGCGAGCTTGAGGGCGAGGGCGATGGTGCGCTGCTGGCCTTCGCTGGCGTAATCGGCGGCGGGCATGCCGTGGAGACGGATGGAGAGGTCGTCGCGGTGCGGGCCCACAACGGCCTGGCGGGTGGCGGTCTCGCGCTGACGCGCTTGGAGAATCGAGTCTTTGAGCGAGGGGCCGGAAGCGGGTAGGTAATGAAGCGTGAGGGCTTCGTTTTTTCCAGAGATGGCGAGCTGGGCGGCGGTGGCGAGAGGTGTGAGATCGGCGACCAACTGCTGCCGCGCCTGGGTGAGATGGGTGCCGTGCTCGATTAAGATTTCCTCGTAGGCGAGGAGCGCCGGGAGGCGGAGTTTGGGTTCTTTGAGGAGGAGGTTCTTGGCTTTCAGGGCGCGGCGGTAGCGGGTGTAGGCGGTGCGGTATCTCGGGTCGAGCTGTGCGCCGATGAAATCGAGGAAGCGGCGGCGGGTTTCGCCGGGACCGCGGACAAGATCGAGATCCTCGTTGCCCATCCAGACGACGAGACCACCATCGGCGAGGTATTCGGAATGGGAGGGGCGGGTCTCGCCTTCGACGCTGAGGGAAAGAGTGTTTTGCAGGTGCTGGGTTTTCCGCTCCTGCTGCCAGGGGTCACCTGCGATGCCGAAGCCGGAGGTGGAGATTTTGGTGAGGGTCTGGAGGCGGTTGGTGCGCGGAGAGTGGAGGCGGACGAGGGTGCAGACGGCTTCGAGAATGGAGGTTTTTCCTTGGGCGTTGTCGCCGATGAAAAGCGCGCCCTCCTGCGGGATCTCAATGGAGAGGCTGTCGAAGCAGCGGAAGTTCCGGAGGCGGAGCGAGGTGAGCACGGACTCTTCTGGAGGGTGGGGCAGGAAAATTCAAATGGGAAGTGCCGGGTGATGAGTGCATAGGTAACACTTGTGGCTTTGAAGGCAGGTGGCACGGATTAGGGTTTAAGTCCTTGGTGGCGGCGCTTTCCCCTTCCGCGTCGCTTGAGCTTCGTGGTTCGCAGTTTTCAGTTTTCCCTCAAGAAGAAGAGAAGGAATCGGTGGTTTAAAATTTCCACTCGAGTCCGGCGAAGATGGAGCGGCCGTCGCCGGGGAGGAACTGGCGTTGGTCGGTGCCGGCGGCGTTGTCGATGACGCCGTGGGTGGGGGAGTGGATTTGGTTGGTGAGGTTTTTGGCTTCGATGAACCATGAGAGGCCATCGGCGACGCGGCGACCGATTTTGAAACCGAGGAGGACGTAGGGATCGGCGGCAAAGGTGTTGCGGTGGTCGATGAAGGATTTGACCGGGACCCACTCGAAGGTGGGGCCGGCGTAGTAGCCCTGGTCATTTTCCCAGACCAGCTCGCCGCGCAGGAGGTGGGGAGGGAGGCCTGCGATGCGGTTGCCGCCGTAAACCGGATCGCCATCGAAGCGGAAGCTGCCGTAGGTGTAGGCGCTGCGGAAGACGAGGCGGTGGGCGGGGCGGTCATCGAGCCACGATGAGCCTAGTAGATCGATTTCCGTGCCGAGTTCGATGCCGTAGTGGGTGGTTTCGTCGGCATTTCTTGTAGTGGAGATGAGGGTGGCGGGGTCGGTGAGGGTCAGGAGTTCGTCCTCGATCTGCGAGTAGTAGAGGGTGGCGTCCCAGCGGGCGAAGCCGCAGGTGCCTCGGGTGCCGAGTTCGATGGTGTTGGCGGTCTGGGCGCGGCGGGCGACTCCGGCGGTGACGGCCTCGGAGAAGGACGGGGGCTCGAAGGAGCGGGAGAGGCCGGCGAAGTACTGGATTTCCTGGATCTCATACAATAGCCCGAGATGCGGGGAGAGGGCGGAGTAGGAATCGGTGTAGGAGGTGAGGACGCCGGGGGAGGGAGGGGAGTAAAAGGGAGGGGTGGCGGTGGGGTTGGTGAACTCTCGCTGGTTTTTCCGGGTGGAGTAGGAGGCGGCGAGGGCGGTGGTCAGGGAAAGCTCCGGGGTGAGGTGGTGCTGGTTCTCGACAAAGCCGCTGAGGTTGGCGGCAGTTTGCTCGTCACGGGTGCGGAGGCTGCCGCGGGTGCCGAGGTTGTTGAAGAAGCGCACGTCGGTGGTGGTGCCGTGAGTGAAATGGATGCCGGCGCGGACGCGGTTCTGCCGCCCTAACAGATCGTCTTCGTTCGTGAACGTGGTGCCGAGGGCGAGATCGTTGGAGAGCTGGTCGAGGTACCCGGCGAAGGGAGTGATCGGGTGGACTAGGTCCTTGTAGTTCCACGCACCGAAAAAGTTCCAGGTGTTGCCGCCGTGGCGGAGGGTGGTTTTGTTGGCGATGCGGTAGAGCTCGTAGTCGCGTCGGTTGTCGTAGCGGAGGGCGCCGAAGAGACTGCGTTCGGCCTGGCGGGGTGCGGCTTCGAGTTCAGCCTTGGTGAGGGAGCCGGGGAGGTCGGAATCGGTGTGGACGGCGGTGAGGTAGAAACGCGTTTCCAGATCGTCGTGGAGCTGGAGGCCGAAGTTGGTGAAGAGGCGTTGGGCGGCTTGGGAGGAGTGTTCGCGATAGCCTTCCTGCTGGTTGTGGGACAGGGAAAAGTAGAGGTCGCGGGAACCGGCTGTGATGCCGCCGGCGAAGCGGGCGCGGAGATAATCGTAAGATCCTGCCTCAACGCGGGCGGAGTAGCCGGGGGCGGAGTGGCCGGAGTGGGAGATGTATTCGATGGCACCGCCGAGGGTTGTGGAGCCCTGGGAGAGAGCATTTCCGCCGCGCCAAATATTGATGTGGGAGACGGCGAGCGGGTCGATCGTCTGCATGTCGAAGCCGCCATCGGCGAGGTTCACGGGGATGCCGTCATGCAGAAGTTTGATGCCGCGACCGTGGAAGGTGCGCTGGAGGCCGGAGCCGCGGATCGAGATGCGGGCTTCATCGGAGCCGAAGCGCGATTGGGCAACGACTCCCGGTGACAGGGCGAAGGCATCAGCGAAGGTGGAGGCGCGGCCTGTTAGGTAGCGATCGGGGTTGATGGTTTCGGTGCCGCCGGGGATGCGGGCGAGTTCGAGCTTGTCCTGGGCGAGGGTGGGCTGGGTGAGCGTTGCGGCGTTGGTGGATTTAACGATGGTGGTGTCGAGGAGCTCGGGCTCGGCGAGGATCAAGGAGGTGGTGGAGAGAAAAATGGAAATGACAATGGAAATGGATTTCATAAAGAAAGCTGTTAGAGATGATTGGAGAGGTGGACGTGATGGGTCCGGGATTTTGCGAGGCGGTGGGCCTTACTTGTTCAATGGGTTGACTCACCCCGAGACGGGGTGGTCACGGCCTGCGGCGAGACGCCGCAGCTACGTGGAACTACTCAACACCGGGGCGGTGGAGTCGCCGGGCCGTTGGCTGCGGCGGAGAGGAGGGGACAGGGAGAGGAGAAAGAGTGAAAAGCGAGAGGCGATGATCGGGGGTCTTTCAGTGTGGCGACGACGGTGGGGAAGAGGTCGTGAAAGAGCTTTTGCGCGAGAGGGGCGAGGGGAGGCTTTTCGGGCGAGTGCCTGGACTCATCGGCTTTGACAGCGGCGATCTTGTTGCAGAGCGTGCAGGGCTTCTCGCCGGAGAAGGTATCGCGCGCTGCTTGAGTGAAACCGGTCTCCTGGGAGTAGCTGACGAGCATATTCGCCCAGGCGTAAATCTGGACGATCGAGTGCGGGCCGCCGATGAGGTGGAGGCAGCCGAGCAGTAGGAACAGGCGCTGGAGGAGGGTTTTCAGGAAATTCGCTGGAAGTGAGATCGCAAGATTGAAGCGGAGGGTCAAGGTTGATCCGCCGAGCTGGGGCTCAGCGTTCCCGGGGGACGAGAGCGATGAAGTTGCGGACGGGGCGGCTCATGAAGCCTCGGCGGTTGAGGGGGCCGCCGGGGACGTGGCTGGAGACATAGAAATCGGTGGAGCGGCCGCCATCGAAGTTGAGGCCGAGGCGGACTTTCCATGGGGAGGGGGAGCCGGAGGCGAGGGCTTTGCTGAGATCCGAGAGGCTGCAGAGGGAGGTTTTGCCGATCCACCAGCGGGAGCCGCCATCGGTGAGAATAATGGAGCGGATGGCGGGCTTGGTGGCGTCGAGGCCGGAGACGGGGCTGCCGTTTTCGATCAGGAGCGGGCCGGCTTGGATGAGCTCCCGGGAGCCGGCGACGGCGGCGCGGGAGGAGCGGCGGGAAATGGAAAGGGTGCCGGAGGAACTTTCGCGAAAAACCCCGCTGCCGAGGGAGCTGGCGGTGTTCCATGAGCCGGCGTTGCTGCCGCGGGAGACGACGAGCCCGAGGGGGGCACCTTCTGGGGTGAAGAAACTTGCGTTCAGGACGGCAAGGGCGTTGTGCTTCCGCGCGACTCCAGCGGCATCGGCAAAGGTGGAGCCGGGGCCGTTGGGCTGGTCGATCACGATCAGGCGATGGCTGCGGGAATCGAAGGAGACGCCTTCGAATTCGATACCGGGGTTGGATTTCCGGGAGAGTCTGGGATCCTGCGAAGGAGTGGTATCGGGGGGCGCTGGTGTGGCCGGGCTTGCGGAGGCGACTGCGGGAGATGCGACCTGAGCAGTTGCCGCTGATGGCGAGAGGGGCTTCTGGTGGCTGGATTGGTCGGGTGCCTGGCATGCGCTGAGGAAGATAGCGGGGAGGAGGAGCAGGTTTTTCGTTTGGAGGCGCATAACTGGAGGAAGAGGGGTGGGATACGGGACGGGGCATGGCGGATGCAAGCCGCCGCCACGGGCTGATGTTGGAAGTGAAGGTGAGGAAGGTGCCGACGTCAAGGGCTCGATAGAGGTGGTCTGTTGGCTTGGGGTTGCGGGGAGTGGTGGCTGGTGTAAGAAGGGGCAATGACGGGACTGAATTTACCAAAGAAATGCGGTGTGCTGCTGCTGCCGGACTGTACCCTTTTTCCCCATGGCGGGCTGCCTTTGTTTATTTTTGAAGAGCGTTATCGGATTATGCTGGAGGATGCGCTGGCGGGGGACTGCGTGTTCGCAGTGGGGCGCATGAGGGAAAACGAGGAGGGTGAGGTGGAGTGGATCTCGGAAATAGGCACTGCGGGTCTGGTGAGGGCGTCAAGGGAGAAGGAGGACGGAACCTCGCAATTGCTGCTTCACGGGGTGATCCGGGTGCGATTCTTGGAATGGCTGGAAGAAAAGCCATATCCTTACGCGCTGATCGAGCCGGTGATGTGCGAGGCGATCGACGGGAAGCACGGCGCGGGGGCGATGAAAACGCTGCGCGGAACCGTGGAGGACGGGATCGCCGGATTGCCAGAGGATGTGCGGGCGGGTGTGATGGCGCTGCTGGATCAGGCGGACGAGCCGGGGCTGATGGCGGATCTGGTGGCGCAGCAATTCGTGCATGATGTGGACCTGCGCCAGAAGCTGCTGGAAACAGCTCCGGTAGGGGAGCGGGTGAGGATGCTGTGCGAATTTTTCCAGAGGCTGAAAACGGGAGGGTGAGGAACTGTGGGTGGTGCTTTTCGGTATTGCTAGGGGAGAGTGGTGGAGAATAGTTTGGGTGCAGGATGATATTGGGTTCATGGGACGCATCGGGGCTGGTAGATAAAGGCGGACCTCTTGTCTGGGTGATTCTGGGCCTTGGGTTCTACGGGGCGGTGTGTGTGGTGGAGCGGCTGTTTTTTTTCCACCGGGCGAGGATCAATGTGACTTCGCTGCTGCTTGGGCTGGGGCTGCATGTGAAACGCCGGGCCTTTGCGGAGGCGCTGCATGAGGCGGCGCGGGCACCGGGGCCGGTGGGGCGGGTGGCGCATGCGGGATTGCTAAGATATTATCTCAATCGGGGGGATCTGCGCGATGTCGTGCGGGAGGCCGGGCAACTGGAGGTGCCGGGGATCGAGAAGAACATTCGCGCCATTCTTGCGGTAGCGCTGCTGTGTCCGCTGGTCGGGATGCTTGGGACGATGCTCGGAATGGTGGATGCCTTTCAACGGGTGAGCGAGCAAGGTGGGACCTCGGGACCGACGGATCTGGCTTCGGGGGTGATGACTGCGCTGCTGACCTCGGTAATGGGGCTGGCGGTGGCGATTCCGATGTATGTTTTCTATCTCTACTTTGTCGGGCGCTCGAAACGGCTGGTGGGCAGACTTGAGCGGGCGGGGATAGAGGTGGTGCACATGATCGCCGACGCGCGTGAGGAGGAGGAATTTGCGCCGTTCCGCGGGGAGACGGTTCACGGAAAGCGCCGTGGCCCTGCGGCGAAAACGAGGCAAGCCGAAGAAGTATGAAGCTGGAGACGACGCTGGAGGAGAGGCCGGGATTTCTGCACGCGATGCCGTTTTTCGACCTCTTGATCCTAGTGACGATGATTCTTCTGCTGGGTCCGATGTTCCTCAGTCATTCCGGGGTGGTGGTGGAGCTTCCGCCGTCGCAGTTCCAGATGGAGCGCTACAAGAACTCAATCGTGGTGACGCTGGGGCCCGGGGAGATGAACCCAAGGCTTCATTTGGGTCGCCAAGCTGTGTCAATGGAGGAGCTTGCCAGTCAGCTGGCAGTGCTAAATGAGGATGAACAGAACGCAACGGCGATCGTGATGCTAAAAACGGATGCTGGGGTGAGCGTGGCGATGGAGCGGCAAGTGAGCGAGATCATACTGGCTTCGGGGTTCAAGCTAGCGTTGGTAGGTAGTTCAAGTCCTGAACAGAAGCTGCGACCAAGCGGAGAGGCGGGGAGATGAAGCAGATTCGGCTTATTTTCGACTGGGAGGAAAGGACTTCTTCGGGCACTCACAAGTGGCTTTCTCGGCTGATCGTTGCGGGCTTATTTGCCTTTATTCTGAGCTTCTTTAACGTGCCGATGACATCGGTGCGGTCCGAGGTGGCTGATGGTGTGACCGCTTTCCAATTAGGTAACGAAGGAATGGGAAGGTCGCTTGCGCAGATCGCGGAGGAGCAGGGGCCGTTTCCTGGGCGGCTTGAGGTGGCGGATGGGGTTGTGGAGGGTTCGGGGAGCATGTGGGACAAGTTGATGGCCGGGCGGTGGGCGCTTTACGAACCCAGTTTAAAGGAGCTTGAAGCAGCTGTTGGGTCGGGATTCGAGGGGGTTTCTCCTCGCGGGGTGAGGACGTTCCCTGACAGGGTTCGCGGTCCGGTTGCGACAGTGGATGGTGCCGAGACGGCGCGGTTGGTTCCGAGGTTGATTGCGTATGATGGAGAGACGTCCGACTGGTTTCCGGAGCGCTTGCCAGAGTTCTCGATGCCTGAGGAGGGGCCGGGAGCGCCGGACGTGTCGCGATTCCTGTTGAGCCTGCGAGCGGATGGGACGGTGGACCATAGTATTTCTCTGGGCGGGAACGTGACTCCGATCGGGGTGGCGCTGGAGGACTGGCTGCGGGGCGTGCGGTTCCGAGAGGGGGAGGACGGGCGTTGGCTTGGGCTGCGGGTGGAATTTGTGAACGAAGAGGAAGATGGATTTTAGTCTTGAAGAACTGGTGGTGCTGTTGATCGCCGGCAGCCTGCTCGCTGTTGCCATTTTCTCCCTGCTATCACGTTTGATGCATCAGCGGGAGGAGAAGCAGACGTTGGCGGGGAGGAACATCTGTCGCAACTGCGGGCATGTTTTCCTGGCGACGCAGAGCGGAAGGGTCAGCCACTGCCCGGTCTGTGGTGAGCTGAATTTTCACAAGAAGAACGGCCGGCTCGGTTGAGGCACCGGGGCGGTAACACCATTTGGTATGAAGGGCGTAGCTGCCAAAATGCTGACGGTTGAAAAATATTCCGTGTGTCCTAGGAGCGCAGATGATCTAGTTATTCAAGCCCATGCAAGCAACTCTCCTGCCTCCGAAGAATTCGATTTTTTGCGCCCCCATCACGGTTAATCGGGATCTCGCTTCCTGTTTGATAGCCAACGTGCCGATGATCGATCTGTTGTCGGCGGAGCTGACGCGCTCGGGGTTTCAGCTTGTCGAGGAAAGCGAGGCGGGGGCGAGGACGCTGCGTATCCCGATCGATACGTGGATTGAGCTTGGGGCTCTGCTAATGCTCGGACGGAACGAGAAGAGCGCCCGACTCTGTCATCCTGACGGGGATGTGCTAGCGTGGAAAGGGTTTGAGAATCCAGAGGATTGCGAAGAGGAGCTGCGGACGGACGCGGACTGTTTCCCGATTGTTTACCCGTGGGATCTCCTGCGGATGAACGAGGAAGTGGTGGCGCTGATGGACGAAACCTCGCTGCTGGGCGATGTGAGCCCGCTGGCCACGGTTTCCGGTTGTGTCAGATTGGGGAAGGGTTCGCGGATCCTTCCGGGAACGGTGATCGAGGGTCCTGTGGTGATTGGTCCCGGCACTCAGGTGGGGCCGAACGCCCTGATCCGTGGTGCGACAAGCATCGGTGCGAACTGCTACATTGGCCACGGGGCGGAGGTGAAGAACTCTCTGATTTACCCGAATACCTATATTGCCCGCCATTGCTACATCGGAGATTCGATCGTGGGCTCACATGTGACGCTGGGAGCCGGGACACGAACGGAAAACCACCGCCACGATGGCAGGTATCACCTCTCGATGATCCGTGGCAAGGAGGTGGACACCGGACGGGAGAAACTGGGTGCCATCATTGGCGACGGCGTTTGCACCGGTGTAAACACTTCCATCGAAGCGGGCGTGAAAATCGGCGTGGGCAAGACGACCAAGCCCGGCAGCTACGTCGAGACGGACATGTTGTGACTAAATTGTCACAATCCACCTGTTCTGGCATGACAACCGACGCGCTACATCAAACCTCGATGCAAAGAGTTTTGATCGTTGAGGACGAGGTGGATATTGCGGATTTGATCATGTTTAATCTGCAGCGGGCAGGTTACGAGGTTTTCAAAGCTCATGACGGGATTCGTGGGACCGAGGTTGCGATTCGCGAACGACCGGATCTGGTGGTGTTGGATCTGATGCTGCCCGGCCGTGACGGCTATTCGGTTTTCCGGGAAATCCGGCGGGACGCGCGGACGTCGAACATTCCGGTTATCATGTTGACGGCGCGGGCCCAGACGGAGGATCGCATCCAGGGATTGGAAGCCGGAGCCGATGATTACCTGACCAAGCCTTTCAGCCCCAAGGAGCTAGTTTTGCGGGTAAACGCCATTCTGAAACGGACGGACGCGCCGCCGGGAGCGGTGGAGTTTAATTTCGGGCCGTTCCGCTTCGACAAGAACGCGGTTAAATTTTATCTGGAAAACGAGCCGCTGGATCTGACGTCCACCGAGTTCAAGCTCCTTCTGTTCCTGTGCGAGCGGCCGGGCAAACCACAGGATCGCAACGACCTCCTCCGCACCGTCTGGGGCTACAGTGACGAGGTCCACAGCCGCACTCTGGACACACACATGAAGCGCCTCCGGCAAAAGCTGGGAGCCTACGGAACGCTGATAGAGACGGTCCGCGGTGTGGGCTACTGCGTGTCGGCGCCTGTTTTATGATGGAGAAGCTCGCCATGCTGGTCGGTTTAGCCGCGGCTCTCGTGCTCCTGATCCAAACGATCCGACAGAGGCTGGCGATAAGCGATCACGTAAGGCAGGCCAAGGAACGGCAACTGAAATTCGAACGAGAGCTACAACAAGCAAATGATGAACGGGACAGACTGCTCGACGCGCTGGGAGACGCCTTTCTCCTTGTGGATTCTGATGCGAACATCCGCTTTGCGAATGCTGCGGCGCAGAATCTCTTCCGTGGAAGGATTCTCACCGGAAGGCCGGTGCGGGAGGCTTTTCTGGATCCACGCCTTGCGGAAGCCTTGCTCCGCTGTCTTGAAACCGGGGAGCCGGTGCAAACGAGTCTCATCCTGCCACAGCAGACCTCACCGCTGGGCGATCTGGAAACGAGAGGAAACAACGCGTGGATTATCGATGCCGCTCAAATGTCTGATACCTCAAACGGCAACCCCAACACTCGCGTCGTGATCCGTGACGTAACAGCCGAGCACCAGCTCGAACAGATCCGCAAGGATTTCGTGGCCAACGCGTCCCACGAGCTGCGGACGCCGCTGGCGATCATCAGCGGCTATCTTGAGAATCTGCTTGAGGAGGGGATGATGGATGAGCCGGAAATGGTGAAACGTTTTCTGCTGGTGATGAAGAAGCACACCGAGCGGATCTCGCGCATCGTCGAGGACATGCTTGTCATTTCCCGGTTGGAATCCGGCGAGGCCAGCGCAATCAACATTGAGCCGTTCCGGATCCGCTCCTGTGTGAACGATGTTTTGGAGCGCCTGGAGTCGGTGGTGCAAAGCCAGAAGGCGATCGTGGCGGTGAGGCTTCACGACGACAGCGCGACGGTGCATGGCGACCGCTTCTATTGGACGCAAGTGTTGTTCAATCTGGTGGAGAACGCGCTGAAACAGAACCCGTACAAGGATCTCCAAGTCGAGGTCGGTTCCGAGGAAGACGGTGAAAACTTCCTGATCTGGGTCAAAGACAACGGGGTAGGGATACCAAGCGCGGACCTTCCTCACATTTTCCGGAGATTCTATCGAGTGGAAAAACATCATTCGCAGATTGAGATCAAAGGGACCGGGCTCGGGCTCTCGATTGTAAAACGAGCGATAGAGGCGCATCATGGGACCATCTCCGTGACCTCTACACCGGGGAGCGAGACGAAGTTTTTGATGACGATCCCGAAGGATCCGAATATCGTCCGGAATGGGAACGGGTCCGAGGAAAGTGGGAGTGTTCGGCGGATCCTTTGATCCGGTTCACGAGGGGCATGTTCATCTGGCAAGGCTCGCCAAGGAGGCGGCGTGCCTTGATGAGGTGCGGTTCATGCCTTGTCACATTTCTCCTCACAAGACGGGGCAGCCGCCGACGGAAGGAGCGACGCGGGCGAGATGGCTTCGGCTTGCGCTTGACGGGATCGAGTGGGCGAGGGTGGATGAGACGGAGCTGCGGAAAGGTGGGCCGTCATTTTCCTACGAGACAGTGGAAGCGCTAGCCGCGGCCGAGCCGGGCGTGAGGTGGTATTGGATCATGGGCGGCGACCAATGGAAGGCGCTGCCGAAGTGGAGGCATCCGGAGCGGCTGGCAGCGCTGGTGGATTTCATCGTGCTGGCGCGGAACGGCGCTGCTGTGGAGGTGAGGCCCGGCTACCGGCTGCTGACTGTGGACGGGGAGCATCCCGCTTCCGCCACGGAAATCCGCCGTGCCTTGGCGGCGGGGGAGAAGGAGATCGCGTTCCTCCACCCGGGGATTGCGGCGGGTTCCGGGAGCTTGTGAAATTTTTCACAAAACCAGGTTTTGGGTTTTGCGATAGCTGGTGAAATAGCCATATTTCCCGCGTCTCCCATGATTTCCTACACCAAACAGCCCCACGAACGCGAGTACAGGCTCATCTTCAAGAACATCGATCGTGAAGGCTGGGACCCTTCCATCGAGACGTACATCAATGATGGCGGCTACGAGGATCTCAAGAAGGCGTTCAAGATGGCACCGAAGGACATCACCGAAGAGGTCAAGAAATCGGGATTGCGCGGTCGTGGCGGCGCGGGCTTTCCGACCGGGATGAAGTGGACATTCATTCCTCCTAATAACACCAAGCCGGTTTATCTGATTTGCAACGGCGATGAGTCGGAGCCGGGAACGTTCAAAGACCGCTACATCGTTCATCAGGATCCGCATCAGCTGATCGAGGGGATGGTGATCTCCTGTTTCGCCGTTGGTGCCAAGAAGGCCTACATCTATCTGCGCGAGGAGTTTCCGCAGGCGGCTTTGATCGTCGAGAAAGCGATAGAGGACGCGCGGGCGAAGGGTTTTGTCGGTAACAACATTTTAGGCTCGGGCTTTGACTTGGAGATCTACGTTCATCGGGGAGCCGGTGCCTACATCTGTGGCGAGGAAACGGGCCTGATCGAATCTCTGGAAGGGAAGCGTCCATACCCACGGATCAAGCCGCCGTATTTCCCCGCAGCACTCGGTCTTTATATGGCACCGACCATTGTAAACAACGTCGAGTCGCTCTGTCACGTGAAGCACATCATCCGCATGGGAGGTGAAGAATACGCAAAGCTCGGAGTCGCCCGCAATACCGGCACCCGCATCCTCTGCGTCTCCGGCGACGTGAAAAAGCCTGGTTACTTCGAGGTCGAGGTCGGCAAGGTTACAATGCGGGAGCTGCTGTTCGATATGTGCGGCGGCCCGAAGGATGGCAGGGAAATCAAAGCGGTAATTCCCGGAGGCTCATCGTCGAAAATCCTGCGCGCCGACGAGGTGTTCAAGCTCAAAAATCCGGACGGCAGCGAGCGGGAACTCTCCTTCTGGGATATCCCGATGGATTTCGACTCCCTCGCCGCCTGCGGCACGATGGCCGGTTCCGGCGGAGTAATCGTCCTTGATGACACCCGTAAGATGTCCTGGGTCTTGAACAACCTGAACATTTTTTATGCGCACGAATCCTGCGGCCAGTGCACGCCGTGTCGCGAAGGTTCCACTTGGATGAAAAAAATTTCCGATCGTTTGGTGGAAGGTCATGCCACTCCGAAGGATATCGAGACATTGGAGAGCGTCGCATACCAGATCGATGGCCGCACGATCTGCGCCTTTGGCGAAGCGTCATCCTGGCCGGTGGAGGCGATCATCGCAAAGTTTCGTGATGAGCTCCTCGCGGACACGAAACCAGAAGTCACCCCGACCGAGGCCAACCCGGAAGCCGCCGCCCAACGTCGTTTCCTGGTCCACTGAGGCGAAGATTTGAACCGCCTTTGGCTTTGTCACCTCGTGGTCTTTCTGCTTCCTTTGCTGCATGCAGACGAATCTGGTAATGACGGTGATCGGCGCGGATAGACAGGGCCTGGTTAGATCGCTGGCTGATGTGGTGAAGGAGTATGGCGGAAGCTGGCTTGAGAGCCGGATGGCACGACTCGCTGGACAGTTCGCCGGTGTGATTCGCGTCGTCTGCCCGGCCGATCAGGCTGATGCTCTAACAGAAGCCTTGGAGAAGCTTTCCGCCTCCGGCATCGCGGTGCAAGCGATTCGGCAGGAGGAAACGGCTCCCGAGCCGCGCACTTCTCTCAGCGTCGAGGTGACAGGAAATGATCGTCCCGGCATCGTCAGTGAGCTGACCCGTGCCATTGCCAATGCGGGAGCAAACGTCGAGGAGCTTGAGACCAATCTTGAAAGCGCGCCGATGAGCGGCCATGCGCTTTTCCGTGCAAGCGGAGTCATTTCTCTCCCCGTTGGCTCCGACACTTCGGCTCTGATTGAAGCGATTCATCACTTGAGCGGAGATCTGACGGTGGACGTGGCGTGACTCTGCCCGTCTCCTACTGCTTCTGTAGTGGATCGAAACTTCAGAGAAACCTTGTCATCATGCTCGACGAGGCCGCAGTAGCAGCGATGCTGCGGTGAGGTGGCCTATCATTCCATACAAGAACGGGCGGCGAGACTCCCGCTGTTTTGGCGGGTGCAGATCAGCGGATGGATTCTGTTCATCATACTGAGTCTGCCGCTCAAGACTGTGTTTTATGACTCCTTCATGTTTGCGGCCGCTCTTTCGGTGATTCGTGAACCAATAGGTTTTCTGCTCACCGCCACGTTCCGCAAGATGTTCCAGTGGGGAGGAGTTAGCAGGTACGCCGTTCGCGCTATCCGGTGCGGCTAGCGGGAGCCCCTGCGAGGCTTCCGTGACCTCAGCGTGTGACACTGCTAGGGCACGAGTCTCCGTTGGCTCTTTTTAGGGTAAGGCACAAAAAATCCACCCGGCTGATCCGCAATTGCGGGACCGAGTGGATTTTTGGGAAAAGTCGGATAGATTAGCGGACCCGAACCACTAGAACGCGGCGATTCAGCACCCGGTCCTGTTCTGTTTGTTCCGGGACGGCAGGGAAGTTTTCGCCGTAGCCGTGTGCACTGAGGGCGGTGGCTGGCACGCCGTAACGCTCGACGAGTTCTGTGTGGACGCGGCGGGCGCGGTCGGCCGAGAGCTTGAGGTTCATTTCATCTTCACCTTCTGTGCTGGTGTGGCCTTCGATGTCGAACAAAGCGGTAGGATTGGCAACTACGATTTCCTTGATAGCGGTCGCGGTTTCCTCGATGGCGATACGGGATTCGGAGTCCAGGAGGTCGGCGGTACCTTGAACAAAGAGGACGGGGATCGTTAGGTAAGGCAGCTCCCGGCCTTCGACAATCACTACGTTGCGCTCGGTGTTGTAGACACGGGGTGGCATGCCAGGGGTCTCGATGATGGTTTCGGTTTCTGTCGTTTCGACAACAGTGCCAGGTGTGGGTGCCGGAACCGGAGCTGGTGCCGGAACCTCCAGCACGCGTGGCTCCATGGCGAGCCGCTCCCGGGCGATCGCAGCATTCAGACGCTCGCGGGCGATTGCCTCGGCTGGAACGACAGCAGGGGCACCTTCGATGACGGTTTCTTCGACGACCACGCGTTCAGGGGCTTGGGCGTTGGCCTGGAGTATCATCGAGGCGGCTATCAGTATTGGGTAGTGAACTTTCATGAGATTGTGGTTTGGGTGGGCTTGTTGCCGAGGTTCTTTTGCAGCAATCGTACCGTGTTGATGAACTTGGTTAGTTAGTGGCGCAACCTATTGGAAATGAGAGGATTATGGATTTTTCCCGGCTTTGCTCCGATCGACGAGAGGGCTTGCGGATCCCCCTTACGTGAGAATACCTACTTAAAGACCGGGCGTTTTGCAGGCTTAGGTAAGGATGGCGAAGACTTTCGGCGACGATCGGAGGGCGCTCGCAATTGCCGGAAATCGCGGTATTTTCGTTACGTGCCTAGTAAGGCGCACATACTGGAACCGCTCACACGAAAATGCAGATGACAACGCAACACCGTTACAAGACGATGGAGTCCCCAGTGGGGGTGCTCACGCTGGTCGCAAGTGACAAGGGATTGGCGGCGATTTTATGGGAAAATGATGATCCTAAGCGGGTCCGGCTGTCGTCACTGGTGGAGGACGGAATGCATCCGGTGCTGCTGGAGACGGAACGGCAACTGAACGACTACTTTACCGGGAAACGCTGCAAGTTCACCGTCCCGCTCGATTTTCCGGGTGGGACAGAGTTTCAGCAAAGGGTTTGGAAGGCACTTGTGACGATTCCCATGGGAGAGACGCGCAGCTACGCGGACATTGCGCGGCAGATCGGGCATCCGGGGGCGGTGCGCGCTGTGGGTGCTGCCAACGGGAGGAATCCGATCTCCATCATAGCGCCATGCCACCGGGTAATAGGATCCAACGGCAAGCTTACAGGTTTTGCTGGAGGGCTGGAGACAAAGTCATACCTGCTTTCGTTGGAGCGGAGATTCCGGTCATCTGCCGGGTACGATGGCTACGCCTCGATGTTGTCCTGTGTTGTCCTGAGAGAACGGCTCCGCAGGACTGAGCACGCCGCTTCATGGCGACCCCTGACCTGCGGGAGGATGAAAGTTTCGTTGAGTCGCGCCGCGAAGGTCACGGGCTCACTCTGACAGACGTGCCGATGTTTACGACTTCGAAAACCTGGGGTGCAAGTTCACGTGGGAGGCGGATGCATCCGGCGGAGACGGGAGTGCCGGGCTGAGGAATCGGGCCGGCATGGAGGCCGATGCCAGAGGAGGTGATTCGCATCCAATAAGGCATTGATGCCCCGACCCACCGCTGTCCCGGAGGCAGGGGATCATTGTAGCGAGCGGAAGACTCGACCGTGTTACCGTATTCATCTTCGACGTGGCCCCAGCGGTTCGAGAATTTGTCGACGGTTTTTTCCTGGATGGTGAATTTGCCGGTGGGGGTGGGCTGGCCGGTTCTACCGGTTGTGACGTAGGACCAGCCGATCTCGCGCCCGCCACGGGTAAAGGTGGCTTCCTGTTTCGATATGCTGACGTGAATGGCGACCTCTCCCGGGCCTCCATCGTCATACCAGGCGAAGAGCCTCTGGCTGGGTGGAGGCGACTGCCTGACTGAGGGACCGGCGGCCGTGGGAGTGGTGGTGTGGAAACGGGGGGCGGGAGCGCAGGAGGAAATCGCTGCAGCGAGCAGGGCTGGGAGAATCCATTTGAAAGTCGCGAGAGGTTTGGTCATTTTAGGATGATTTTGGTTTTCTCATTCTCCCAAGCAGTTTGCGCTCCTTGCGCCCACTATTGGAAAATAAAGGAAACGCGAGCATACGGAACTCGGGTGAACGTGCGAATTGCAGCGCAGGGCTACAAAGTTTGGGGATCATGCAAGGGAATAGTTCTTGAATTTTCCCTCGATTTTTGGCTCCGAGTCCTCAGGCTTCGCTTCCCCGCATATGCAAATTCTTGTCCGCAACATCGACCGCAAGCTAAGCCAATCGGAGATTCTTGCCCTCTTCCAAAAATTTGGAAAGGTAAAATCCTGTGATCTGGTGATGGATGCGGCCACGGGCCATTCCAAAGGCTTTGGTTTCGTCGAAATGCCGGATCTAAGCGAGGCGACGAAGGCTATCGAGACTCTCAATGGGACGAAAGTTGGTGCGACCTCCCTAAGGGTGAAGCGGGCTGCGCACTCGACCACCGAAAAGCACCGGCCGAAGCCGAAGGGCGAGTAGCTCACTCAAGGTTCTTGATTTCCTCGCTGATCGCGTCCTGCATCCCGGCCTCGGTGCGAATGTAGATTTCTTGGAGACCTTTCTCGGATTGGGTGACGGCTTTCAGACCGCCGGAGACCTGGCGCTGGATTTTGATCGAGCCGGTGGTGTGGTTTTGGCCAAGCGATTTCCCGCCGTAGGAACGTCCGATAATGACGCCGATTACTCCCTCCATCGCCTCGATCTTTTTCATGATCCTCTGGCACTCCTTGGAGGTGCTTTGATGACGACCGCGCGAGGGCATGATTAGCGAGGTTGTTCCTTCCGGAATTGCTCGGTCACTTGCGCGACGACGAGTCCGGCTTTTGTGATCGTCGTGTGATTGATCATCGTCCTGCCATCTGGCTGCAGCTGCATCCACTGGCTCATCCGGACATTCGCCAGCGGGTTCCCGGGTGACGTCTTCAAGATGAAGCTCCAGTGAAAGACGCTGCCTCGGGCCTCGCCGCGAATGGTGCCCACGACGTCATTGGCGCGACCTTCGAAGTGATGCGGGCTGGTGCGTCGTATTTGCCACGAGCGATGCTGTGTGTTGCCGCCGCTAAAAGTCAGGTCCTGCTCCACCAGCAGGACGTCGCCGCTCCAACGTCCAACCGTTTTGGTGGTGACGATCTGCTGCGGGTTGCCGCCCCGACTCTGGAGCATTCCCATCGAACTGGTCTCACCGGTGAAAAACGCGGCAGGATCGAAGACCGGACGCGTGTGCGCAAAGTCCGCAGGTTTCTTGCCGGCGCAACCGGTTACAAATAGAGCCATAGCTAGAGCGGCGAGGCTCCCCAGAGATGACAGCAGCCGGAGATTGCGATGCTGCAATCGAAATGGGCTAGAAGAGATTTGCACTGTAGAAGTCGAGACAGGAGTTAGAGATGCCCACAGGGTGAATAATTCGAAAGTTAACGGGGATTGGGTGGAAACCAAACTGAATTCACTGCTCGGAGGTTCACCTAAGAGCGACGAAATCACCGGTGAAGAGGACGCGGTCCTCGCCATTTTCGGTGATGGTGACATCAAGGGTGAGACGGGCTTTTCCGCTTCTTTTGAAGGCCTTGATGAAACTGACGCTGATTGAGTCGGGCGGGAGCTGGCAGGTGGCTCGGATGCTGCCGGTGACGGGGCGGCGGTATTGGATGGAGCTACGGCTGATGACGACATGCGCCGCCGGGTCGCCCAAGGCGCTCCAGAGGGCGCAGTAGCCGGCAAGGGTGGCGATGGTTGCAAGACTGCCGCCAAAGGCGGTGCCGAGGTGGTTGTGATTGATCTCCAGTGGCGCGATCAGGATGAAGGTTCCGGCCTTACATGATTCAACCTTGATGCCCATGAGTTTTGAAACCGGGATCACCTCGTGCAGGTATGCTTCGAGAAATGCGGGTGTGAGGCCGGGTTCCATGACGTTGGGAACCGAAGACTCAGCTGGTGACCTTTTTCACGTACATCGCTTTGAGGGCGATGGAGAGGCCGTTCATCTTGCAGTCGATCTCGTGATCCCCGTCACGGAGCCGGATCGGCTTGGACTTGGTGCCGGTTTTCAGGGTTTCGGAGGTGCCTTTCAGCTTGAGGTCAGTGATCATCGCAACGACGTCGCCGTTTGCCAGAATGTTGCCATGGGCGTCTTTGACTACGCGGGCGGCCGCAGCTGCTTCTTCGATAGAGAGTTCGGCTTTCCAATCGTGTCCGCAGGTCAAGCACTCGAAGTGATCGGATAGAGTTAGGATCTCGTCCATCGTGCAGAGGGGGCAGGCTATCATTCAGATATACGAGTTTCGAATCACCGACTAATGGCCTTGGTTGTCTTTCTTTGGCGGGTCCCATTCGCGGCGGGTGCGGGAGCGGGTGGAGAAAATGACGGGGATGCCGGGGGCGGGGTGGGCGAGGCGGAACTGATTGGTCAGATAGGCCTCGTAGGAGTCTTTCATGAGGTGCTTGTCGTTGACGAAGAGCACCAAGGTCGGGACGGGGATGACGGAATACTTCTCGTTGAGGGCCGTGGTGGCGTAGTAAAGCTTGAGGCGGCGGGTCGACTTGCTGCTGTCGGTCGGCGGCGGATTTTTCTGAATGGCCGCCTGAAGAATGCGGTTGAGTTTGCCGGTGCTCGGGACATCCTGGGCACCTTTTTTAATGGCTATCGCCTTTTTCAGAACGTGCTCGGTGGAGTCGCCGGTTTTGGCGGAGCAGGCGACGAAGGGGGCGTACGAAAGGAAGAATAGCTCGCGCTTCACGTGATCGTTGGCTTCCTCAACGCGGGCCTTGTAATCGGCATCCGGGTGGAAGAGGTCGAACTTGTTGAGGACGATGAGGCAGGGCTTTTTCTCCTCCAGGATGAGCTGGGCGATCTTGCGGTCCTGGGCGGTGATGCCGGCGGCGAGATCGATGACAAGGACACAGAGATCGGCGCGGCGGATAGCTTTTTCCGAGCGGATGGCGGAGAAGACTTCGACGGAGTTGTCGCGCTTGCCGCGCGGACGGAGGCCGGCGGTATCGATGAGGGTGAAGTTTTCCCCGGCGAAACTATAGGGGAGGTCCACGGCGTCGCGGGTGGTGCCGGCGATGCTGGAGACAATTGTGCGCTCGTCTTTGAGGATGGCGTTGATCAGCGAGGATTTTCCGGCGTTGGGGCGGCCGACGATGGCGAGCTTGATGCCAACCTTCTCAGCGACCTCCTTGATCTCCTCTGTTTCGACGGCGAGCGGCTCAAGGGTCTCGTCCATCTTGTCGATGAGCTCGGAGAAATTGCGGCCGTGCTCGGCGGAGACGAAGACCGTCTCGGGAAGGCCGAGGCGGGTGAAATCGGCGAAGGAGGCCTCGTGCTTGTCGTGATCGACCTTGTTGATGACCAGCAGGACCGGCGGCTTGGCCTTGCGGAGCTTTTGCGCGAGCGCTTGATCGATGGAGGTCAGTCCCTCCTGCGCATCGACGATGAAAAGGATGAGATCGGCGGTCTGCATGGCGATGTCCGCCTCAATGGCGACCTGCTCGCCGAAGCCATCGTCAAGGGTGGCACCGATGCCGCCGGTATCGATGAGGGTGCAGGGGTGACCGGTGATGGTGCAGGGCGCGGAGATGCGGTCCCGGGTAACGCCGGGCTGATCGTGAACGATGGAGATTTTCCGTCCTGCGAGGCGGTTGAAGAGTGCGGATTTCCCGACATTGGGGCGTCCTACGATGGCGACGGTGGGCATGGTGACTTGGTGGACAGACTAAGGGCAAGAGGTGGCGGAGGCTACAAAGAAAAACCCCGCCGATTGGCACTTGGCCGATGGCGGGGTCAACTCGAACAGGGATGGCGGAGCGGACGGGGCTCGAACCCGCGACCTCCAACGTGACAGGCTGGCGCTCTAACCAACTGAGCTACCGCTCCATCCCGTTCGGGTGGGCGGGACGCTATGGAGAGCCCCGGTTTCGTGCAATCTCTTTTTTAAGATAAAGTGCATTTTTTTCGTCAATCGAGGCAGTGTAAGGCCTCTGGGTTGTTGTGAACTGAAAGTGCAGGCCGAAGGGTGGGATCGTGCCGCCTCGAACTAGCAGGTGGCTCTTGCTTCCGACCTAGATGGTGGACGATCTTCTTTTCGTGGAACCCACGCACACCATGCCCCAGCTTTCTCCGCAGCTCTTTTGGGATGTGCGCTCTGATCAAATCGACCCGGAAAAGCATGCCGGGGCTGGAAACTAGTCTGTGGATCGTGCTGGAATCCGGCCGAGCCGGTGTACTTTAAAAATTTAGGAGAGTGCTTCTAAAGCGTTTCTCCCTCGAATTCAGAATAATTTCAACCGACCATAACCCCATGAAACTAATCATTCCGGGGGAGCGTCCGGAGAGGAGGCCCAAGGCGAAGCACGGGCTCCAGTCGGAGGCTTGAAATTGGATTTTTTCGAATAATCGGGGAAGTTTTTTAAAAAAAGTTTGGGTCTTCACGGTGTTCTTCCATTGGTGAATTTTTTTGCCCTACAAGAGTTGGGAGTCACATGGCCTTGCACGGGGTCCATGTGTATACCGCTCTAGCGCATTTACTTTGTTACTACATTCTAAACCACAATATGTAGTATGGTGGATAATTTGTGAATACCAAATAACGACATGCAGCTCCGTTTGACATTGTATTCTGCAGCTTTTTATCCATTGTTCTTCCACGTCGATTGGCCTTTGAGAAAAGTTGGGTCGGCGGCCTAAATAAAGACCACACCATGAAATCAAACAGAACTCCAATGAAGCACCCACCTCCCGAACTCACCAAAAAAACCCCTATGGAAGGGAAGTTCCATAGGGGTTCATTAATTTCTCTAAGGCTCCAACGAGGAGAAGAAGCCGGTAGGCGTCTGGGCGACGCTCAACCCAATCCTGCGGGACCGGTTTCGTCAACAACTTTACGGTTGCTGGCACTTTGGAGCCATCGAAACGATGGTAAATAAAAATAGCTGCCGCTACTGCGGCCGACCGATACTGTTCCGCCGTTGGGTCACTGGCCCAAGTGGACGCATCTATGGCAACCCCGTTCTGGTGTTTCACCCGGACGGGCTCCCATGTTGTGGCCCGGGCGGACAGGCCTTCCTGAATCTCTGATTCAGTCCCTGAGGGGCGGCATCTCCGGATGTCGCCCCTTTTGTTATGGTCCGAGGATGCGGATGCCGAACCCGATCCTGTTTCCCTCTGCGGAGACTCATGGCAAAAGTTTAGGGAACAGGTTTCGACAGCGATACGCGCACTGAGGTAGACGATAGGGAATGTTCGAGGAACTGGAGTTGTGGGTTGATCCCGTGCTGAGGGCGGGGCCGGAGGCGATGGCGGTGGATGAGTGGCTGTTCGAGGGGCGTTTGAAGCCGTTGCTGCGCATCTATGGCTGGTTGGGCGAGTGGGGGAGCCTAGGCTACTTTGGGAAGATCGCGGAGGCGCGGGAAGAATTCCCGGACTTGAGCTGGGTGCGGCGTTGGACCGGTGGGGGTGTGGTTGATCACCGGCAGGATTGGACCTACAGCTTGATTGTGCCTAGGTCACATCCAGTGGCGGCGATGCGGGGAGGGGAAAGCTATCGCAGGATTCACGGGCTTTTGATCTCCGCGATGCTGGAGGGCGATTTTTCAGCGGCTCTATCAGAAGGTGGCAAAAAGGCGGGGACGCTGTGTTTTGAGAATCCGGTGGAGTTCGATGTCGTGGGCGCAGCGGGTGAGAAGCTGGCGGGTGCGGCGCAGCGGCGGGGGAAGGCGGGCCTGCTGCACCAAGGTTCGGTGGCGGTGAGCATGAGGACCGAAGCATTAGCTTCCTGTCTGGCGGCGGAGTGGGTCGAGGTGGAGGTTTTTCCGGACGAGGAGCGGGTGGGGAGGCTGGTCGCTGAGAAGTATGGGAAGAGGGAATGGCTGGAGCGCTGTTGAGGAAGCTTGACCGGGTTCCTGGGAAAATTTACGACAGGCCATGCAGCCAATTTATGAGGGTAAAGCGAAGCGGCTTTGGGAGACTGAAGATCCGATGACCTTGAGGATGGAGTTCAAGAATGATGCAACGGCGTTCAATGGTGAGAAGAAGGCGAGCTTCGAAAACAAGGGCCGCTTAAACAACGCGATCAGCACCCTGATTTACGAATATCTGGAAAAGGTAGGCGTGCCGACGCACTTTGTCCGCCAGATCGACGAGACCAATGTGGAAGTGAAGCGGGTGGAGATCCTGATGGTGGAGGTGATCGTCCGCAATTTCTCGGCTGGAAGTTTCTGCAAGCGCACTGGCATGGAGGAAGGAAAGAAGTTTTCGCTACCGATCGTTGAGTTTTCCTACAAGAGCGATGAGCTCGGCGATCCGCTAATCAACGACGATTACATCCGCGAGATGGGGCTGGCGACGCCGGAGGATCTCGCTTTCCTGCGGGAGTCGGCGCTTAAAGTGAACAGCATCCTGAGCGAGTTTTTTGCAGAGGTCGGTTTGAAGCTGGTGGATTTCAAGCTGGAGTTCGGCCGTCTCGCCAGTGATCCGTCAAAGATTGTGCTGGCGGATGAAATCAGCCCGGACGGCTGCCGCCTTTGGGATTTGAAGACAGGCGAAAAGATGGACAAGGACCGCTTCCGTCGTGACCTTGGGAACGTGATGGAGGCCTATGAGGAAGTGCTGGGTCGCCTCAAGGCGCGCCTTCTGGCAGAAACCAACTGATCATGAAAAAACCTTTGATTCTAGCAGCTTTCCTAATGGTCGGCTGTGCCTCAGATGATGCATTGGTGGTGAAGCAATTCACGCTGCGGAATCAGAATGAGAGGGATCCGAGTGGTGAGCCGATGGTGGATCACGAGAAGCGCCGCCGCCTCTATGGCGCGGTGAGTATGGAGGAGCGGCGCGCAAGGCTAGGGCAGTATTACACGGTGATCTGGCAGGCTCAGGCGGGAGCGAAAAAGGAGCTTTTGTTTGAGTATTTCCAGAGCGGCAGCGGCAGCGCACTGAAGAGCCAGCGCAGCGAGCTGCCTGTCGATAAGGCCTCGGGCAAGGGAGAGTTCTCGGTCATCGGTGATAACTATTTCTCAAACGGCCGAGTGCTGGCCTGGAAAATCAGTCTGATCGAGAGCGGCCGGACCATTGCTTCCGAGCAATCGTATCTCTGGGAGTGAGTTGGTGCTTGAGCGGCAGCCCCGACGGGATGAGCTTCCGGCGTGCGCATCGAAGTATTGAACACCGGGACGGAGCTGCTGTTGGGGAACACTCTCAACACGCACGGCGGCTGGTTTGGACGACAGCTTTTCGGGATGGGATTGCGGGTGGCGCGGCAGGCGACGGTTCCAGATGGCGACGCAATACGTGAGGCTTTCGAGGAGATGGTGGTGCGGGCGGATGCCCTGCTGATCACCGGTGGGCTGGGTCCCACCAGTGATGACCTTACCCGGGAAATCGTTTCCGAGACGCTGGGCATTGAGCTGGTGCGGGACGAGGCGGCACTGAGGACGCTGGAGGCGTTTTTCTCCCTGCGGAACAAGCCTATGGCGGAGGCGAATCTCCGGCAGGCGATGGTGCCGGTGGGCGCTGATGTGTTGCCAAATCCGAACGGGACGGCACCGGGGCTTTACCTCCCGCCGCGGATCAACGCCCGCTCGCGCTGCGCGATATTTCTGCTACCAGGGCCGCCGCGGGAGCTTTACCCGATGTTTCACGAAGAGGTCGCGCCGAGGCTTCGCGCCTTGGCTGGCTTGGAAGCTGCGACGTCTTTGTGCGAGCTGAAATTCACCGGGATCGGGGAGAGCGATTTTCATCAGGAGATCGATGGGGAACTGGCGGCGATCCACGGTCTTGAGTTCGGCTACTGCGCGCGTATGGGCGAGGTGGATCTGCGTCTGATCGGTGATCAACGAGTGGTGTCTGCCGCACGGGAGTTGGTGCTGGAGCGCTTCTCACCGTTTCTTATCAGTGATGACGGTAGCTCCCTTGAGGCGACGGTTGTGCGTTTGCTAGGGGAGAAAAGGATGACTTTAGCGACTGCTGAAAGCTGTACTGGAGGTCTGATCGCGAACAGGATCACCAACGTACCTGGAGCAAGCCGGGTTTTCACTCATGGCTGGATCACGTATGCAAACGAGGCGAAGGCGGAGCAACTTGGGGTCTGCTGCAAGCTGATTGACGAATGTGGCGCGGTTAGCGAGGAGGTCGCCCGCGCCATGGCCGAGGGGGCGCGGCGCGAGAGTGGAGCTGACATCGCCGTGTCAGTGACGGGAATTGCGGGGCCAGGCGGTGGCACGGAGGGAAAGCCGGTCGGCACTGCATGGCTTGGATTGGCGATGGAAGGAAAGACCAGCGCGGCGAAAGTGTTCCACCCACGCAACCGGAAGGATTTCAAACAGGCCGTGAGCCAGTCCGCGCTGGATCTGGTGAGAAGACAGTTGCTGGGACTCTGACTCCGGCTGATCCTTCAGTCGGCGAAGGGATGGTAGCGGACGGGATGCCCGTCTTCCTCTTCATGCATGTCCGGAAGATCCATATTGGACTGCTGGATTTGCGTTGCAGCGCCCTCCGCGTTTTCGAAGCCTGCGATGTGGAAGAGAGCGTCGCCCTCATCTGCTAGGCCTTCGTTGTTCCGCCCGATGACGATCCCGTTGAGGTGGGCTACCACGGGTGTGCCGTCACCACCGCCGACGGGAGGGACAACGTAGCCCAGCGTATCGCCGACGGCCACGGCTTTGCCAATCGCCATCAGCGGGATGAACAGCCCTCCGGACGGAGCCCGCTCCCAGAAGCTCGTCTGTGAGACAACACGTGTCGTCGGTGTCGGCTGATTTTTTCCCCCGGGCAGCATCCGGAGGTAGCGCATGGTCGCCAAGATGCCTTGCACGCCGAAGCGAATTGAAGACGCATCGAGGCGCGAGGCCTCCCCAGCCTCGTAGAGAACGAATGGTTTGCCCAGATTGTAGGCAGCTTCGCGAAACGTGCCGGGCCGCAGCGCGGAGAGCATCGTCACTGGAGCTGCGAAGGCGTTTCCCAGGGCCAGCGAGGATTCATCTCCGGCGGCGATGCGGATCTGGGGGAGGTTCGGGCGGTTCGTCGCCCCGGTATGGAGATCAATCACGGCATCGCAAAGTGGGAGGAACTTCGCAGTAATCGCGTGGGCGAGGCGGGCACCTTGTGAGCCTTTTTCCGAGCCGGGAAAAACGCGGTTCAGATCCCGGCGGTCCGGGAGGTAACGGGTGCGCGAAATGAAGGCTGGGAAATTCACGATTGGGATCGTCAGCAAGGTTCCGCGCAGTTTTTTCAGAACGGTGGAGCCGAGCAAGCGGCGGATGATCTCGGTCCCATTGATCTCATCGCCGTGCACACATGCTGTCACCAGCAGGCAGGGACCGGGTCTCTTGCCATGCACGATGTCGGCGGTGATGCTGAGTGGGTGGTTGCTCATTGTTGTCCCTGCGTGCACCGCGATGATCTGACGGCTTCCCGGAGAGATCACATGGCCGCCGAGGAAGAACGGGCTGGCTTTTGTTGTCGATGGTTCGTCCGGATTCATCATGGCATTCAGGATAGTCTTGCGGCCAAGGTCGCGAAACTCAAACCATTAAGAGTATTTTGCCTTCTCTGTGCGGAAGTTTCTGCCGTCACGAAACTTCTGGATTGTCGGCGCGGGGCGAAGTTTCCACCCTCCGCTATGTCGAAATACGTAGGTGAGGAAGTCTTGGTGGTGAAGCGGGAGGTGTTGGAGAAATTGGGCATGTTCGAGGGCCTGAAAGTGGAGGGAACGGATGAGGCCGTGGCCGCCCTGCTTGATGCGAGGACACATTTTTTCATCGATCGCGCGGCCGCTGAGGAGGATCCAAGCCACAAGCAGTTGATCCCGTATTGCATTTTCAAGTGTGGCGATCGCGTTCTCCATTACACCCGCGGAAAAGCCGGTGGAGAGGGTCGGCTTCACGCCAAAATCTCCGTGGGAGTCGGTGGACACATCAATCCTGTGGACATGGGCGAGGGCCGCCAAGGGGCCGCTGCCTACTATTCGGCTGTTCAGCGGGAGATTGATGAAGAGCTCGAGATTCTCTGCGATTATGAAATGCGGATCGTTGCGCTCCTAAACGATGAATCAAACCCGGTCGGGCAGGTGCATCTTGGGGTTGTCCATCTTGTTGAACTGGAGAGCGAAGAGGTGAGCTCCCGCGAGGACGCGCTAACAGATCTTGCATGGGCGGGCATCGAGGAACTGAACACGACCCTCTACGACCGCTTGGAAACCTGGAGCCAGTTTTGTGTCAGAGGCCTTCCGGGTTTCTAAGGCTTACCGGAACAGCTGATCCGGCGGGATGCCGAGTCGGACACAGGATCGTATGGCTGGACTGGATTCGAGTTTCAGGCCTTCCACCAGCGAGCCGAACAGGCGGATCGCGCCAGCGGCTCCCGGTGGCAGTCCGTCACGTGGTGAAAGGCCAAGAGTCTCCCGCACCGGGGGTGGCAGGATTTCGATGGCGGCGCGAACCATTAGCGAGTTGATAAAGCGAAACGGCCCCGGCACGAGCTGAAGCCCGCGCATAATTTGGAGAAATTCGAATATGATCTCGGATCGCTCCAGCCGGGGTGTCATCGCATCGAACAACGCATGCAGCTCGGCTTCCGAAGCCGGTGGCTCTGTCGCTCCGTAGAGCAGCGCCACGGGTGCACCTTCCGATACGAAAGCGTCGCGCTGCTCCTGCGAAAGCGGCTTAACAAAACGATGATAAGCCTCCATGAACCCATACACCGCCGTTGCGTGAACCCAGCGCAAAAGCTCGGGATCGTCCGCACGATAGTGGATGCCGTCGGGAGTGGTGCCTCTGACTGTTTCATGCATCTTTCTCACCCCTGCTATCATTTTTTCAGAGACAGTGCGTGCTCCGTAAACGGTCACCATCGCCGCTAGCCCGGTGCGCCGCATCCGCTTGAGAGGATCGGTGCGGAAGGTGGTGTGCTCCCACACCCCGCTGCGCACCCGCGGCTCCGCCAATTCTAACAGAACGGCCGTAATCCCGCCGATGAACAGGGAAAGCGGGTTCCGGAACACGCGCCACGAGACGGAGTCTGCGGCTGCTAGAGCTGCCTCGCCCCGGGGGTGGGAGAAGTCGATTCGCGGCATTCCTTCGCCGCCATTCAACTGATCCCGGAGAAAGGAATCGAGCTGTGCGGTTAGGAGATGTTTGAACATGCCTTAAACACGCACGGGATCATCGTTTTCGCACGAACATTACCAGCAGCGTTTCAGCTTGAAGGTGATGTCAGCGCTGCTGATAACAGATCCATGGAATTTCGTAGTTCTCTCCACTTTTAAGCAAACTCAGCGCCACCACGGCGAGCTTGCGCGCGGTGGCCACCACCGCTTTTTTCTTCGCAAGCTCCCGCTGCGTCCGGCCAAGGCCAGCCCACGCGCCCTCATATCGCATTCCGGCCCGAAGGGACCGAGGATGTATTGTGCGCTACCGACCAGCAGCCGACGCAAATACGCGTCTCCCTTTCGGCTGATGCGCAGCTCCATGTCCACCTCGCCAAATGGTGTTTTCATAACAAGGCAGTGTATCACATCACGCAAGCGCAACCGAACCTGCCTTCTCATCTACTTGTTCGGTGCTTATTTATAGTTGATGCGGTCGAGGCGTGAAACAAGATCCTTCCGGTCTAGCCTCACCGCGATTGCAATCTGCTTCTTCTCGTTCACTGATCCGTCCTTTTGGCGTTGGCGCACGATATACCACATCGTGGTTCCGATTTGCTTGGGACTTTTGATCTCTGGTTCGTAAAGTGGAGTAATTTCGTCCGGTTGTCCAATCAGCTCGACTATGGCTTTGGAACTCATTCCCGCCTTGATGGAGCCAATGTGCCTCGCAATCAGCTCACGGCGAACTTTGGATGCCTCAAATGGGTATTCAAGGGCTGGTAATGAAGTTCCTGCCAAGAATGCCAAGAAGAGTGCAGTCGTGATAGTTTTCATTTCCTTACCGAGACGTATAGGCCATACGCGGCGGAATGGAAGCTCCGATTTAAACGGGCAGCTTCTCGCCGTCGTATGAGCCGACTTGTGTGTGCCCAGCCAAGGGCCGAACCAATGAGGAGGGGATCGATCCCGCCACGGACAAGCCCACCGACAACGCCAGACGGCGAGGCACTGGGCCAAGGACGTCATCGACGAACTCCGTCTCTACGTCCGTGGCTGGCTCAACTACTACAAGCTCAGTAACACCTTTAGCGAGGTGGAAAACTTGTCGCAGTGAATGCACCAGCGGCTTGCCGCCCTACTGAATCATGTTCCGGAGGAGGAAAATGCAAACTAGCATGGCCGGAACGGAGTGGAGGCAATCAGGCGGAGAGTGAGGATGTATTATTGGAAGCAATGGAACGCCATGTCCGAAGGACACCTTCAAGAAGCGGCCCGGAGGGCGCACTCCG
>JBGTDO010000143.1:0-14154 GCA_041748235.1 Akkermansiaceae bacterium | reverse complement strand
AAGTTTCAATCCGCGCCCCCCGTGAAGGGAGCGATGTAAACGAAATGCTGCGACTCTGCCGTTGCTGGTGTTTCAATCCGCGCCCCCCGTGAAGGGAGCGATCGTATCCTCGAACGTGGAGAGAATCACATAAAGAGTTTCAATCCGCGCCCCCCGTGAAGGGAGCGATAGCTTGCCGCCGCAACAATCCGTCTGCCACGCGTGTTTCAATCCGCGCCCCCCGTGAAGGGAGCGATGCTTCGTCCATGACCGCGCTGACAGGTCCACGTGTTTCAATCCGCGCCCCCCGTGAAGGGAGCGATGGCGGTAGTCTGCAATCCTTTCGTGACAGTGGAAAGCTCTAACGTTTCCGCGAACCTCGTGATTTGTGTCTCGCGACGAACGCAGGCAGTCTTTCGAAAGTTGTCAAAGAGCGATGGCAGTTGCTTTCCAAGCCGCCGCGAACCCTCCGGGGATCGACCGATCGCTTCGGGTTCGCGGGGGTGGGGCAGGCCACCTTATCCTGCGAATGTAAATGGCTGCCGATCAGACGACAAGCGTGCCGTCGACGTCGTAACCCTCATTGGCACCGTGGTGCTCAACCTTGTGATGCCAGTTGCTGCCCAGATGGTAGAAACGGAGACTGTCGGTCTCGGAGTTGATGATACCGAGGAGTTTGGATTTCAGCGCGACGAGCTGGCCGGGATCCACCTTGCACTCGAATACGGAGTTCTGCACCCGCTGACCGTAGTCGAGACAGGTCTTCGCAGTGCGGCGCAGGCGCGATTTCCCTGCAGGGGTGAGGGTGGAAACGTCGTAGGTGATCAGGACATACATGATTTTGAGGAAAAAGGGTTTTCGTTGTTCATTTCACCGTCTACCGCGCGAGAAAGGCCGGATAGGCGTCGATATCGCCCCGCAGGTGGCGGGCGAGAAGTCTTGCCTGCAGCTGGGGTAGAAGGCCGATTGTTGTCTTCTCATCGAGGAAGGGGTGGTTGAACTCCGCCTGCTTCCGCTCTTGCCAGGCGGTGAGAACCTTTTTTCGTGAATCTTCCTTGAGGAGGACCGCGCCGTTTTCCTTGAGGTCGAAGTCCTTGATCGTGATCTGTTGGCGGTTGAAGAGGGAGAGCGCGGTCCGGTCTGCGAGAAAGGCGCGGAACTCCTCCATCAGATCGAGAGCGAGGGAGGGGCGCCCGGGCCGGTCCCGGTGCAGGAATCCGCACTGGGGATCGAGGCCGCAGCTTTCCAACGCGCTGCGGCAGTCGTGCATGAGAAGCGCGTATAGAAAGGACAGCAGAGCGTTCACCGGATCTAGCGGCGGTCGGCGCGATCTTCCGGAAATGGTGATCGCCGGGTCGTGATTGGTTAGGAGATTGGGAAAAACGGCGAAGTATGCAGCAGCGCTGTCACCCTCAATGCCGCGCAAAGTATCGAGGGTTACGGCCTTGGGGATGAGCCGGAGCCGCACCGCTAGGAAGTCTGCGGCCTTCGTAAGAGCGAAAGCTCTCTCCGCGCATTTCTCTCCATGGTCCCGCGCGGCGCGCATGAGCACGTGGCGGGTGTTGGCCAACTTCGCTGAAATCATGTTCGCGGCGATGGCAACCGAAGCGGGCTCATGATCTGCGCGCCGATATTGCTCGCGCCGGAGGAGGATGTTTCCCGAGGTGAAGCCGTTGGAGGCGGCGAGGAATTTGCCGTGTGGATTGTGGAAACTAAGTGCGACTTTCGCCTCGGCGCAGGCAGCCATCAGAGCCGAGGAGCAGGAGATGTCCCAGCCGAAGCAGGCGATTCCCTCAAGGTTGTGAAGCGGTACCCGGAGTTTTGTTTCTCCTTCGTGACGAACCTCAATGGCTGCTCCGTCCTTGCGGAGGTAGGAGCCCTCGAGCGTGACGAACAGGGTGTTTAGGTGTTGTTTCATGGCAGATTGATTTCAGGCAGGGCTTCAAGCCAGTGATCCGTCTATATGTGAGGAGAACCAAGCGGCGGCGCCGCGCTTGAGGCGCATGGACTTCGGCTGGCAGAGATCGATCAAGGAACAGGAATCGCAGCGACGCGGCACGTATTCCGCTAGGGGAGTCTTGCGGGAGGCGATCATGGAGTGGAGCGCAGCGGCGGTTGAGGCGGTCAGATCCCGCAGCGCTTGGTCAAAAGCGATGTCCGAGCGTCTTCGCTTTTCCCCGTAAAAAAGGCATCCCGAGGAAATGGCGATTCCCAGCATCTCTTCAAGGCACATCGCCTGGGCGCATAGCTGCACCTCGTCCGCCCGGTGGCTTTTCGGTTTCCCGCGTTTGTATTCCACCGGCACCACTTTAGCATCCCTGTGGAACTCCACTACATCGCACTGTCCCGCGAGACCCATCCCAAGCGACCGGACCGACATTCCCCGGGTGATCCGCAGCCCCGCCCTGGATTCATCAGCGCCCTCATGCGCCTTCTGGTGCAGCACCTGCCCCTCGGCGGTGAACTGGTTTTCCGCCCATACCTGCTCCAGATGGATCAAGGCGCACTGGCGCGGGCAGAACAAGAGGTGCTGCAGCGCAGAGATCGGGAGGAGCTGGTCTTCGGTGAACATGGGGCTCTGGATCGGACTCACCTGTTGCGCTTCATGCTTCTGCCTCGGTCCGAGAGTCGGTAGCGCTGGGTAGGGCTCCGGGGAGAGGAGGGCTCTGTCATTTCTATCAAACCGGCTGCGAGGGCGGGATTGAGATAGTTCTTTCGGAAGGTCGGCTTGTGGCGCAGTCCGAGGCGTCTGAGAAGCCCTTCCGAGGGTAATTCCGAATCGTTTTTAAAGGCTTTCAAGATTGCGTTTACTTGATCGCTTACATAGTCGCTTACTTGATCGGTTCCCTGAGGAGAGGCCAGAGTATCGCGAATCGTGGTAAGTATGAATTCTACGAAGGGAGCGGAGTCAGAACGCGTGTCAGATTCTCCAAGGGCCTCGTAATATCCCGCCTGCCGCTGGCTGATCAGGCTTTCCACAGGCAGCCAGGCCAGCTCGGCGTGCCAGGAAGCGAGGGCGAGCGACTGCCAAAGCCTGCCCATGCGGCCGTTGCCGTCGACGAACGGGTGGATGAATTCGATTTCGTAATGCAGGATCGAGCTAGCAATGAGCGGATGGTGCTCCGTGGTTTCCCACCAGTGGAACAGCTCCCGCACCAGATGTTCCACCCGGTCCGCTGGTGGAGCCATGTGAACCAGTTGCTCGCCCCGGTAGATGCCGACGCCGCCACGCCGGAAATGGCCGGCGTCGTCAACGAGCGCCCGCATCATGATTGCGTGCGCGGCGAGAAAATCCGCCACTGAATCGGTATTCCATTCGGAGTAACCATCGTAGCATTCGATCGCGTTGCGCACTTCCTGGATCTCTCTGGGACTTCCCAGAACGCTTTTGCCTTCGAGAACGGCCGTCACCTGCTCCAGACTCAGGCTGTTGTTTTCGATCGCCAGCGAGGCCTGAATGGTGCGAATCCGGTTTTCCCGCCGGAGCCGTGGCGAGAATCCTCCAAATCCAGCCGCTTTCCAACCACCCACGAGTTCGCCGACCTCGGCAACCAACGCGAGGATCCGGGGAGTGATGGTGATGGGAGGTTCTGAAGGCATGAGAAACTGATGTTCGCCCGCGGTTGCTTAGTCAGCGGGATTTTCGCTCAATCTTCATCTTCCTCGTAATCCCGATACTGCACCGGCGGGGTTCCCTGCGGGTCGAGGATCTTGGGCCTGCGGAACATGCTTTTGGTCTCCTCGATTTTCTCGCAGGTGACGAGGAAGCGCCAGTCGTCGCCGTAGTCGAAGAGGAAGAGCATCGTTTTCCCCGGCTTAAATACGTCGGTCAGGAGGGTCGTGCGGACGCCCTTGTCGCCTAGACTCACTTCCTCGCCGATGTCGGCGAAGAGTGTGTATTCCTCCTTGCTCGGAGTGACACGTTTGAGGTTGTCGTAGAATCCATAGCAGTGGTCCATGTCGAAATACACCGAGCGGATGATGCTCTCCGCGAGGTTCTCCAAGGAGTGGGCCGAGGGATGGACGATGGTGACGGAGAAATCGCCGTGGCGGACTTTGAAGGTGAGGGCTTTCTGCATTGTGGTTAGATGCGCTCGATGATTTCGATGCCGTCGGGAAGGTCGCCTCTGTTGATGGTGACTTCGTAGTCGGAGAAGGAGCGCGGGACTTCGATATCGTCCTTCTTTTCCACGCTGACACGTTCGAAGAGCTTGTGGCTGGGGGCGTTGCCGAGCGGGGTGGCGTGCTTGAAAATGATGAGTGCGCGGGGATTCATGCTGCCAGCGGGGCGGGCGGCGGATTGGTCGAACTGGAATGCGTTCTTGAGAGCGGTGAAAAGAAGTTCCAGGTCGGAATCGGTGAAGCCCGTTTGTGCAGCGAGGAACGGGTTTACGAAGCCCTGGGCTTTGTACAGGCCGTAGGGGATGGTGAATTTGCGGCCCATGGTGCGCTCTTTCTCGATGTCCTTTTCATTGGTGACCGAGGTACGGGTGATGGCGTGCTCGCTGGAAACAATGGGGTCGATGGACCGGGCGAAAGAGATCTGGACGGGACCGCGGACTTGGCCGCAGTTGACCTCGGTGGACATGACGGCTCCGAAGGTGCGGATGTCGTAGTAGTTCTGGCACATCCATGCGGTGGCTTTGTCTTTGATCTCGGGCTTTGGCTTCTTCTTAGCCTCTTTCGTTAGGTCACTTTCCTTTGCTTCCCCTTTAGCCTTGAGGTCGTCATAAGCTTTGTCGTGCTGGAGGTTGTGAACAGCGCCCTCGGTGAAATAGATACGCTTGCCGTCCTGACCGCCGCCGGTGAGGGCGACGAAGTTGCGGATCTTGCGCTTGAGGCAGACATCTGTGACGAGACCCTGGCCGGTTTCCACATCGATGCGTGGGAGATTGCCTGCATCGGGATCGCCGTTGGGGTTAGCGTCCTGACAGTCGAAGAGGAAGAGGAAGTCGTAGCGGTGGTTCATAAGATTCAGGTGGTTAGTTTTCAGTGTTCAGGGAGTTTTAGACGGTGACGGGTTCTTCGGGCTTCGGCTTGGCGGTGAAGAAATCCTTGCGCTGGTGGTAGTAGCCGATGGCAAAGATGCCTTGGTTCTTGAGCGAGAGCTGATTGGGAAATCCTGAGGGTGGCATGTAACCGATAACTTCCTGAATCAGTTTTTCGCGGAAGCCTTTTGCGGCTCTTGCTTTATCCGAACCAATACGTTCCGCGAGCGCGCCGCTCGGCATTTTCTCCAAATGGTGTTGATAGGTTCTTAGCAGTTTCGGGAATACTGCTGCGGGGGTTGCCGAAGCAGAGCTGTAGAACCGGTCGCGAATGCCGGCGTTGAGATTTCCAAGGGCGTCTTCCTGGGTTTTCTCCAGCGCGGAGAACAATCTGCCAAGCAGATAGGCGGGATCGGTGTTTGTTTGGTCTAGCATGATGGGAATGGTTTGTTGGTGGTTTCTAACGAGAGTGGCTTTGAGAATGGCGGCGCGGAGGTAATTGACGGTTCGATCCGCGCGAATTCGGCGGATGATTGCTGAGTAGAGTCCTTCCGGGTAAGGCGTGCCTTCGAGGATTGAACGGGCGAGCGCGCCGCCAAGCAGAGGCGGAATCTCATCCGCGACGCGGGCGGTTTCGCGAAGAATCTGCCAGATAGCGGGAAACTCGGAATCGGCTTGGCGTTTGCCGACTGGCACAGCGAACTCCCGGACGATTTCCAGGCAGTGTTGGTGATCGTGGAGCTTGTTGAGGAGTTCGGCGATGGTGGAGCGGTGGAAAAAGCGTATGGAGAATCGACCTGGATTCGGCTGCTCCAGGCCTAGAAGGTAAAAAAGTGTTTCAGGGGCACCCAGTTCATTGTAGTGCGTGCCGCTTTTGATCGCTGAGAGGAGGCGGTTGATTTGGGCGATGCGGTTTAAATCCTGAGCGTCCGTGGATTTTTCGGAGGCCTCGCCAAGAATCGCGGCAAAGATGTCCTCAAGTTCGCATTGGGTCTCTGTCCAATGAACCACCGTTGTGTCAGCCAAACGTGTTCGATGCTTTTTCTTCTGCGGACCAGCAAGTATTGCGGTCAGAGCCGTGGCATATTGGAAAGCCGCCGTGTTAGAGATGGGGCAATTTTCTGTTTTTGATTTGCCGTAGGACTCATACGAACTGTTGGACTGAATACCCACGAGAGCGACCGAACTCTTGAATCCTTTGATGTCCGGATGGATGCCGATGGTTTCGCCAAACTCTCCAGTGATGAGGCATTGTGCGTGATTTGAGTCTTCATCCGAAGAACCGCTCCTTTCACTCCACCATTTTTTGATGATTGGGCAGTCGTGAATGTAGAGTTTCTCACCCATTATTTGAAAAGCGCCGAACGATTCGAAAACGTCAGTTGGAATATTGAACTCCTCGTATCGTTCCGGAGACCAGCCTTCCAGAAATCTGCAGAGAATCGCGTAGGATCGTGATTTGATTTCCCTTTCCAATCCCAGATGCTTCTTCCTGAAATCCTCGAAGCAATCCAGCCTTGGCCCGCTTGCTCCCATTCCCAAAACATACTCTCGTTTGTCGCAGAGAAATTGGGCTTTCACTCCGCTTGTGCGTTTCTGAGGTTGTGGAACTTGAGGATTGATCGCCGTGCCTTCGATACGTGCATCTTCAACCG
Source organism: Akkermansiaceae bacterium (assembly GCA_041748235.1). Lineage (GTDB taxonomy): Bacteria > Verrucomicrobiota > Verrucomicrobiia > Verrucomicrobiales > Akkermansiaceae > Luteolibacter. The sequence goes on along the minus strand of JBGTDO010000143.1, from coordinate 7,532 downwards.
CAAAGAAGGAACCATCGGGTTTTAGAATAACCCTGAAGCTCACTTTCTGCGGCGAGAATCCCGGCGGGGCGATCTCGTAGGTGGGATCTTCCGCGAGGCGGGTGTAGAGGTCGTTGAGGGATTGGAGGATCATGCCTTGATGGGGAAGGGAAGTTCGGGGACGAGGATCACGCCGTCGGTCATGGTGGCGCGGAAGAAATGCGGGGTGGTGGATTTCACCTTCTTGGTGGCGCGGTCTTGTTCGAACTCGATGTCGTGTAGCATGAAGCCGAGGTCTTTGGCTTCGCCGGTGATGAAATCGGCGTGTGGTTGCGGAAGGTCGGCTTCTTTTTCGATGAGTTCGAATCGCACGGGGAATTCGCGGCAGCCGAAGTAGGGTTGGTGGAAGGCCTGGCCCAGGCTTGCACGCCGTTTGAACATGGCCAGGTGCTTTCCAGCGGCTTCGTTGGCCGGGGCTTCCGGGCCGTCTTTCTCGATGCGGGTATCGAAGAGGTGGACGTGCGCCTTGATGAGATAGGCGACATCCTTTAAGAGGAGGGAGGCGCGTTGCTGGCGATTTTCCGCCACGTCCATGGTGGGGCGGATATCAGGGTTGGCCATGGCGGCGTTTACTCCGGTGCCACCTTTGACTGCTATTTTTGAGGAGACTTCGTTTCGCCTGATGTTGGTGAAGCGGATGGGGTTGAGGACATGGATTTCATCGATGATCCAGCGGATCTGGGGTTTCCAGTAGATGGCTTCGAGGACACCGCGGGCGGCGGACGGGGTCATGACGTCGTAGGAGACGCGCTCGACTTTCATTTCGGGACGGGAGAAGAGGGCGTAATCCCCGGAGACTTTGAGGTGGATACCGAATTTCATGAGAAATGAGTTTGAAGTGAGGGTATAATGCTGGCACTTTGCAGGCATGCCGACATTGACGATACGAAATGTGCCTGATGAGCTGCATGCGGCGTTGAAAGAGCGGGCGATGCGGAACCGACGAAGCGTGAACCAGGAAGTGATCGCGGAGCTGAGTGCGATCGCCGGCCATCATGACGAAGGAAAAAGAAGTCGAGCCTTTCAGATGATCGCCTTGGCAGGCTCGTTGAGGAAAGAGTTACAAAGAACGTTGAGCGCCGAAGAAATTCGGGTGGCCATTGATGAGGGACGGAGGTGATTTGGTCTTTCACTGCACTATTACTTATAAAAATCTTGCCTCTCGTCAAGTGAGAAGGCAGGTTTCCGCCATGATTGTTGTCGATTGCACGGTGGTGGCAGATTTTTTCATCGGAAATCCGGAGACCCAGAGTTCGGTTCAGACTCTTCTGGAGATGGATTCCGAGTGGATCGCGCCAGTACTCTGGCGTTATGAATTCGGACACGTGCTGTTGAAGGAGGTAAGAGGAGGCAGAATGTCCAAAGATTTGATGGATCGATTTTTGGCCGCAGCGGAAAATCTGATCGCGGAGAGCGTGGTCGATTTCGATGCAACGGAGATTGCGGCTTTGTCGCACGCAAGGGAACTTTCGTTCTACGATGCTTCGTATGTGTGGCTCGGACAGGCTCGGAGCCTGCCGTTTTACACGCGGGACGGAAAGCTCGCCCGGAAATGCGAAGGATTGGTCCAGCCGATGCCTCGTAGGGAATGATTTTAGTCGAGGGATTAGATTCGAAACCCCTCGCGGATTGAAACACTGCGCTATTTCTGGGTATTGCAGATCAAAAGCGGGGCATCTTAACCGGTGCTCCGCTTCTTTCGTGATTCGATCAGGAAATTTCATGATCCGCAGATGAGGTTGGTCCCGCCCGTATCCTCGTCATCGAAGGTGATGCCAAAGTCGTTTGAGTAGTTGAGTGCGGTCGAGATAAGGACGTGGAACTGGCCCTCGCGCATGGCTTCGAAAGAGCGGATGTTATCATCGCGGAGTTTTGGGGAGATCTGGACGGTGTAACGCTGGAGGGCGCGGAGGAGTTGGCGGTTGAGGGGCTTGAATGGATTTTTCAGGTCCTCGATGACTTCCTTTGCTTTCTTGTCGAAGGGGATGATGACGGGAACCTGCCAGTCGTTGATGAGTTGGAATTCTTTGGCGACGGTGGCGAACTGGAAGTGGAAGGGGAGGGTTTTGTCGCCTCCGGCGAGGCGGAAGCTTTCGAGGATGTTCTTCGAGTCCCAGCGGCTTTTTTGCTGGTAGTAATATAAGTCGAAGTAGTGGTGGATGGCTTTTTGGCCGAGGAGGTCGGGGTAGAGTTCTATCAGTTGATGGGCGATCTGGGCGGTTTCGCGGAAGTAGGCTTCGCCTCTTTGGTCTTCCGGGATGAAGATGAAGGTGTGACCGATGGGCAGTTTGCCGTTGCGATTGCAGCGACCGGCAGCTTGGGCGATAGAATCGAGACCTGTGAGGGAGCGATAGACCGCGGGGAAATCAACATCGACACCGGCTTCGATCAGCTGGGTGGAGATGAGGCGCACCGGTTTTCCTGCGATAAGGCGTTCGCGGACTATTGCGAGAATTTGCGAGCGATGCTCCGGGCACATGAGCGCGGAGAGGTGGAAGTTTTCCTCGCCGCTTCCGAGAAGCCGGAAGATTTCACGGGCGTGTTTGCGGCGATTGACGATGCAGAGGACCTGGGGGTGCGCGCGCAGGCGGCAGGCGAGATCGGCATCGGCCAGATTACCGAGGGAACTTAGTTCGACTCTCTTGAGCGCATTGAAAAGAGAAGCTGTGTCGCGGATGATTTCGCGGCAGTTTTCGAGCCCGATGGGGAAGTCCTGCGCTTGGTGCTGGATGGCGGGCTGGGTGGCGGTGCAGAGAACGGCGGTGGTGTGGTAGTGGGCGGTGAGTTCCCGCAGGACACGAAGGCAGGGATGGAGAAAATCGACGGGGAGTGTTTGCGCTTCGTCGAGAATGACTACGGAGTTGGCGATGTGGTGCAGCTTGCGGGAACGTGAGGTTTTTGCGGCGTAGAGGGATTCGTAAAACTGGACGGCGGTGGTGATGATGACGGGGGCGTCCCAGTTCTCGGCTGCGAGGCGGGATTGCTCGGTTTCTTTTTCAGGAGAAAGAGCGGAATGGTGCTCGATGAGTGGCGTGAACCCGTCCGTTTGCAGAGGCGCGAGGATTTCGCGGATAACCTGCGCGTTTTGCTCGATGATGGAGGTGAAGGGGACGACGAAGATGACGCGGGTTTGACCATGCTTGATGGCGTGAAGAAGGGCGAAGAGCAGAGAAGAAAGAGTTTTACCTCCGCCGGTGGGCACTGTGAGGGTGAAGAGGCCGGGAGACTCTGATGCCATGGCGCGGCAGTCCTGAACGACTTGGCGGCGTTGATGATTAACTGTGTCTTCCCGGGCAGGTTCACCGAAGGAGTCGATGCGTTGGCTGACGAGTTCAGCGATTTGCTGGAGGATGTCCGGTGGTATTTGGTTTCTTACAGACGTCTGCGAGGGATTCATGAATGCCTCGGTGGCAAGGAAGTCGGCATCGACGAGACAAGAGAAAAGCATGCGGGAGAAGAAACCGAGTGAGAAGGCATCACGCTGGAGGAATATGGGTAGGGCGGGAAGTGGGTGGGAGATGATTTCCTCGGGAGCGTTGGACCAATCTGCCAGGTCGGTTTTGGTTAGGCGGATTTTTTGGCAGGCGTGATTGGACTCGGCATCAAGAAGGCCGGAGTGATGGCCGGCGATCGGGTAAGCGAGAAGGTGGCCGAGCGGATGTATTCTGACGGAGTGTTGTGCTCCTGCGGTTGAGTGATCGACCTTACCCGATATTTCGTCGGCGTGGGGATCGGCTTTGGAGGCGAGGTAGGATTGCCATTTAGGGGCAAATTTTCCGAGGTCATGCCAGAGGCCGGTAAGGTAACCCCATTGATGGGCGGATTTTGACTCCTCGGAGTCGGCCGGGAATATATCGGCGGCGAACTTTGCGGTCCAGTAGGCGACTTTGTTGAGGTGGCTGTGTTGAGGAACCAAAGCTTGGCATTTCCGACAGTTAGCCCGTTGGCACTCATCCGCGCCTTTACCGAAAGGGGTGAAGAGGGGTTCCCAGGTGGAAGTGTCCATGTTGGTGGTTTTACAATCCGAGAGTTTGGAGGTGTGGGCGTAGAATGAGGGGAAAGACATACGGAATTTTTACCAATTTGTTAGATGCTGGGTGGTGGATGATATTGGTCGAGAGAAAAGGAAGGCTGGGAATAGCTTCAGGATCGGCGACCGAAGATCGCCGCCACGGTTAGATGAAAATTCGGTCGAGGCGGAAGGTGCGGGTGGTTTGGCGGAGGTGGCAGTGGCCTGTTTTGCGGGGGTATGGAGAATGATGGGGGGTGGAAAATAGCTCACATTGTCGGCATAGGTTGAGGAGGGCGGGACAGGCGGGCATGGCGGATGCAATCCGCCGCCACGTCAGAGGCGGGAGATGGATTTAGTCTGGGCGAGGTGGGTGTTGGGGTGCTAGCTGCAGGAGGGAGCTGGGAGCGGATGGGAGGAGTTTCTCGGGCAGGTTGGTGAGCACCCCGGGACGGGGTTTTCACGGCCTGCCCCGGGACGGGGCAGCTACAGGAGGGAGATGGATTCGATCTCGGCGAGGGTGAATTGACGGTGGGCGAGCTGGAGGAGGAGCTGGGAGCGGACGGGAGGGAGTTTTCCTGAGACGATGGTGAGGATTCCTTGCAGGGGGTTGTCCTCGCCGATGAGCTGGAGGTGGACGGGCTTTCCTAGGATGATGCCGTAGCGGGATTCGATTTCCTTTTTGCGGGCATCCATGTCTGCGCGCCATTTGTGGTATCCGGTGGAGTCGCCGGCGGGGGAATCAAAGTTGAGTTCTCCTTGAGCGAAATCCATGGAAGGCTTTTCGCAAATTTGACAGGGAGGTTCAATAGGGAAGGGGGGCGGGGCGGGAGAGGCTGCTTTTGATCGAGCGGTTGGCGTGGTGGAAGGGGGTGGTGAGTTTCTTTTTTGGGCGTGGCTACTCCGTTGCTGGGGATGGTTGGGCGACCGAAGATCGCCCCCACGGTGGATTTTTCCGAGCCGCTGCGGCCGAACTCGGATCTGGATGAGGATCAGAGGAAAACGATCATCCGGGACTACGGGATGACCGGGGGGAAGCTCCAGGTGAAGGTGAGGGCGGCGATGAAGGAGTATTTCCTGGCGCACTGGCGGGTGCCGGGGCCGGGACGGCCGGCGCATTTGGCGCTGGAGTAGGGGCTGCCGAGCTGGGGCTCAGCGCTCCCGGACTGTTTCTTCCGATTCCTCGAGGTGGATACCCATTTTTTTTGCGCGCTCCTGCCAGAGGGTGCGGGCGTGGTGCTGGAGGTCGGGGACCTTATCTTTTTCGTCTAGGATCTCGAAGCCAAAGATGGTCTCGATGATATCTTCAAAGGAGACGAGGCCGACGGTGGTGCCGAATTCATCGGTTACCAACATGATGTGATGGCGCTCGGCGATGAAGCGCTGAAATAGGGCGTCGACGGGCGTGTATTCCGGCGTCATCGCGATTGGCAGGAGGACGTCGGCGAGGGTGCCGGTGTCGTCATCGTCTTTCAGGTGGGCGAGAAGTGCGTCGCCGCGGATGACGAAGCCGGTGAAGTCATCGTTGTTTTTATCGTAAATAGGAACCCGGGTGAAGGGCTTGTCCTCAATGAGCCGGGCGAAATCAATGAGGAGCGTGGACTGGGGTAAGGAAAAGATGACCGGGCGCGGGGTCATGATGTCCCAGACTTTCATGGCGTTGAGCTGGATCAGGTTGTGGACGAACTGACTTTCGCGCTCTCCGAGCGAGCCGGATTCCTCGCCGATGCGGGCCATGGCGAGGAGTTCATCGCGGTGCTCGGAGCTGTCGAAGACCGGGGTGCGGGGTGTGATCAGGTTGGTGATCGACTTGGATGCGATGACGATGGGCTTGAGCAAGCCAATGATCACCGGCAGGAACCAAGCGGTAAAAGGAGCGAGTGTGTTGGCAAAGCGTGCGCCGATGGTTTTCGGGATGATCTCTGTGAAGACAAGGATGGCGAGGGTGAGAGCCGCGGCAAAGATGGCCTCGCCCTGGTTGTTGCTGATTTTCGCGTACTGCGCACCCGCGCCGGCGGCTCCCATGGTATGTGCGATGGTGTTCAGGGTGAGGATGGCCGAGAGCGGCCGGTCGATGTCCTCCTTGAGCATTTCCATGCGCACTCCCCAGGGGAGGCCGTTCTGCTTGGCGCGGCTGACGGCTGAGGGGGTAAGGGTGAGCAGTGTGGCTTCCAGCAGCGAGCAGAGGAATGACACGATGATCGCGAGGAGGACGTAGGTAACGAGGAGTGTCATTCTGCAAAAGACTCAGTATATAACCTTACTTCTTCTGAGAGAAGCGTTAAATAATTAGTCCGATTTTCTGCTTCGATCCCGGCCGTAGTGCGTGGCCAAGGCGACGGCCATTCCGTCCGCGTATTCCCGATAAATGGAGCGGAGGAAGCGGCCGTCGATCTCTTTGAGGCCTTCGTAATCGCCGGCTTGGAAGCGGGGGTAGTCGACGGAGGAGTTCATAACATAAGGCTCCATGAAAATGACCGGGCAATCGTAGAGGCGGTTGGCAAGGAGATTGCGAGCCCAAAGGAAAGGGCTGCCCTCGACATCGCGGACATTTACTCCGACGGAGCCATAGATGTATGGGGGCAGGCCGGATACCTCGGCAAAGACGTTTGCGACCGTGGTGCCGACGAGGGCTTCCTCCTTGTGAGTGCGCTGGAGGAGTTTTTTGAGCATGGAGAAGCGTTGGTCGGCGAGGCGGACCTCGTCTGCGGTGTAAGCACCGTTGAGCAGGATGTGAAAATGCGTGCGGGGAACGAGAGCGGGGTCTGTGGGATCTCCCCAGGCTTCGGCGTTGAAATGGAGGCAGAGGACGAGATCCGGCTTGAGCACGTTGTTGACGATGTCCGCGCGGGCACGGATTTCTGCGGTGCGGTAGAACAAGCGCTCGGCCAATTTTCGCAGTGATTCCGGGTCGTCGCTACCGCCTGTTTTTGCCACGCCTGTGAGGTTGTCCGGGCGGAGCAGGGTGACGGGCTGGGTAGAGTCGCGGACGAGGGATACGGTGGCTCCGAGATTTTCGAGCTGGGGCTGGAGGAGGCGGGCGACCGTGAGCGTCATATCGCCCTCGGCGACGGGGAGGCCGTCGCCAAGCTGGAACCAGCGCTCCTCGAGCTTGGCCCACTCACCGCCGATGTGGCCGGGATCGATAGCGATATGAAGTCCGGCGAGCGGTTTCCCGGGAGGAGGAATGGGGCGGGTCCCGGTGCTTTGCCAATGGCGGGGTGCGGGGCGGAAGTTGTCGTCAGTTGCGAAATTGAGGATGAAGGGGGGCTCACCCGTATTGGCGGAAGGGGTGATTTCAGCGGTTTCGCCAGTGATTTTGATAAATTCTTTCCAGGTGTCGTCCGTGGTGAAGACTTTGGTAAGCAGCGTCTCGAAATCCTCGCGGGAGATGGTATTTTGATACTCTTCCAAGGCAGGCCAATCCGGGGTGTCGGCAAGGACCGAGAGCACTGTCTGGCGCGGGCGGTTGGAACCAGGGGCG
>JBGTDO010000142.1:0-45463 GCA_041748235.1 Akkermansiaceae bacterium | reverse complement strand
GCCTCGTCGCGGAAACGGATGGGGCACCAGAAGGACTCGATGTTGCGCAGCATCTCGCTGCCGAGCGCCCAAAGGCCGGTCATCCAATCGCAATACCAGCACCAGAGAAGATCCGGGCCGACGAGTCCCTGATATTTGTGGCGAGAGAGGTTCACCCAATCCGAGGATTTGTAGGTGGGCAGCTTCGCGAGCCATGCGACGAGGGGGTAAACGAGCAGCTCCGTCAGGCGGACGGCGACGAAGGCGGCGGTGGCCGGGGTGGTAGCGAGCAGGGCGAGGTGATTGCGGAAGGGGCCGAGGACGCGGCCTTGGGCGGCGGTGAGGGTATCGGCGGGTTTTCCACGGATCGACCGGTCGAGGAAGCAGAAGATGTAGATCCCGAGAAACTGGGAGAAGAGGGCGGAGAGAATCCCGATCCAGCCATCCAGCCAGTAGCCGACTGCCCAGGGGATCCAGGTGAAGAGGCTGATGAGCAGATCGAGGAAGGGGGCGCGGACGATTCTCTCAGAAACAGCGAAAGCGAGGCGGCAGGCGACGGCGGCGACGAAGAGCCCGGCCAGGATGTATGCCGTGTGAAGGAGGAATGGAATCATGGGATCGTGGGAACGAGCGGAGCATCCGTGGAATTGCGGGGGCAGTCGATTTGTTTCCGTAACACCCTGCAGGGCTACTTCGTTTTGAGGAAAGAACCGCGAATGGACGCGAATCCATTGCAATTGCCCCTGGAAATGTCCGCTTTGGATCGATCACTAGCCACTCGACACCTCCAATCGGCCAACCTTTGATAATTTATCGCCCTTTTTTCGGTTCGAAGGTCTCTCCTCATGCCCGTTCATTGGCATTCATCTGCGGTTCAGATTCCAAAACAGGGGAGCCCTGGGTGCCCTGCGGCGGGGAACATTAGGATGACAAATTCCCGTTTGATGATATAGGTCAGCTTCGAGAAAAAGGCGTCCACCACAAGCGGTGATCGAGTTTTTTCCAGTACGAAATCTATTATGAAGCCAGTTTATCCAATCACTTTCCTTGCCATCGCCGCCCTGCTCACCTCCTGCGACAAGAGTGAGAACACGGTGGAGGGTGCGCGCGAGGCGGCGGCGGAAGCGAAAGAGGATCTCAAGGATGCAAGGGAGGATGTCCAAGAGGCGACCGAAGATGCGGAGAAGGCCATCGCTGAGGCAGCGGAGAAGGAGAAGGAAGCCGCCGAGGCACGGGAAGCCGAGACGAAGGCGATCGCGGAAAAGCGGCTGGCCGTGGAGGAAGCTGAAGCCGCGAGAAAGGCCGTCGAGATGAAGGAGGCCGCCGCGAGGAAGCTGGAGGACGCGAAAGCCGCAGCCGCAGAAGCTGCTCGGGAGGTGAAGGAAGAGGCAGAGGCAGCCGTGGAGCTTGTGGAACCGGCGGAGAAGGCGTCGCCTAGTGCCGAGTGAGCAGTGAGCAGTGAGCAGTGAGCAGTGAGCAGTGAGCAGTGAGCAGTGAGCAGTGAGCGCTTGCGCCGGATGGCGGGGCCTTTTAGAAAGGTTCAGCAATTTATGGCAGCCACCTATACCGAAGACGATATCAGATCACTTGATTGGCGGGAGCACATCCGCCTGCGGCCGGGCATGTATATCGGGAAATTGGGTGACGGCTCCTCTGCGGACGACGGGATTTACATCCTGCTCAAAGAGGCGGTGGACAACTCGATCGACGAGCACATCATGGGCAACGGCAAGGAGGTCCGGATCACCATCGATGAAGAGGGGCGCGTGGAGGTTCGGGATTTTGGGCGGGGAATTCCTCTGGGAAAACTTTTTGATTGTGCGGCGCAGATCAACACCGGCGCAAAGTATGACAGCGAAGCTTTCAAAAAATCCGTGGGTCTCAACGGAGTCGGCATCAAAGCGGTGAATGCTCTCTCAGATTTCTTCGAGATCCAGGCGTGGCGTGATGGCGAGACCAAGTCACTGGAGTTTTCCAAAGGGCAGCTCACCGTGGATATGAAAAAGCCGCGCAAGGAAGACGGTCTCAACGGCACGCGGCTGGCCTTTGACATTGATCGTACGCTCTTCCCGGTTAAGACAAAATTTCGCGAGCCCATCGTGGAGAAGATGTGTCGCTACTACTCATATCTGAACCCGGCTCTGACAATCGTATTCAACGGCAAGAAGTTCCGCTCCAAGGATGGCCTATTAGACCTGCTGCGGGAGGAAATGGAGACAGAGGCGCTTTATCCGCCGATCCATCTGATAGGCCACGATATCGAGATCGCCTTCACCCACTGCGCCGAGAGCAGCGAGGACTACTACACCTTCGTCAACGGACAGAACACTTCGCAGGGAGGCACCCATCTCGCGGCTTTCCGCGAATCGCTGGTGCAGGTCATCCGTGGTTTTTACAAAAAGCAGTATGACCCGGCGGATATCCGTGCGGGCATTGAGGCGGCGATCTGTGTGCGCATAATCGAGCCTGTTTTCGAATCGCAGACGAAGACGAAACTTGGTTCATCGGTGATCGCGCCGGGAGGCGAATCGCTCCGCGCCTTCATTGGGAATTTCCTCAAGTCATCCTTGGACAACTACCTTCACAAGCACCCGCAGGTGGCGGAGGCTATACAGAAGCGGATCATGGCGGCGGAGCGGGAGCGGAAGGATCTAAAAGGAATTCAAAAGATCGCCCGCGAGCGAGCCCGTCAGGCAAAGGTGCATAACAAGAAGCTGCGCGATTGCCGGGTGAGATTTGATTCAAAGCACAAGCGCCGCGAGGAGAGCACGCTCTTCATCACCGAGGGCGACTCCGCCTCCGGCTCGATCACCAAGAGTCGCGATGTGGAAACGCAGGCGGTGTTCTCGCTGCGCGGGAAGCCGCTGAACACCTACTCGCTCCCACGGAAAATCGTTTATGAAAACGAAGAGTTTGCGCTCCTCCAGGCGGCGTTGAACATCGAGGATGGGATCGAATACCTGCGTTACAACAAGGTCGTGATCGCCACCGATGCGGATGTCGATGGCATGCACATCCGGCTGCTGCTACTCACGTTTTTCCTGCAGTTTTTCCCTGAACTGATCCGCGACGGCCACCTCTATATCTTGCAGACGCCGCTGTTCCGTGTGCGCAATAAGAAGGAAACCATTTACTGCTATGAAGAGCAGGAGCGGGTGAACGCGATCGCGAAGCTAGGTAAAAACGCTGAGATTACCCGCTTCAAGGGATTGGGAGAAATCTCGCCGGACGAATTCAAGTTCATGATCGGCGCGGACATGCGGCTTGATCCAGTGGAGTATGAGGAAGGCAAGGGCGTCAAGGAGCTGCTGGCCTTCTACATGGGCAAGAACACGCCGAGCAGGCAGGAATACATTATCGAAAATCTTCGCGAGGACGTGGACCGGCAGGTCGCCTAGCTGCCCTGAATTGCTAGCTCGTGTTTTTAATTTTTCGAGTCCTTGAGAAGGTGAGATTACGAAACGATAGCGCGGCCTGAAATCCTTCTCATCCTGTCTGGCAGGGGAGGGGAGAATGCGCTCAACATTAGGTAAAGAATGTGACAAAAACTAGGATTATCGTGGGATTGGTGGTCCTTCTTGCATCGGCCACTCCGCTTTATCTTTTGTCGAGCGTGACGGATGGGGTCCGCTATGGATTCCTGACAAGAATTTACGAAGAGTCGGATCTAGCGTTTCCCGTTCTAGCACGCATTTTATGGCCGTTTGGACCGTTGGATTGGTGGTCATACATCACGCCCATTGCGTTGGCAGTGGGCGTTGCTGCTAGGATCGGATCCGGTCTCAGCTTGCCAATCCTCGCTGCCTTAATTTGCTTCACCGTCATCCAGTCGATCGTGATTATCGGTGCTTTTGAGCCGTTCGAGAAGTTTGGAAGCGTTATGGGTTATCCAGAGCCAGCCCCATATCCCATGCTCCCGCTTGCCATCAACATTGTGTTGGTGATGGCGTCCACTGCCTTTGCTGGGACTTCAGTTCGGCGCGTATCTGTCAGCAGTCCCGGAAAGCCTTCGGGAGAGTGATTAGCTCCCCGGTCCCACACCTCCGGGGAAGATTTCCACGTCCAATCGCTACTTCTCATGTTTACCCAAGACCTTTGTGATTGGTGAGTGGGCAAGGAATGGGTAATTTTCCCGCGTGAGGAAAGACCGGTTGGATGCGTTGTTGGTGAATCGCGGGATGTGTGATTCGCGGGAGCAGGGGAAGCGGCTGGTGCTGGCGGGGGAGGTGAGTGTGAACGGGGTGATGGTGGACAAGCCGGCGGTGCGCTTTGCTGAGGATGCGGTCGTGGAGATCAAGGAGAAGCCGCGTTTCGTGGGGCGGGGAGGGTTGAAATTGGAGGGGGCGCTGGAGACTTTTGGCATCGATTTGAATGGGTGGGTGTGCCTGGATGTCGGGGCCTCGACGGGTGGTTTCACCGACTGCCTACTGCAGCGGGGGGCGCTGCGGGTTCATGCCATCGATGTGGGGACGAACCAACTGGTTTGGAAGCTGAGAAGTGATCCGCGGGTGGTGGTGAAGGAGAAGTTCAATGCGCGGCACCTAGAGGAAAAGGATCTGGGGGAAAAGGTGCGGCTGGCGGTGATGGATCTTTCGTTCATTTCCTTAACCAAGGTTCTGCCGGCGGTGTTTGGAGTTTTGGAGGAGGGCGGGGAGGTGGTGTGCCTGATCAAGCCGCAGTTCGAGCTGCGGCGGGAGGATGTGGGGAAGGGGGGAATCGTTCGGGATGATGAGTTACGGCAGCGGGCGGTGGAGAAGATCCGGCTCTTTGTGACGGAGGATTTTGGAAAGGAATGGAAGGGGGTCGAGCCTGCGGCGATTGCAGGAATGGATGGTAATCAGGAGTTTTTGGCATGGATTGGGTGAAATTTCTCAGAATTCCCGAATAAAATCCGCTGGCGCGTGTCTAGTAATGGCATACGATGTGCCGCGACTCATCGATCGATCAAACCTCACCACCTAAAAACTAGCTATGAAACTACTACTGACCGCATTTTGCGCCGCCATGATTACCTCTCCACTTGCCTTCGCTGAGAAATGCGAGAAGGGCAAATGCGACAAGGAGAAGGACGAAGCCACCCTCGTTGCTGCTGAAGAGTGCGAAAAGAAGTGCGACAAGGAGAAGTGCGACAAGGATGAAGCCACTCTTGTTGCCGGTAAGTGCGACAAGTGCGATAAAGGCAAAGACGACAAGGAGGACTCCACTCTCCTTTCCGAGAAGTGCGACAAGAAGAAGTGTGACAAGGACAAGGACGAGGCCACTCTCCTTGCTGAAGGCGACAAATGCGAAAAAGGCAAGTGCGACAAAGACAAGGACGAGTCCACGCTCGCTTAATGGCTGGCTCAACCAACTGATTTACAAGAAACCACCGGAGCGATCCGGTGGTTTTTTTGCGTGTTGGAGCGAAACACGTTCCGCCTCTCTATCAGGGCAAATAAAAAGCCGCGGTTGTGGCCGCGGCTTTTACTGAGTGGGGGAGTGAGGGAGCGATCGTAAATCGTCCCGTACCGGTTACCTGTTGCGAAGCACTTTGAGCTTGCTGACACCGAAGACTGCGTCCTCACCAAGCTCTTCCTCGATACGGAGGAGCTGGTTGTATTTGGCGACGCGATCGGAACGTGACATCGAGCCGGTTTTGATCTGGCCGCAGTTGGTTGCGACAGCGAGGTCGGCGATCGTGCTGTCTTCCGTTTCGCCGGAGCGGTGGGAGAGAACGGCGGTGTAGGCGTTTTCCTTGGCGAGCTCGACAGCATCGAATGTCTCGGTGAGGGAACCGATCTGGTTCACTTTGACGAGGATCGAGTTAGCGACGCCGAGGTCGATGCCCTTCTGGAGGAACTTGGAGTTGGTGACGAAGAGGTCGTCGCCGACGAGCTGGGTGTTCTTGCCCATGAGGTCGGTGAGGATTTTCCAGCCATCCCAGTCGTTTTCGTCACTACCGTCTTCGATGGAGATGATCGGGAAACGTTTTTGGAGATCAGCGTAGAAGGCGACAAGCTCGGCGGCCGTTTTTTCGGAACCGTCGGATTTGTGGAAGATGTATTTTCCCTTTTCCTTGTTGAAGAACTCGGAGGAGGCGACGTCGAGGGCAATCGAGATGTCCTCGCCGACTTTGTAGCCGGCTTTCTCGATGGCTTGGCAGATGACGCCAAGAGCGTCCTCGGCGGACGCGAGCTTGGGAGCGAAGCCGCCCTCGTCACCGACGGCGGTGGAGAGGCCGCGGTCGTGCAGGACGCTTTTGAGGGCGTGGAAAACTTCGGCCCCGTAGCGAACGGATTCGCGGAAGGTCGGCGCGCCGATCGGGACGATCATGAATTCTTGGAAGTCGATTGGGGCGTCCGAGTGGGAGCCGCCGTTGATGATGTTCATCATCGGCACGGGGAGGACCTTGGCGTTCGGCCCGCCGAGGTATTTGTAAAGAGGCACGCCGAGTTGTGCGGCAGCTGCTTTCGCGCAGGCGAGGGAGACGCCGAGGATGGCGTTGGCACCAAGCTTTTTCTTGTTCGCAGTGCCATCGAGTTCGCTCATGGTGGCATCAATGGAAGCTTGTTCGGTGGCATCGTAGCCGAGGAGCTCGGGAGCAATCGTCTCGTTGACGGCGTCCACTGCTTTCAAGACGCCTTTGCCGAGGTAGCGGGCCTTGTCGCCATCACGCAGCTCGTGGGCCTCGTGCTCGCCGGTGGAGGCTCCGGAAGGAACTGCGGCGCGGCCGATGGCACCTCCTTCGAGGTGGACGTCCACTTCTACGGTTGGGTTTCCGCGTGAGTCGATGACCTCGCGGCCCCTGATTTCGATGATTGTAGTAAGATCCATAGTATTGTCGGGAACGGGTTGGTTCCTCAGGCGTGATAAGGGGAAATGGAGCGGATCGTCAACGTTTGCATTTGCTCCGTTTCGACATCGCGCACTTTCGCGTCATCGCCGACGGAGAGGCCCATGAGCGCCTTACCGACATCTGAGAGGTAGGAAACTTGTTTCTTTTCAGGGACCGAATCCCATGCGCCGAGGACGGTGATGGTCTGCTCGGTTCCCGATTCATCGGCAAGGACTACGACGGTGCCGATGTTGACAGTCTTGGTATCCGCTCCTTTGAAATCGGTGCCACGGGCGAGAGCGATTTCCTGCTCGAGGGCGGCACGGCGGTGAGCAAGGAACTTCTCCATATCCTTGGAGGACTTGTATTCGAAATTCTCGCGGAGGTCGCCGTAGGAGCGAGCGATTTTGACGTCCTGGAGGTTCTGCGGGATTTTGACGCGGATGAGTTCCTCGAGCTCCTGCTTTTTCTTTTCCAGGGACTCCCATGAAACCAGGAGCGGCTCCTCGCGCTTAGCGGCGTTCTCGCCGCTGACGAGATCGACCGTTTCCGGACGGACGCGGATGATGCGGGCCATGAGGGATTTTTTTTCCAGTTCGCCAAAAACGGGGCAATCCAGCATGCGGCGGGCAAAATTGCGTGCCTCGTTGAGGTCCATGCCGCTGACGAGATCGCTGAGGAGCGCTTTGTCCTCATTGAGCAGGGTCTGCAGGCGGGATGTCTTGCGGGGGCCGTCGGAAAGGTGGTCGTTCTCCAGTAGGTTAAGGATCGAGGCACCGACATCGGCGCCGAAGACTTCGTGGGCCGCACCTTTGCGCTCGCGGCAGACCCAGATGAGTGCATCCGGGCCGAGGGCGCGGCGGGCGAGGGCGGAGCCGAGATGCTCGATGAGGACCGGCATCCCGCCGTGCTCTTGGAGGATGCGGGCAATTTCTGTAACTCCACGTGCACCAACTTGGTCGAAGACGGTGACGATTTTCTCAATCCACTCCGGACCGAAGGCGGTTTCGAACGCTTCGTAAACGGCGCGTTGGCGGGTGGAGGGGAGGGCGACGAGTTCCTCGGCGATCTTGTTGAGATCCGAGCCAGCAATGAGGTCGCTGAGGCGGACGGCGCCGGGATCGAGCTCAAGGGTCTTGTTGGCGCCGATGACTTCATCGCGAGCGGCGATCAGCTGCATCGCTTGGCCGAGCTGGACGCGGGCGGCTTTCTTCGCGCCGTCGTCGATGTCGGCAAGAAGTTGTTTGAGCGCGTCGGAGTCCTGCTCGAAGGCACCCATGTCGGCCGCGATGGCTTCCAGGGCCTTGATCATACCCTTGATATCTTTCGAGGCTTCGAAATCGGCGAGCAGCGCCTGGGCAGGTGTGATGTTGGTTGCGCGGAGGACGATCGGCTCGGTGCGCTTGGTAGGGACGACGGCTTTGCGGCTCTCCTTGACTGCCTTTTTGGTGGAGTCCCACCACTTTTTATAGTCCTTGGCGGGGATGACCGCGCCGCTGACGAGGCCCTCGATGGCTTCGCCGGTGATGGTGCCGCCATGGCTTTCGAGGATGTGAACGACGAGGGCGACGGCATCGGTTTTCGCGAGTTTCCGCAGCTCCTCGATCTGCTCGATTTTAACCGAGCGGAAATCGTCGTCAGGCAGCCACTCGGTCCGTTGCATGGCGAACTTGAGGTCCATTTCTTGGCCGCTTGAGTGTTCAAAGTCGATGATGATGCGCTTTCCAGCGAGATCCCATTCTACGATTTTTCCGGCCCCGAAGGATTTGTGCAGGCAGTAACTTCCGGGCGCGAGCTGTGAAAGACGTTCTCCGACAGGCTGGGTAATTCGACCCGCCTCTACCAATTTCTCGACATCAGGATGCATGAAGGAAGCTTGGAAAGGCGCTTGGCAAAACGCAAGCCTAGGGGTGACAATTCGGTTTTCCTTGATTTTGCTAGAGATTTCTCGGGTTATGATCTCTAGGCGTCAGGGAACGAACGAAGGTCTCCCAGATCACCGGTATAGGATACCTTTGAGTGAATCGGGCTTTGATTTCCACGGAGGAAGAGGAGGAGACGGAGATCACGGAGAAAGGGTCCTGACATCTCGAAGGTATTCTGGAGCCAATCTTCCGACCCTCCAGTCCAGCTCGGGAAGTTGAAAGCGGAAACCGGAGTGAAGTCCGCAAATCGCGGCCGGACCGGTCCACATCCGACATCCGCTACCTCTCGATCCTCCTACAGGCGCCGTGCCGGAGTTGTCGTATGCTCTTTTGTTCGGTTGCATGCCGGATTGAATTCCCGGATAGCATGGATCTTCTTGAGCGTCGCGGGCGGATTGGCATGGCCTTGGGGAGTTGTGGAAGCGACGAAAGCGATTTGGAGCGGGATAATCCGTCGAACCCACGTGGCTCCGGTTGACTCCCCACGTCGGAACATCAAGTAAGGTGTTTTCTGAGATCGCCCTTCTGGCGGACGGTGCAAAGCCGGGGATCATTCTGGCCAGCGATGGGACGTCCGCCGAACAATCTTTCCGCAGGAAATTGGGCGCGGTTTTGCTCGACGAAATTCCGGCAGAACTCCTCATCACCGAATGCCATGCCGCCGCGGAAATGGGGGACGTCCGCGCGGAGAAATTCCTCTCTGTCGAGAAGTGGAGGAAGTCCTGAAATCGTGCGCTTGGGTTTGCCGGCCGGAGTGGTGGTATCCGCGATGAAGTGTTGGTATTCTCGCTTCGCCCGCGCCCATGGTCCTGATTCTGCGAAAAGATATCTGATCATCCCGCGGGCGCGCTTGTCGCCAGCACAGGCGAGTCCGAAAGTGGAATAGGGGTTGTCCACCGGATCTGTGCTTTCGCTGTTTCGGATGCCGGCATGGTCCATCCATGCGCAGAGAATCCTGCTGTGGAAGCCGGTTTGCACGTATGTGTCGACGTAGCGGGACGTCCAGATGGTTCCGCGAACGCCGTGAACGTCATGGTATCGGGCGGCGCAAAGCATCTTCACCTGCTTCATGAACGCCCCCAGATCGCCGAAGCGTTTGGCGAGGCGGCCCCATTGTTTCTCATCGGTTTGATCGAAGGGAGCGGGTTGGGACAAGGTGATGTTTTTCTTCTGATAGGCGAGGAGTCGGGCGAACATCTCCTCCCGATCCATGGTGAGCTGGTCAGGCACGTCGAGCAGGAGATCGAACCAACGCGGGCCAACGCCGACCGCGCGGACCTCGATTCCGGCGAAATCCGCGCAGGCATAGACATCCCGGACAATCGTGTGCCGCTCTTCGGAAGTGAAATCCTCCCAAGGCCCGTTGAGTTCGGAAAAGACGTGGTGACGGGTGGTCTTTTCGGGTGTATCCAAGCCAAAGGCGGAACGTGCGATTCTCATATTCTCCACGCCGCGGCTTGTCTCAGTTTGGGACTGTCTCCAAGCGATCCTCTTGATCAGGCTCGATCTTGGGTGCTTGGGCAGGAATATTTAACATCTGGGGAGCGCTGCCCCGGCTACCCCGACGACGTATGTAGGAATCCGCCTCCGCTACAGCCACGCGCGGGGAAAGAACCGAGGCCACGTAAGAATCAAGCGACACGCCGTCCTCTCGCGCTAGCGACTCAACTCGCTCGCAGATGGAATCTGGAATAGAGATGCTCAGAGAACTCATGGTGGTAAAATAGGCATAAGATGCTTCAGTGTCACGACGGAAACTCCGGAAGCATCGACGCCGACAAAGTCTTTCAAATTGTGCGTGATGATGTGTGAGGTGAAGTGGTCGCCTGTTTCCTTCGCTAGAGCTACGGAGGACAAGCTGAAGACATCTAATGGTGGTTGTGCGTGTCGTAACTGCTTCCTTGACATAATCAGAATGTGACGCAATAGTGTGTCACAATGAAATCGGTAAACATCCGCACGCTGAGGCATGAGACGACTGATCTCATGGATCGCATCGCGTTGGGCGAGTCGGTGGAAATCCGTCGGCGCAACCGGCCTGTTGCTGTCCTCAAGCCTGTGGAGTCTGAGAACCAGCGCAGCGGCCAGCGGCCCGACTTCCGCAAGCGCCTCAGATCCATTTATGGAGACCAAGTGCTCGGGAAAACGGCGACTGAGCTTTTGGCCGAAGAGCGCGGCGAGCGATGATCGACTACGCAGATACCGGCTTCATCTGTTCGCTCTATGCGCCAGATGCCAACACGGAAGACGCCTGCAAGCTAATGGACGGGCAGGTCGCACCAATCGCTTTCTCCTGGCTCAACCAAGTGGAGTTTCGGAATGCGATACGCCTCCGCGTCTTTCGAAAAGAAATCAGTACGATTCAAAGAGATTATTCCCTGAACTCCCTCCTAGCGGATCTCAATGCGGGTGTTTTTGAAAACAGGGAGCCCGCCCACAGTACTGTTTTGATCGAATCGGAGCGGCTCAGTGCCCGACATTCCGAAAAACTTGGCACCCGCAGTCTGGACGTTCTCCACGTCGCCATGGCCCTCTCGCTTGGCTGTGGGCGTTTTTTGAGTTTCGATCGCCGCCAAGTGAAACTTGCGAAGGCTGCCGGTCTTGCAGTGCCTGAGTCTTGAGGTCGGTACCTTGTGACAGGATGAAGATCTCCGGCTTTTTTCCCCTAATCCTAGAGTTCAGTCCTGCTCTGTGGTCTCCTTTTCTCCGAGGTTTTAAAGAAGCTCGAAATGTTCTCCTCGCGCACTTCGCTGTTCGGCTGGTGGCGAGAAGAGTGGGCGACCGAAGATCGCCCCCACTTGGCTATTCGATGAAGCGGTCGAGGGATTGGAGAAGTTCGGGTGTCCGTTTGACAAAGAATTTCACGGCGGGTTGGAGGCTGAGGCGCTTGCCGGCGGAGTTTTGGAAATGCAGCAGGACAGCGGTTGGACCGGGGTGCTCGGTGAGCTGGTAGTGGATCTCAGCGAGATCGCGATCGGTGTGTTGGTGTGTCCAGAGGAGGAGTTCCAGCGGGCCTTTGCCGTTGCTGGAACGCTTGGGCTTGAGCTCGTCGATGCTGCCCCCGGTGAGGCGGCGGCCGCCGGTGCGGTCATCGATTTGGATGCCGACCTTGAGGCGGATTATGTTTCCCGGGACAAGCATGCCAGAGTCACGCGCGGGGGTAAAAGTTTCGCTCCAGAGCATGACTTCGCAGGAGCCGGTGAAGTCCTCAATTGTGAGGATGCCGAAGGGTTTTCCCGCTTTCGTCATGCGTGTCTCCATGCTGCGGATCATGCCGGCGATGGGGTAACGCTCGCGCGGGTTTTCCAGCTCGATTTCATCGATGAGGCCGATGCGGTTGTATTTGTCCGAATCGAGGATGCCGCGGAATTTGTCTAGGGGGTGCCCGGTGACGTAGAAGCCGAGGAGTTCCTTTTCATGAGCGAGGCGGTCGTCCTTCGACCATTCTTCCACTGCGTTCATAGTAGATGATCGTTCGCTGGCGGCCGGTGGCGCGAAGTCCATGGCATCGAAAAGAGAAACCTGGCCGGAGGCGCGATCGCGCTGGGCGGAGGAGGCTGAGGCAACGACCTGCTCCAAGCGGGTGAACATGGTGGCGCGGTTCTCGCCGGTCCAATCAAGCGCTCCAGCTTTGACGAGGTTTTCGAGAATGCGTTTGTTGATGACTTTGGAATCGAGGCGGGAGGAGAAGTCTTCGAGCGATTTGTAGTCGCCGTTCTCGTTGCGCTCGCGGATGGCGGTTGCCATGGCGGCCTCGCCGACGTTCTTGATGGCGGCCAAGCCGTAGCGGATGGCGCGGGTGCCGCCGGGGCGTTCCTCGGGTGCGAAGCGGAGGAGGGATTTGTTGAGGTTGGGCGGCAGGATCTCGATGCCCATGCGGTGACATTCGGCGACGAAGACGGTGATCTTATCGGTGTTGTTTACCTCGTTGGAAAGGAGTGCGGCCATAAATTCGACAGCGTGGTTCGCCTTGAGATAGGCGGTCCAGTAGGAGATGTGGCCGTAGCAGGCGGAGTGGGACTTGTTGAAACCGTAGCCGGCGAACATCTCGATTTTCTCGAAGATCTTGTTCGCCAGTTTCTCGCCAATCTTGTTCGTCTCGGCGGCTCCTTTGACAAATTTGGCGCGCTCTTCCGCCATTTTTTTCGCATCTTTTTTTCCCATCGCGCGGCGGAGAAGGTCGGCACCGCCAAGGGTGTAGCCGGCGAGGAGTTTGGCGGCGTTCTGCACCTGCTCCTGATAGATCATGACGCCGTAGGTGTTGCCGCAGACCTTCTCCAGGAGAGGGTGCTCGTACATGGCGGGCTTGCCCTTTTTCACATCGAGCATCTGGTCGATGAACTGCATCGCTCCCGGGCGATAGACGGCGATAAGGTCAATAATGTCGTCGATACTACGGATCTCGTACTTTTTGCAGGTCTCGACCATGCCGCCGGACTCAAGCTGGAACACGCCCATGGTCTCGCCTCGGTTGAGCATGTCGAAGGTTGGCTCATCGCTGAGGGGGATTTTTTCGATGTCGAAGTCCGGGATGTGTTTGCGGATATGAGTGACGGCGTCGTGGATGACAGTTAGGTTTTTGAGGCCGAGGAAATCCATTTTCAAAAGGCCGACCTCGGTGATCGCGCCCATGTCGTACTGGGTGACAACTTCGCCCTCGTTACCGCGGGTGAGGGGGACGTGCTCATCAAGTGGGCGGTCGCCGATTACGACTCCGGCGGCGTGGACTCCGACGTTGCGGTTGATGCCTTCAAGCCTGAGGGCGTAGGACCAGAGTTCTTTGTAGGTGGAGGAGGATTCGATCAACTCGCGCAGCTCGGCCTTGGCCTCCCATTCTTTGGCGAGGGTGATGCCGGGCTTCGCCTCGATCATTTTCGCGATGCGGTCGGCCTCGCCGTAGGAGATGCCCATGACGCGGGAAACGTCGCGGAGCACCGACTTCGCGCCCATGGTGCCGTAAGTAATGATGTGGGAAACGGAACGTTCGCCGTATTTTTGGCGGACGTAGTCGATGACTTCGGCGCGGCGGGACTGGCAGAAGTCGATATCGACGTCGGGAGGGGAAACGCGCTCGGGATTGAGGAAACGCTCGAAGAGCAGGCCGAACTGGAGCGGGCAGATATTGGTGATGCCCATCGCGTAGGAGGCGAGGGAGCCCGCGGCGGAGCCACGACCGGGGCCGACGGGGATATCGTTGTCGCGCGCCCACTGGATGAAGTCGGCGGTGATGAGGAAGTAGGAGGCGAAGCCAAGGCTGTTGATGGTATCGACCTCGTATTTCAAACGCTCGGCGACTTCGGGGGAGTCGGCTTTTTCTTTTCCGTAGCGTTTTTCCAGGCCGTCCTGGCAGATTTTCATCAGATACTCCTCGCGGGGGGAACCGTCGGGTGTGGGGAACTGCGGGTATTTTTCCGAGGAGGTGGAGTCGAGCTTAATGGTGACGTTGCAGCGCTCGGCAATGACGAGGGTGTTGTCGCAGGCTTCGGGAAGGTCTTTGAAAATCTGGCGCATTTCCTCGGCTGTCTTGAAATGGACCTC
This sequence comes from Akkermansiaceae bacterium, assembly GCA_041748235.1. Classification (GTDB taxonomy): domain Bacteria; phylum Verrucomicrobiota; class Verrucomicrobiia; order Verrucomicrobiales; family Akkermansiaceae; genus Luteolibacter. The sequence goes on along the minus strand of JBGTDO010000142.1, from coordinate 31,207 downwards.
GGGTGTGTAGCGCATCCGGTCTTCATCGATGACCATGGAGCCGGTGCCGATGCAGATCATGACGTCGTGGGACTCGTGGTCGGAGCGGTGGAGGAAATGGACGTCGTTGGCGGCGACGACCGGGAGATTCAACTGTTTCGCGAGGCCGATGAGCTGGGGCAGGACGGTGAGCTGGGCTTCGAGGCCGTGGTTGTGGAGCTCGACGAAAAGGTTGTTCTGGCCGAAGATGTCGCGGAGCTCAGTGAGGGCTTCGAGAGCTCGTTCGGGCTCGTTTTTCAACAGCCACTCGTTGACCGGGCCGGAGATGCAGCCGGAGAGGCAGATGATGCCGGCAGAATGGGTACGGAGGATCTCGCGATCGACGCGGGGCTTGCCGTTGTAGGAACCCTCAAGGTGGCCAATCGAGGTAAGTTTCGAGAGGTTTCTCCAGCCTTCGTCGGTTTCGGCGAGCAGGGTGAGGTGAGTGGCGCTCTTGCGGTTGAGGATCTTGCGTTTATCCGCGGCGCTTTCTGGAGCGAGGTAGATTTCGCAGCCGAGGATGGGTTTGACCCCGGCCTTCTTGCAGGATTGGTAAAACTCGATGGCGCCGAAGAGGTTGCCATGGTCGGTCATGGCGACGGCGGGCATGCCCAACTCGGCGGCGCGCGCGGCAAGCTCCTTGGTGCGGATCATGCCATCAAGGAGGGAAAACTCGGTGTGAAGGTGGAGGTGGACGAAGGAGTCGGACATGTAACTTAGCGGATTGCAGATGTTGGGGCGGGGAATGTCGAGAGTCCAGAGGGCGGAGGTGAAAGAGGTTGTGAAGAACTGTGGAGAGATTGCTGATTATGCGGTTGATTTAAGGGGCGGGGGTGGCTTGCATGGGCACCCGCCTTGTCGGCGAAATTTTTTATGCTCGAAAATAACGCAACTACCTCATCGTCCGGAAGCCCGCTTGGGGAGATTTCTCAAGAGCCGCCGGCCTTGGAGGTTTTCCTAGACAAGCACCAGATGAAGATCATCGCCTTGGCAGTGTTGCTCGTGATTTTCGCAATCGCCTACGTGATTTATGATGGGGTGCAGGAGAGTGGTGAACAATCGGCAGGCGCGCTGCTGAGCCAGGCGGAGGATATTTCCGATCTGCAGTCGGTGGTGAAGAATCACGAAGGGACGGCCGCCGCTTACAGCTCCAAGGTTTTGCTTGCGGAGAAGCAGTGGGGGGACGGCCAGCAGGATGAAGCGATCGCCACACTGCGGGCTTTCGTCGAGGGTGGTCGCGATCATCCGGCCCGGTCCAGTGCCGAGGCCAGCCTCGCTTCGAAACTTCTGGCGCAGGGTAAAGTGGAGGAAGCAAAAGGGTATTTCCGTGATCTGACTGAGGATCCTGCCTCGCGTTATCTGGCACCTTACGCCTGGATCTCGCTTGGCGATATTGAGATTGCGGAAGGAAATGTCGAAGCCGCCGCGACAGCCTACGAGGCCGTTGAACGCGAACATCCCGGCAGCGCGCTTGCCAGCGAAGCAATGGAGCGCCTGGCTTTGTTGAAGGCGCAGATGCCTGTGGAGGTGGCCGCGACGATCGAAGTTCCGGAAGTGAAACTGTCCGAAGATGCTCTTGAAGGTGAAGCCGAGATCGAGGTTCCGCTGGGCGACGCCTCCATGGAAGACCTGATCGACGCGGTGAAACAAGGTGGGGCAATGGGAGCGGAGGCTCCGCCGTTTCCCGCCGAGGAACCGGCGGCGGCGGATGCCGAATAATCGGGTAAATCACATTGACATCCGAGCGAGATGAATCTTACTTTTCGGCGTGTTTAAGAAAGTTATCGGCCAAGAAGCAAGCGAACCACAGAAGCCATCGCTAACCACTCCTGAAGAGCGTTCTCCTCAAGCTCCGGCACCGAGTTACAGGGACTCCAGTAGCCCCAACCAAGGCATGAACTCGAGCCCTGCGCCAGCGTCGTCCAGGCCTTCCAGCGGGAACACCCGCAATGTTCTTTCCTCGGACGTTGAGATCAAAGGGACCGTCAAATTCAATGACGATCTGATCGTAGACGGAAAAATCGAGGGCGACATCCAATCCACAGGAAACCTCACAGTTGGCGAAAACGCACGCCTTAAAGCGGAGATCAAGACCGGAACCGTCGTCGTTTACGGCAAGGTTCACGGGAACATGACCGCCACCGACCGCGTCGAGCTGAAATCCAGCGCAGAGGTTGTGGGGGATATCAAAACCAAGACTCTCACGATCGAAGCAGGAGCCATTTTCGTGGGTAAGTCCACTGTGGGCACTCCTTCTCAAGGTGCCCAACCCCAAGGCGACTCGAAGTCCAACCAGAGTTCGCCTTCCTCGACTCAGCCAGCCCTGGCGAGCAAGTGACCCTGTAGAGGTTCCGTTTTATAAATTGGGGTAACCGAGGTGATGGGTGTTGAATCAAACAGTCGGCGTATCGAACTAGTTTGTCCGCAGTGCAACCATCACCAGATGGAACCTTCAATGGTGATCTCCACCCTTTGCCGGGAATGTGGTCAACACATGGACATCCAAGACGGTAAGCCTGTCGTGCGGCCAAAGTATGCCACTCGTCTTGCAACCGAAGGCAATCCGCCTGTGGAGCACCCGACCGTCGGACCAATCACCCCGAAGAAGAAGGAGCGGGATTCTCGCATCGATCTGTTCAAGAAGCTGTTCCGGCGCCAGACGGAGAAGCGATCGGTGAGCTGTTACCATTGCGACAGCATTCTCGAAGTGGTTCCAGAGGCACAATCCAGCCAGTGCGCGAAGTGCGGAGGTTACATTAGCTTGCGGGATTACGAAATCGATCATCCTTGGCGGCGGCGAATTCAAACCCGCGGTGATGTGACGATTCTGAAAGGAGGATCCATCATTGGCGTGAAGGTGCAGTGTCATGATCTAACTGTCCTCGGGGTGCTGGAGGCACCAGTCGATTGCTCCGGAGATTTGCGGATCAGAAGCCATGGCAAAGTCATCGGCAACATGAGGTGCCGGGAACTCCGCGTGGAGCGAGGGGCGGTGGTGGAAATTCAGGGCGAAGTTCACGCCCAGCGGGTGTTTATCGATGGGCAGGTCAAGGCACAGATTTCCTGTTCCGGCACCATTACCCTAGAGAAAAAAGCTCATCTGCAAGGTTTGGCTCGGGCTGCTGGCCTGATCGTCCGGAAAGGTGCGAAACATACGGGGAAGATGGAAGTGGTGGATGGGAGTGGAGAGGAGCCTCCGGCCTGATTGGCTCTTGCATGTTCCTTGAGCGGCGCAAAGATTCCGCCATGCAGCTTGCCCTCGATTTAAAAGACGAGATTCTAGAACTGAAGCGCGCGCGGAATGCGATCATCCTGGCCCACAACTACCAGACCGGGGACATTCAGGACGTCGCGGACTATGTCGGTGATTCGCTGGGCCTCGCCTATCAGGCGAAGGAGACCGATGCGGAAGTAATCGTATTTTGCGGGGTTCATTTTATGGCCGAGACGGCCAAGATCGTGAACCCGAACAAGATCGTGGTGCTCCCGGACAAAGACGCCGGCTGCTCGCTCGAGCAGTCCTGCCCGGCTGATCAGCTTGAAGCCTATTTGACGGCGAACGCTCAAAAAAACTACTACGTCATCGCATACATCAACTGCTCCGGCGGAGTGAAGGCGCTGTGTGATGTGATCTGCACATCTGGAAACGCGGTGAAGATCGTCAACCAAGCTCCACCCGACCGGCCGATCCTCTTCGTTCCAGATGCTAATCTCGGGGCATGGGTGATGGAGCAGACAGGTCGGAAAATGGATCTCTGGCAGGGTGCCTGCTATGTTCACGTGGAATTCACGCGGGATTCGATCAACCGGATCAAAAGCGAGTATCCGGACGCCTTGGTCGTCGCCCACCCGGAGTGCACCCAGGCGGTGCGACTCCTAGCCGACGAGGTCTGCTCTACAGAAAAGATGGTCCACTACTGCAAGAACGCGCCGGTGAAAGACATCATCGTCGTCACTGAAAGTGGCATGCTGCACCGGCTGAAGAGGGAGTGTCCGGACAAGAACCTCATCCCGGGGCCGACCGACCGCTGTGCCTGCGCCGACTGCCGCTACATGAAAATGAACACCATGGAGAAGCTTCGCAACTGCCTTCGGGACCTCTCGCCCCGTGTCGAGATGGACGAGGAGATCCGCAAGCGCGCTGAATTGCCTCTGCTCCGAATGCTGGAGCAATCAAAGTGAAGGCCCTGGCCAGAAATTCGTTTGCCTTCCCGTTGATGAAGCGCTAGGTAAATACCTTGTCTATGCTTGATTTCGGGCCACGTGCAGTCCCGAAATCGAACGATTCAAATCCAACTTATGAAAATCCCATCTCACACCACTTCCCGCAAAGGCTTCACTCTCGTGGAGCTTCTTGTCGTCATTACGATCATCGCGGTCCTCGCGGCTGCTGGCTTCGCAGGAGCGAATAAGGCCTTGACCAACGCCCGGAGGGTAACGGCCCAGGCTACAGCGACGTCGGTCGCGACGGCAGTGGAACAGTTTTATACGGAGTATTCGGCTCTCCCAGATCCAAGTGCTGCTGGGACTGTTGAGGATGCAGAATTCACTACTGACAAAGACGACAACTCTGGAGTAGCTTTGCTCGAAGCCCTCTTGCCTCCAAGTGCCGGAGCTTCCGTTCAGAATCCACGGAAGCTTCGTTTTCTGACTGTAAAAGAGGCGAAGAGCGGCAATCGCGACGGCGCTGTCTACGTGGCCGGCGACATCGCGGGGCTGTATGATCCGTGGGGGCAACCATATTATATCGTCTTGGATTACGATTATGATGAGAGTTTGAATGTTGCGCCGGCAGGAGGTTCACCAGTAGATCTCAAAGGGCGCCGAGTTGCAGTGTACAGTTTAGGGCAGCCGGGAGACAATCGCATCGTGAAAACCTGGTAACTTGCTGCCCTTGGCGGAAATAGACTCTAGAGTAAAGTTCGTTTGGGGAGCTTTAAAATCAGGTTTACTTAAGGAAATTTTCCTGTTAGCCTCCACGCCATGAAAACCGTTCTGGCTGTGGCCTTTTGCCTCTCGACCTTCCTCCTTAGCTCCTGCAACACAACGATTGGCCTCTGGCGTGATGGAAAGGAGGGTTTCCATTGGGCCAAGCAAAAAATCGAAGAATCCCAAAGTGCGGACGGTGCCGGAGAATACCAGGAATACAACGACGGGGCACCAGTGTATTGAAGGGTTGTTTTTGGGCACCTGCGTGAAGCCGGAAGCGCCCCGCTAGGGGCGTGGCCGCAGTGGTCAAATTTTGAGATTGCTTGCGTAAAGCGTTGAAGCTATGTCTGTTACCTTGCCGACCCCATCTTTATCCGACGCTTCAAGTATGAGCACCGATCAGGTAGGTCCGTGGTTCCGGGCGTTCGAAGATGAGGGAGAATTCGTGGGTATCCGCTTCGGTCATGTGGATCCGGTGAGTCAAGAGGTGGAGTGGTTCTACAGACCCCACACTACGTACGATGGTATCGGGGGGTTTGTGGATCTTCTGCAGGAGGAGGGCCTCACGATTGAAAAACTGCCGGAGATCACCCACCCGGCGTCGGCTTCGTGGAGGTCTTTTTTTAGAGCGTTGCCGGCCATGCTTGCTCCGAGACGGGTGCTTGGATGGAAAGAACTGGGGCGTGAGCAGCCGGGACATCATAACGGCAAGGCGGCACCAGCGGTGGCTTGGCACGTGTTTTCGGAAGAAGAGACTCGGCGAATCCGCCGCGCTGCGCGGGCCAGAGGAGCGACCGTGAACTCTCTGCTGCTGAAGTATTTGGACCGCACCGTGAGGCCTGCGCTGAAAGATCCCTCGTCCGCGGTTCCTTGGATGGTTCCGGTGAATCTGAGGGGAAAAATTGATCAAGGGGATCGGCTGGGGAATCATTCAAGCTACATTGCGATCCGTATCTATGCCTCGGACGATGTCCGGGCGGTGCATCGGCAGATCTACGCACAGCTGAAAAAGGGTAGACACTGGGCGCACTGGAAGGGATTTGCCATTACGCGCTTCACCAGTGAACGAATAAAACGCTATCTGATCCGGACCAACCGAGCGACCTCACAGTGGAGCGTGGGCGGTTTCTCCAATCTAGGAATTTGGGATCAGGAGAAGAAGCTGGCACCGGTGAAACGGCCGGGACCTTGGCTTTTTGCCCCGCCGGTTCTGCGGTGTCAAATGATCGGCGCCGGATGCGTCACGTTTCAAGAATCCCTTAGCCTCACTCTGCAGATTCACCCGGAGCTCACCACATCACCTGCGGTTGCGGAAAAGTGGATGAATGACTGGGTCCGTGAGATCGAGCTGGATTTTCCGATGCTCTCTCAGGGCACTGTTGAAACGTCTCGTTCTTCACCTGTATGAAATTTGTAATACGTCGTTCTGCTCTGGCACTTCTGCCTTTTGTGGCGGGTGAGGTCCAGGCCGTCGGTTTTCGTCTCCCCAATCAGGATGCCGAGGGGATCGCGCGGGGCAACGCTTTTGCTGCAACAGCCGACAATCCCTCGGCCATTTACTACAACCCAGCGGGGATCACGCAGCTTGAGGGTCACCATCTCAGCATCGGCGCTTATCTGATTTCCACAGGAGTGGACTACACCTCCCTCACCGGTAGCACGGCGGGAACCGATTCGAGCGCTCAGGCTGTGCCCCAGTTTCATTACGTTTACTCCCCGGGGGAATCGGCCTTCTCCTATGGATTGGGTGTTTACGTGCCTTATGGATTGGGAATTGATTATGGCACTAGCAATCCTTTTGCGACGCTGGCGCAGGACGGTAGTTTGCTCTATCTCAGTGCGAATCCGGTGGTGGCATATCAGTTGCTTCCCTGCCTCTCCCTCGCCGGCGGGATCACCTTGAACTATTCCGAGGTGGAGCTTTCGCGGGGCATCGCCGCTCCGGGGGACCAGTTCAGGTTCAATGGTGACGGGTTTGACGTCGGCTTCAACCTCGGACTGCTTTGGCAGCCCCACGAGAAGTGGTCGTTTGGCTTGAACTATCGCTCCAAGACAGAAATCGGTTACGAAGGAGAATCCGAAGCTTTTCCTTATGATCAGGAGCGCGAGACGAGCGCCTCCTTCGACTTCCCGATGCACGTTGTCGGAGGTGTTTCCTATCGCCCCACGGAGAAATGGAACCTGGAGTTCAACCTAGACTGGACGGACTGGGACAGCGTCAATGACTCCACTTTAAGAGGGACTTTTGGCGGAGATCAGGTGTTCTCGTTCCGCTACAAATCGAGCTTTATGTACAACTTCGGTGTGACGCGGCAGCTGTCAGGGGGCTTCTTTGTCAGTGTCGGCTATATCTACAGCGAGAATTCCGTGCCGGACGCGACATTCTCCCCCTTGAATCCCGACGCGAACTTACACCTGGGCAGCATTGGCTTCGGGCGGCTCGGGGAACGTTTCGGGTGGGCGCTAGGTTATCACTTTGCCTACAATCCCGGCCGTAGTGTCTCCGGGAGCGGATCATCCTCTTTGATTGGAGAAACAGCCGACGGTGATTATGAAACGCTGAACCACGCGGTGAATCTGTCGGTTCGTTACAGGTTCTAGCCTCAGGAGCATCTCCAAGGCTGAACTGATCGGGTTGCTCTCAGACCGCCCAGCCGAGCCTCGCCATGACTCGCTCGGTTTCCCGGGTGCGGAAGGTGGAGGGGGCGAGGCTGTAGTATTCGCGGAACTCGCGGTGGAATTCCTTTTGAGCGGCGAAGCCGAGTTGTTCGGAGACTTCCTTAATGGACATGCCGCCGCGGAGGAGGTTCCGGGCGAATACCATCCGTTCAGCTTTCAGCCATTTTTTCGGGCAGATACCAAGGGCGGTAGAGAACAGCCTACGGAAATGGCGGGGGGAAACATCCAGGTTGGCGCACAGCGTGTCGATCCTGTAGCGCGACTCGAACGCTAGGCTTGAGAGGGGAATCCTTTCTCCAAACCATGAGATGTAGAGTATTTGCCCGTTCTGCTGCGTAATCCTGGAATCTGCGGTGTCGACTGCCATTGAGCGTGAACCTAACGCACGCACGGACGTAAGGTCAAGAATTTAAAGTAGTTGTGACAATTGCGTCAGATGATGCCGAGCGCTGCGGAAACGAGCAGCTCATCTTCCATGAGCCACTTAGCAGTCTCGGAGCCCGCCCCGGAGGTGGAGTTCCTGCCGTGGACGGCGCGGGGTGATATCTCAAGATGGAGAGGTGAGGAGCGGCGCCGGGTGAGGGTGTGGCCTGCATCATAGACGGCCATAACGGCTGCGAGAGCATCGATGGCGTGCTCGGAGGTGTCACCAGAGCTTTCATTGCCCAAGATGGCTTGGAGCAGGTCCGGGGTGGGATCGCTTTCAGCGCGAAGCTGGGTGCCGTCGTCGCTGATTGTCACGCCGCTGGCACCGGCATTGCGCAGGGTGTCGGTGAGTAGCTTGAGTCTGCTGTTAAGATTCTCCTGTTGCAGTGTCTTTGGCAGCTTGCGCTCTAGGTGGCTTGCCAGCTCGATCTGGCGGGAGTGTAGCAGCGACAAATCCGGCGTGGAAACAACGGTCCTCGGATCCGAGGCGAAGCCGGGCGATGAGATGGCGAGGCGGATGAAAGAGGCGATGGCTTCGGCGGCGTTTTGGCAGGCGATTCCGGAGCAAACCGGAACGAAGGCAAAGGCGGCCAGGCGGTTGGCGAGGAGCACGTTGCCCATGGCGAGCATTTTGGCCCCCATAAGAGCGTCACGTTCCTGCTTGATGATGTAGAACTCCATCGCGCGCCGCAGGGTGATTTCGAGCTCCGGAATGTCCCAGGGTTTGGTGATGTAGCGAAAGATGCCGCCTTGGTTTACCGAGCCGATGGCGGCGTCGATATCGGCATAGGCGGTGGAGAGGATTTTGATTACGTCCGGATAGTCGCTGGCGATCTTGGAAAGAAAGCCAACACCCGTCTCGTTTGGCATCCGTTGGTCGGTGACAATGATGCCAATTTCGTCAGCGTGTGCGCGGAAGACGCTGAGGGCTTCAACGCCGTCCTCGGCCTCAAGGATGCGAAACTTGCGTCCGAACAGGCGCTGGAAATATTTGCGGGAATTGGCTTCGTCGTCCACAAATAGAATGGCGTGACGTTGGTAGTCGTAAGTGTCGTTTTCTGAGCTCATGATGTTGACTTTAATCTATTGTTAGAATCGGCTGGTCGGGTGTTTCCGAGAAGATGGGTTCCTGGTCCTCCTGATGGTCTGGTTTAGGAACGGGAAAGAGCAGGTTGATTTTGGTGAACTCGCAAGGCTGGCTTTGCACTTCGATGGTCACCCCGTGGCTGTGGAGAATCTGGTGGGTGATGGACAGGCCCAGACCCATTCCCTGTCCAACGTCTTTCGATGTAAAGAAAGGATCGAAAATCCTTTGTAAATCTTCCGCAGGAATACCAATGCCGTTGTCGCGGACGACTATCAGGGCGCGGCCGCCTTCGTCGTTGATGGAGATGTCAATGGTGCCCTCAAGCCCCGGCTCCTTGGACGCCCTTTCACGAATCGCATCAACGCTGTTCTGGAAAAGGTTGATGAAGACTTGGACCAGCTGGTTGGAGTTGGCAAGGATCGGTGGCGCGTAATTGGCCACAGAGCGGATACGGATGTTGGAGCCGAGCTGGTGGCTCATCATTCGGATCGCCCGCTGCACGATTTCGCAGGGATCCATGGTATCTTTGGGAGATTCAGCTTTCTCGTCCCGGGTGAACTGACGCAGGTCGATCACGATCTGGGAGACCCGGCCGATGCCTTCTCTGATGTCTTTGAGCGTGTCCTCGTATTCCGTTTGCTCTTCCTGGGGTAAAAGGTCTTTGAGAGTGGCCAAGGCGTGAAGGCCGGCGTTGGCATAATTCAACGGGTTGTTGATCTCGTGAATGATACCGGCGCTCATCCGGCCGAGGGCGGAGAGCTTCTCATTGCGGAGCATCAGCACCTCGTTCTCCTTGATCTTCTCCAGGGCGATCTGGAGGTCGCGGTTCATGTCCGCCATCTCCCTGCGGAAGCGGCCCATCAGGATCTGGTTCTGCAGCCGCAGTGCGAGTTCTGCGGTGGAGAACGGTTTTGTGAGGAAGTCGCTGGCTCCGGCCTGGAGGGCGTCGAGCTTGGTGCGCTCGTCCGCTCGTGCGGTAAGGATGATGACGGCGGTATCGCGGGTGGAGTGGTTTTCGCGAATGCGGCGGCAGACCTCCACGCCATCGAGCTCCGGCATCATGTAATCGAGCAGGGCGATCTGCGGGCGATGGAGCTTCGCCAGCTCCAGGGCTTCGGCTCCATCACTGGCTTCTACGACCTCGACGTTGTCGAGCTGCATAATCAGAAAGCGACGGATGTCCGGCTCGTCATCGGCGATGAGCACCAGCGGTCTAGCGTCGCTGTTGCGGACGCCGATCTGAGGCGGCGGGTGGCCGTCTGGCACCGTCCGTGAATCCTCTTTTCTGCGTGTTTTGGCGGGCAAGGCCAATGCGGCCTGACGGTGCATCTCGACAATACCTTTTCCGGTGAGGGGGCCCTCTTCTGCGGCGGGGGGGAGGCCGCTGGGTTCGATAGGGAAGCTTACCCTGAACTGCGTTCCGCTCCCGATCCTGCTGGCGACACCGACCTCGCCTCCCAAGGATTCCGCGACCGCTCGCACCAGCGCGAGCCCGATCCCGGACCCTTGGAACTTGCGGGTGGAGGAGGTATCCACCTGCCAGAAGCGGTCGAAAATCCGCTCAATATTTTCCTTGGGGATTCCGACGCCGGTGTCTTTGACGGAAAGATCCAAGCGGTTGTGGGAGATGTTCAGCTCGACGTCGATATTTCCACCGGAGGGGGTGAACTTGATGGCGTTGATGACTAGGTTCAGTACCACTTTGTCGAATTTGTCGCGGTCGAGAAGGATACCAGGATGCACGGTTTCGCATGTCCAAAGCAGCGCGACGTTGTCGTTCTGGGATACATGCCTCAGCGATTTCATCAGTCCCTCGAAATGTGCTTTGACCGGCGTGGGCTGGAAATTGAGGTCAGCGTGGCCGGTATCGAAGCGGACCAGATCCAAGAGATCGTCGATCAGTTTCATCAGGCGCAGGCCGTTTTGGCCCAGCAAGCGGATCATTTCTCCGATCTGAGAATCTTTTTCCCCGGGTTTGAGCACGTGACCGAGGCGTTCGGTGATCCCCAGCATAATGGTGAGAGGGGTGCGGAGTTCGTGGCTGATGTTTGCGAAGAAGCGGGTTTTTGCCTCGTCGAGCTCGCCGAGGCGTTCGTATTGGGAGCGCAAGATTTCACGCGACTTTTCGACCTCCGCACGGAGCACGAATTCGCTGAGCCGCAGCCGTTCGTAAAAATAGCTTCCTGCGATAACGAAAACCGATGTCACGAAGAGGAAGTAGCTGTTGTTGTAAAGGATCCGCAGTTCCGTTTCAGCAGGCGAAAGGAAGATGCTCACGGAGTAGCATGTGGCGCAGATGATCGTCATTGTCACGGAGCGCCAGAAACTCCAGCGCAGCAGGAGCGACAGGCCGACGAGGACGAGGTTGAGACCCGCGTAATAGACGGAGTTCCCTCCGCCGGTGAAATAAATCATCACGCAGATCGAAATCAGCGGCAGGAGGGCGATCCAGCCCGCCACGAAGTCGCCGCGACGGGCGCCACCAACGCTTCTCAGGTCCAGATAGACGAGGACGAGCAGGACGCTGCAAATGGCCCGGATGATCAGAAACAAGCTCAGGTATTCCGGAAAAACGATGATGTCGAGGCTCGCGCCAGCCACCATGAAGATCGCGGCGAGCACGGCAGCATGGCGGGCGTTGACCACCGAAACCTCGCGTTCGTACTTTCGGAACGATTGCAGGACGGCTCCGGTCAAGCCCGCCGGTTCTGACTCAGCGGTTGCCAATTTCGATATCGAGGAAGAGATTCACGCCGGTGGAATCCGCTTTCACCGAGCTCGAGGAGACCGGGTGGTTGTCCGGGATCAGATCCTCCATTTCCGCCTCGTCGCGGTAGATCAAGTTCCACTCCATCACGTATTCCATCCAAGCTTTGCGCGGATTGTTCGCGGCGACGTTGGTGACGATTACACGTCCGCCCGGCCGCACCATGGTGCAGAACAGCTCGACCAAACGTTTGCACACGCGCTGGGAGAGGTAATCGAAAAGCCCGGCGCAGTAGACGACATCGTAGTTCGTAAAGGTTTCTTCTCCGCCCTGTGTCGCCGCCCGCAGCAGCTGATGAACCGAGCGCTGGAAATAGCGGACCTGAGTTTCGCGGCCGCCGCTCATGCGCGCTTCATTGATCCGGGCTTTGGTGTATTCCAAAGTTTCGGCATTGAAATCCAGGAGATCGATCTCCGCAAGATCACTCTCATCGCAATCTCGCAGGAAACGCTGAACCTCCACCGCCGGTCCGCACGCGAGGTTGAAGACGCGCGTTTTTCCTTTGGAGACGCGCTTGCCGCATTCGCTGCGAAGCATGTTCACCAGATAGTCGATCCGGTTGCGGTGGGCGACGACGGGCTCGGTGTTCAGCAGAGCAAAATTAAGAATTTTGGCGAACGCCGAGGATCCCTCGTAGGGATCACGCAGCATCATGTTTACCATTTCGTAATCTCCCGCGTAGCCCAGCGGTTTGGTGTAGGTGCGGAAGAGGAAAGGGGAGCAGAGGACAATGGGATGGAGCTGCCGCCGCACGTAGGACTTATGGACGGCGATTTCCGCTTCGCCCACTTCCAACGCCACCTTCTCGAAACGCTCCATTGAGGGCACGACCTCTTCGACCACGCGGGCCTCGACCTTCGAAAAAATCTCCCGCTCAAGATCTTCCCTCCGCCGCGTTACTGTTGTTCGGATGCCGACATCGATACCGGTCAGCCAGTGCTGGACGCCTGCGAGCATGCTGGAGAGATCGGCGACGACGAGCTTGAATGGATCCTGGACGTGGTTGCCGATCTTCCACTCAGTCATGAAGTCCCCGAACTGCGAGCGAAGGTCGATGTTGGTGGCGTTGTGCGCCAGATCTGCAGTGATTCCCGCAAGGAAATCAACCTCCACCCAGCCCTCGTCCAACATCGCCTCGCAGACGAGAACGATCCCCGTGTTGAGAAGGTTGCTGACGACCGCCTTGCCGTTGTAGAGCAGGCGCCGTGAGGCCATGATCCGGAAATCCGAAAGGACTTCGGACAGCTGCAGGATGCTATAAGGATTATAAACTTCGAAGACCACCGAATAGCGTTTGATGCGCAGGAGATTCGCTGTGAGTTCGGTGCCTTGGCTATTCCGGCAGGTGATTACGCTATGGGAGGATTTAGTCTGGTTGAGTTCCATTCGTGAGTTGAGCTGGGCGCAACTCTGCTGTTTTTGCCGATAATTCACAAGCCGCTTAGTCAGAAACCGAGATATTTCCGACTTTGGCCGTTTTAGGGTAACGATGGCCGTTTTTCGGATACCTAAAAGCTTTCATCGAAGAAAGTTGGGTATATCTTATTAGCACCCAAGGCAATGCATCGGCGTAAGCGGAAGCAGAGCTTTGGCGACATATCCTTAGTCTCCGAGTATTGGTTCGATGTTGAAATGGCGGATCCGGGGGGAAACCCGCCTTGCGCTCGAAATTAAGCCGGAGACACTTTGGGGGGATGTGTCCTAAGAGGGCGTGGACCGGAAACGGTCCGCGCCTTTCTGTATTTGCTCACTAACACAAAGAATTTTCAAGAATCCCAAAGAGGAAAGTAGAATTGTGGCCGTTTTTCGGTAATCAAAACCCTGTTCGAGCGGAGTAGAAGCCGCTTATTATCGTAGCCTTCGAGGGGATGAATCCGCGCGGCTTGCCGTCGGCTCCAAACCACGAAGCAGGATCTGCAGGAGGATCGTCCGAGAGATTCCGCGGAAACCGGGGGGCTCCCGCCTCACGGCCGATTTCCCTGAAGATTCTGTTGGTAGAATGTATGAATTGCCAGGCGCGGGTTGGAAACAGCCCGCGTCTGTTTCGTTTTCAGCGAGCAACTCCGCTTGCCAAGCCGAGGGAAACTGCCTAGTTCTGATCCCGATGAAACGAAGAATCGCGCTCCTATCGATGGTCGGCCTCGCCCTGCTGGGCTCCTGCAACGCCGAAAAACCCGCTCCAGCTGAGAGCGATGCAGCACCTGCGGCGGATTCGTCCGAGAGAGTTCGTCTGAAGACCAACAAGGGCGACATCGTGATCGAGCTTAACGCGGAGAAGGCGCCTGTCACGGTTGCCAATTTCCTCAAGTACGTGGGCGACAAGCATTATGACGGCACAGTGTTTCACCGTGTGATCGATGGTTTCATGATTCAGGGCGGCGGGTTCGCCGTGGACGATGGCAAGGTGGTTGAGAAGAAAACCGGAGAGGGCATTAAGAACGAGAGCCAGAACGGACTTAAGAACGACGTGGGCACGATCGCCATGGCCCGCACGAACGATCCCAACAGCGCCACCGCCCAGTTTTTCATCAATGTGGGGACCAATGACTCCCTGAATTTCCCGAGCAACGGCGGCTATGCTGTCTTTGGTAAGGTTGTCGAAGGTATGGACGTGGTGAATGAGATCAAGGGTGTGAAAACGGGCACGAAGCCGCTGGAAATGCGTCACCCGATGACAGGAGAAGTCATGACCGCCCCGGCTTCCGATGTGCCGCTCGACCCTGTGGTGATCGAAAGCGTCACCGCCGAGTAGGCCATCTCTGCCAACTCCGATGCAATTCTGGCTCTGCCCGCTGCTTGCCTTTCTCCTTGGCTCTATCCCTTTCGGGCTTCTCATAGCAAAGGCCAAAGGGGTTGATATCCGCAAGCACGGCTCGGGCAATATCGGTGCCACGAACGTCCTGAGGATCGTAGGGAAAAAGTACGGGATCACCTGCCTTTTTCTCGACGCGCTCAAAGGGTTCCTCCCGACGGTCCTAGCAATCTCGCTGATCCGGTTTCCGGGGATGACCAACCCAATGGCAGTGGAGGCGCTGGCTCCTTATGCCGGGGAATTCGGAATGCTCCCTGCTCAGATCTTCCAGGTGCTCACCGGGCTCTTCGCAATTCTCGGCCACAATTTTTCCCCATGGGTCGGCTTCAAAGGGGGCAAGGGCATCGCGACTTCGGCAGGAGTGCTGATCGCGCTGATGCCGGCTGCCATCGTCATCCTCATCGTGATCTGGCTGCTCGTATTTTTCATCAGTAAATACGTTTCGCTTGCCAGCGTCGCGGCTGCTTTCGCGCTGCCGCTCTTGACACTTTCAGGCTCGTGGTTCCACGGAAAAATTCAGGATGGGACATGGAACAAGCCGCTGTTTGTTTTCAGTCTCATCATCGGTGCGCTCGCGATCTGGAGGCATCGTGCGAACCTTCAGCGCTTGCGCCAGGGCACCGAGAACCGGTTTGAACGACAGAAAACTCCTGCGGATGTCTGACCTGAATCTTTCCTCTGTCGCAATCTTGGGGACCGGGTCCTTCGGAACAGCGCTCGCAATGCTCCTTTCCCCCAAGCTCGGCTCGATCCTGCTGATCGGGCGTGATGAAGGCGTCGCGCGGAAGATCAACGAGGAGCATCGCAACCCCCAGTATCTGGCGAAGATTGCTCTGCCGGTCCAGGTTACGGCTGGAACGGATCCGCGTGCCGCAGTGGCACACCCGCTGGTGATTTTCGCGGTCCCCACCGCCGCCACACGTTCCTGCGCGGAAAATATCGCCTCTTTCTGTCTCCCCGAGAGCACGATCCTGCTCTCCTGTGCAAAAGGGATCGAGAAATGCTCCGGAGACCGAATGAGCGAGATTCTAGGCGGCATTTTCCCGAAGAATCCGATCGCCGTGATCTCCGGCCCCAATCACGCCGAGGAAGTGGCGATTGGGCAGGCCACCTGCGCGGTCATTGGCTCTGAAAACGTGGCAGTGGCCGATGCGCTCCAGGATCTCTTCACTCTCCCACATTTCCGCCCTTACACCAGCACCGACCTCGCTGGGATCGAGCTGGGCGGAGCGATTAAAAACGTCTACGCGATCGCCGCCGGGATCTCGCACGGTCTCGGCCTCGGTGACAATGCGGTTGCGGCGCTCGTCACCCGCGCCCTAGCGGAGATGACGCGGCTGGGCACCGCCCTCGGCGGCCGTATCGAGACCTTCGCCGGCCTCTCCGGAGTGGGGGACCTCATCGTCACCTGTTTCTCCGAGCATT
The DNA here is from genome assembly GCA_041748235.1 of Akkermansiaceae bacterium. Lineage (GTDB taxonomy): Bacteria > Verrucomicrobiota > Verrucomicrobiia > Verrucomicrobiales > Akkermansiaceae > Luteolibacter. Next base: position 15,064 of record JBGTDO010000142.1, on the reverse strand, counting down.
CCCGGAATCATCGGGTTGGTATGGCCTTGGGCCAGGGGAAAACCCTTCAGGAGGCCACGGAGGTTCTTGGGATGGTCGCGGAAGGTGTGCCCAACACCCTCTCGATCTTTCAGGCCGCCCGCCGCGCGGGTGTCAGAACGCCGATCATCGATGCGGTGCACGCCATACTTTACGATGACAAGCCTGCTCCACAGGCAATGATGGAACTCCTCTCCCGCGACACCCGCACTGAACACGATTGACCTCCCATGACCCCAGAAGCCACAGCCAAACCTCCCGGTGCCATCCGCCGCCTTTATAACTGGACGGTCTCATGGGCGGATCACCCGGGAGGCGCATGGGCGCTGTTTTTCATCGCTTTTGCCGAGTCCTGCTTTTTCCCGATACCTCCGGACATACTGCTGATCGCACTTTGCTTCGGTGCCCGCGAGAAGTGGTGGAAGTACGCAGCCATCTGCACACTTGGTTCCGTTCTGGGCGGCATTGCTGGCTGGTTGATCGGCTGGGGCCTGCGGGAGACGGTCGCCATTCCGCTACTCGGCATGTTCGATCCCACGGGTCACACACAGCTCAAAATCCAGACTTGGTATGATACTTATGGCTTCATGGGCATCCTCATCGCCGCTATCACACCGATCCCATACAAGGTTTTCACCGTCTTCTCCGGCATGGCCAGCTACAGTCTCCCGATGCTGATCGGGGCGTCGATCCTTGGTCGTGGCTTCCGATTCTTTCTAGTCGCCGCCTTGATCCGGATCTTCGGCCTCACCGTCAAACCATTTATCGAAAAGCATCTCGAGTGGTGCTTCGCCGCCGGAATGGTTCTATTGATTGGAGGCTTCGTGATCTTGAAGTATATTCGTTAGAACGCGCTGTCGGACCGGCCGTTCAGCAGCTTCCAGAAACCCCTGCTGCAGCCGGTCGGAAGTTTGCCTTTCAATTTCCGGTTCGCCACCGTCCCGGTTTTTTGAACCCAGACTATGCCACCGCTGCTGCCAATCATCTCCTCCGCGTGGTAGCTGAAGATCATTTCTGCACCAGCGTTCCACGTGGTCACAGGGTCCTCCGGATCAAAGGGGAAAATCGCCGCCTATGGCTCTGTTAGCCGGAGCACGGCAGTAGATGGTAAATCGCAAGCCACATCGCGGCTGCGTGCCGTTTGAAAAAGAAGTACGAGGACTGGGACTCGAACCCAGGACCAATTGGTTAAAAGCCAACTGCTCTACCAACTGAGCTATCCTCGCATTGGAAACCGCTTGTGGCGGGGGGCGGCAAAGTAGGGGAGGGACGCGGAACTTGGCAAGCTCATTTTGGAGAAAATGTCTGCGCGTGCCACTTCACGAAATCAACCATCGAGACTTCGGGCCGGAAAAGGTGAAAAAATGGAACGCCACAGGCCTCTGCGGCTCCTCCGTCTGCGGTTTCGGAATCGCCGACGAGGCACACGTCCTCCCGGGCGACTCCTGCATCTCTCAGGAACCGGTGCAGGATTCGTGGGTCTGGCTTGCGCGCACCGACGTCGGCCGAGGTGATCACTAGCTCGAAGTAGTCTGCGATGCCGGTTTCGTGGAGGACCCGGTGCAGGCGGAAATCAAAGTTGGAAAGCACCGCCATTTTCATTCCAGCTGCGCGGAAAGCATCGACCGCACTTGGCACATCATCAAAAACTCTCCACGCCTTTCCGGCCGCGTAGTAAGAATATAGCTCCTCGAAAATCTCATCGGGCGGACAGTGAATACCGGCCCCCTTTGCAACGTGAGAAACGACGGCCCGCCACCACTGCTTTTCGATCCGTTCGCCATCTTCAACGGCCACATAAATAGGGTCGGGCGTGCGGGTGAAGGCGGCTTTGAAAGCTCCTTTGAGTGCGGCTTCCTCCACGGCTTGTCCGTGTTTTGAAAAGACCCGGGCGTAAACCCGCGCCACTGGCTCGGCAGGTTCGATGAGAGTGCCCGCTGCATCAAAGGCAATCCAGATTTGGCGGCTCATGGCTGGGAATAAACGACCTTTTCCAGATAGAGCCCGTCGGCCGGAGCGCAGAGCGGCGCCTTTCCATTCGGAAGTCCATGCGGCTGATCGAGATAGCTGGCGAGATCGTCCAGCCGGAGACGACCTTGCGAGGCTTTGACTGCGGAGCCCACGAGCATACGGACCATTTTGTAAAGAAAGCCATCGCCATGGAACCGGAGCCGGTAGCCATCTGCGAGAGTCTCCAGCTTCGCAGAGAAGACGGTTCTGACATAATCAGTGTCCTCCTGCTCATTGCCGCGGTAGGCGGCAAAGGCGTGGAAATCGTGTTTCCCCACAAACAGATCCAGCGCCTGCTGCAGCATGTCCGCGTCGAGTAGGCGCGGAAGGTGCCAAGCGAGGCCGGCCTTGAGAGGTGGTAGCACCGGCTCGGTGCAGAGATCGTAGAAATACATTTTCCCGATGGCGGAAAAGCGGCTGTGGAAATCGTCCGACACTTCCTCACAATCCATCACGCGGATGGTTGGCGGGAGCTTGGTGTTGAGGGCCGGGACCCAGTTGTAGGGGTTCATGGTCGAGTCCGCTGGCGGATCGAAATGCGCCGTCTGGCCAAGTGCGTGCACGCCGGTATCGGTGCGGCCGGAGCCATGGAGCCGGAGCGGCTGTTTAGTAACGGCTTCCAGTGCTTCGTTGAGAAGATCCTGAACCGTGTTTCCGCCGGATTGCGATTGCCATCCAAGATACGGGCGCCCGTCGTAGGCGATGCTGAGTTTCATCCTCATACGGCCTCTTCCATCCACAGATTGAGAATTTCCACAGCGGCGAGTTGGTCGATCAGTTTTTTCTGCTGATGGGCCTTGCGCCCGGCCTCGCGGAGTTTTTCCGCGGCGGTGGCGGTGGTGTAGGTTTCGTCTTGGAAAATCAGCGGGAGATCGGGGAGCGCTGCGCGGAGCTGGTTTGCGAACTGGCGGACCCTGAGGGCGGAGCTTCCTTCGCTGCCATCCAGCCGCAGAGGCAGTCCGACCACCAAGGTTCTGATTTTCCGAAGCCCGGCCATTTGAGCGATGCGGTCGATGCCATTTCCTGTCTCAGTGGAGATCGTCTCGACGGGATGCGCCATGATCCCAAATTCGTCGGTGGCAGCGATGCCGATCCGCGCCGCGCCGTAGTCGATTCCAAGAGCGGGGTGGGGCGAGGGAGGAGCTGCGGTGGGATTGGGGAAATTCGGATTCACGGAAATGGGCGGCAAGCATGGCGGGCTGTTATTGAAAAGAAAAGCCCGGTAAAGAGCGGGATCATCAGCCAGCGGCTACCGGATGCGGAGTTGACGCAGCGGTGAGCTGGAGGCATGGGTAAGGCTATGAAGTGCTTGTTCTTGTTTCTCTTTTCATTGGGCGCTTTGCCCGCCCAGGAAGTGGCTCCCGAGCCGGTGCCTCGTGAGGTTGTCGCCTCCGCGGTTGAGGCGGTGGCGGAGCTTGGGCAGGAGGTTGTGTTAGGGCGCTATCAGGTGGCGGTTGAGCGTATGTATCCGCAGTGGAAGGAGCGGACGGCAAAGCGCATAGGCGGAATGGCCGAGCTTGAGAAGCAGCTTGAGTCGGTCGCCGCGCGGATGCAGGAGCAGGGAATCTCCATCACAGACTTCAAACCGCAGGGGCAACCACGCGGGTATGAGGTGTTCCCCGGAAAAAAGGTGGAGACGGTCGATGGCAAGGAGGTCGAGACGCTGCGCTACACGAAGTGGCTGATTCTGGTTCCCACTGCCACGCATTTTCGCACGTTTATTGATGGAGATCCACGTGCCATCACAATCGAGAGCACAGGCTTCCAGGTTGCCATTTCGGACAAGGGCGAAGACGACTGGACCTTTATCGATGGCTCCGCCGTCAGCGTGAACGATCTCAGGAGCCTGTTCCTCACCTTGCCAAAGGATTTGGAACTTCCTCCTTTGGAAAAACGGCAGATCAGGTAAAGATCCGGCGCATGGCAAAAGGCAAACCGGCGATCAGCGGGCGAGAGCTTCACAAGAAGATGCTTGAGGTATGGAACCGGGGGCGAAGCGAGCTGTGCGAGGTCAGGACTTCTGAAATTCACGGTCGTGGCGTCTATGCCACCCGCTTCATTGGGGCGGAGGAGAAGATCATCGAGTATGTGGGCGAGCTCGTGGACAAGGACGAGAGCGGCAAGCGCGGGGTCGAGCAGCACGAGAAGGCGGTGAAGACCGGAGATGCGGCGGTATATATTTTTACCCTCACAAAAAAATACGATATAGACGGAAACTTCCCCTGGAACACCGCCCGCCTGATCAATCATTCCTGCGAGCCGAACTGCGAGGCCTGGCAAACGGGGAAACGGATCTTCATTCACTCCCTGCGTGACATCGAGGAGGGCGAGGAGCTGACCTTCGACTACGGCTTTGACGTCGAGTGCTACGAGGATCATCCGTGCCTGTGCGGGCGCGAGAGCTGCGTTGGCTACATCGTCAGCCGCGAGCAGTGGGAGATTCTCGATGAGAAGCTGGGCAGGGGGAAATTTTCCGAGAAAGCGAGCTAACCGGTGGGACTGGTATCCAAAGACACGATCGAGCAGGTATTGGCCTCCACCGATATCGTCGATCTCATCGGCAGCTATATCCCGCTCAAACGTGCCGGCACCGGCTACAAGGCCAACTGTCCTTTTCACCACGAGAAAACGCCGTCCTTCAACGTCAGCCCCTCGAAGCAGTTCTATCACTGCTTCGGCTGCGGCAAGAGTGGCAACGCGATCGGCTTCGTCATGGAGCACGAGGGGCTGCTGTTCATGGACGCGCTGAAGAAGCTCGCTTCCAAGGCCGGGGTGCACCTGGAGGAGGCCCCGGATGATCCGAAGGCGCGGGCGATGCGACGCTCACGGGGAAAGGTGTTAGATCTCCACCGCGAGGCTGCCGCGTTTTTCCATGAGCGCATCCGCACCGACCCGCTTTGCCAGCACGCACGCGATTACTTGAAGAGCCGCGGCTTCGGCCGGGAGATGGCGGCGCGTTGGGAGATTGGCTGGATGCCGGACAATCCCCAGGTGTTTCTCGATTGGGCGAGAGCGAAGAAATTCACGGGAAACGAACTCGTTGCCTCGGGACTGGCGGCGCTGCGGGAGGAGAACCGGCCGACTTCCGGGCTCTATGTTAGATTTCGCGACCGGCTGATGTTTCCCATCCGCAACGAGGTGGGGGACGTCATTGCGTTCAGCGGCCGACAGCTTCGGGACGATCCTCGATCAGGTAAATACATCAACTCACCCGAGACCGAGATTTTTAAAAAATCCAACGTCCTCTTCGCCCTCGACAAGGCGAAGAGAGGGATTCTCAAGGAGCAGACGGTGATCCTCTGCGAAGGGCAGATTGATGCAATCGCCTGCCATGAAGGCGGAGTGGAAAACGCCATCGCGCCACTAGGAACTGCTTTCACCGCTCAGCACGCGCGCATCCTCAAGCGCTACGCGAAGACCGCAGTGCTGTGCTTCGATGCGGATGCGGCTGGCGTGAAAGCATCGGAACGCGCCTTCCGCGAACTCGCTCCTGAGGGGCTCTCGGTGAAGGTCGTGGAGCTGCCTGCTGGCGACGATCCAGATACGTTCATCAAAGCGCATGGGGCCGAGGGTTTCGCTGAGAAAGTCGCCACCGCTCGCGAGTTCTTCGATTTTAAAATTGAGACCGCCCGCACTCAGGGTCGCTTGAGTTCCGCCGAAGGACGTGCGGAAATGGCCCGTGAATGCACCGAGCTCCTCGCTACAATGGGCGACCATGGCGCGCGTGATCAGCAGCTCAACGTCGTCTCCTCGCTTCTCGGACTCAACTCGTCCACCTTGCGGGAAGAGATCCAGAAATCGATCAAGCGGGCCGCCGCTCAGGCGAGCCGTCCAATCAATAATCGCGAACCCCAGCAAGAAGGTGAGGCGCAGATCGTCCGTCCAGCGCCACTCAACCGCACCGTGGGATATCTGTGCCATCTAGCACTCACCTCCGCGCCGGCGCAGCATTTCCTTTCCGAACAATTTGAGACGCTTCACGAGGCGAAGGCATGGGTGGAGGGAGTGGCCCTGTTAGAAAAGATCCTTGCCTCGGCTCCCGATCCTGAATCGAGCGCGGCGGTGAACGCGTTTATGGCGGGCCTGCGCAAGGGGGAGCAGATGGCCTTGCACAAGGAAATGGGTGCCGTGGAATCCTCGGTGGAGGATGGCATGCAAGCGGCGCAGCAGGCGCTAGGGATGCTTTCGGCAGTGGTGCTTCAGAAACGCGATGCCGCTGTCAAAGCGGCTCTGAAAGAGCCCGGCTTGAATCCCGAAAAAATGCGTGAGCTGCTGGAGCAGGCAAAGGAGATTGCAGGACTCCTGCGCTGGACCGGCCGCTCCGAATATGATGATGAGCTTCCGCCGGAGACGGTGAGAAAGGAGGAGCGGTTCGGTCGCTTTCCGCGTAGGAGCGGCAAGTGAACGTTGCCAAGGCGCTGCAGGCTTTTGGACTGCTGGGGTTCTTATCCCCAGCTTTCTGGGGCGGCTGCTTATACCGGTTGTTAGGGAGCTTCAGGAGTGGCGGACCGTGGCGTGAGAGCTGCGGATCACCGCAGCAGTCCGAAAGCCTGCGGCGCTTTAGTCCATCCGCTCAAACATCGAGTTCATTGAGGTGAAAAAGGAGTCGAGATCATCATCGGACATTTCGGTGTTCTGAATCTCGTCATAGCTGGTGTGCGCGACGTGCTTGTCATCCAGCTCGCAGATGAAGGACGAGGGCTGGCAGCCGGTCTTTTGGCCCCACTTCATCCTCACGGTGCAGTAGGTCATCGTCAGTGACTCCTGCGCGCGGGTAATGCCAACATAGAGGAGGCGGCGCTCCTCATCCTTCGTTCCTTCGGCGATGCTGCGGGTGTGGGGGAGAAAACCTTCTTCCAGCCCGACCAGGTAAACGATAGGGAATTCCAGCCCTTTGGATGCGTGGAGGGTGATGAGGGTTGCTCCCTGTTTTTTCTCGATGTCATCATCCTGGCGGTCGGAGGCGAGGGCGGAATCATCAATGAATGACTGCAGCTGTTTGCCTTTGCCGATGTGCTGACGCAGGCTCTCGATGAGGCTGTTGATGCTCTCCCCGCGTTGCTGCCGCTCGCTGTCGCTCTTGCAGCCGCGCTCGATCCACTGGAGATACTCCATTTCCTTTAGCAGCTCGTTAAGGACATCGGCGGCGTTTTCCTTGGCGACATCGATGCGGTTCTTCGCGCCAGCGATGAGAGCGACGAAGTCCTCAATGCAGTTGCGTGTCTTCGTTCCGAGGGTGGAGGTGAAATTTGGATCGCAGAGCGCCTGAAAAACCGATTGTCCGTGTTCGCGGCTGTAGTCAGTGGCCAGAACGGCGCTCGCCTGCCCGATCCCGCGGTTCGGCGCATTTAGCACGCGTAGCAGTGGAACGTCGTTGTCAGGGGTGACGAGAAGGGTCGCGTAGGCGAGAACGTCGCGGATCTCGCGGCGGTCGTAAAAGCTTTGGGCACCGACCATTCGGTAGGGGATCTTGCGGTCCCGCAGGGCGAGCTCGAGCTTGCGCGACTGGCCGTTGGTGCGGAAAAGGATCGCGAAATCCTCCCAGCTCCTGCCGACGGCGGATTTCTCACCGAGGATTTCATCGGCGATAAAGTCCGCCTCTTCGTCATCTCCCGGCATCGCCACGACGCGGACATTTTCGCCGCCAGCGCGAGTGGAGCGTAGCACTTTTTCGCGGCGGCCGAGGTTGTGCTTGATCAGGCTGTTGGCGGTGTGGAGGACGGCCTCAGTGGAGCGGTAATTCTCCTCAAGGCGGATGATTTTTGGATCCGGGAAAAACTTCTCGAACTGGAGGATGTTTGCGACCTCTGCGCCCCGCCAGCCGTAGATGGACTGATCGTCGTCACCGACCACGCAGACGTGATAAGGGGGGCCTACGAGTTGCTGCAGCAGGCGCATCTGGAGGGCGTTGGTGTCCTGGAACTCATCTACTGTGACCCTGGTATAGAGTTTCCGGAAATGATCGCGCACGTCCGCGTGCTCCCGCAGCACTTGCTCAGCCAGCAGCAGCAGGTCGTCGAAATCGACCGCGTTCTGCGCGCGCAGCTCGTTCTGATATCCGACGGCTAGGGTGGCGTAGAAATCGTCTTGGAGGTCGGCGACATCGATTGCCTTGTTCTTGGCTTTCGAGATTTCGCTCAGCACATCCTCGGCTTTGACTTTTTCGTCGGTGCCGCCTTTGCGGACGAGGAGTTGTTTCATGATCCCGACTTGGTCGGAGTAGGCGCAGATGGAAAAGTTTTTCTTGTAGCCGAGCTTGTCGATGCCGCCGCGCAGCAGCCGCACGCAGAGGGAGTGGAAGGTGCAGACAGTCATTTCCCCTGCGGCCTTTTTAGTGACCATGCCGCCGATGCGCTCTTTCATTTCGGACGCCGCCTTGTTGGTGAAAGTGACGGCGAGGATCTCTGCGGCAGGCACTTTCCGCTCCAGCATGTGGGCGATCCGGCAGGTAACGGTGCGTGTTTTTCCGGTGCCGGCACCCGCCAAAATCATCACTGGGCCGTCCTGAGAGGCGACTGCTTCGCGCTGGGCGTGGTTGAGAGATTCGAATGCGAAGTCGTTGGCCATGGGCGCGGCTAATCAATCTTGCGCGGCGGCTTTTGGCAACTCCGGTTCCTGAGTGGGAGCAGATTCAAGGGGGAGTTTTACCGCAGAGGCGGAGAGGTCGCAAAGGGACGCAGAGGAGGAGAGCTTACACGGGAAGGATTCCCTCGAATGGCAAGCTCTGCGATCCTCTGCGTCTCTGCGGTAAACACTAGCTGAGCCGCTGCTTGGCTTCCTGTCTGGAATTCAGATTTCAGAATGAAGAAAGGTTTTTAATTCTTCACTCTGAATTGTGAATCGCCAGAAACTCAGGAAGCGGCGCGGAAAGAATGCGCCTGCACGGTCTGCGAGAGCTTGGATCCGCCGGTGCAGATGTAAGTCTCGGCATCTACTGGCACCACTTTCAAGCCCATGTAGTAGGTGTCGTGGAGCGTGGTGACTGATTCTTCGCCAAATGCTTGGCCGAGGTGCTGGCGCAGGAGCTCGGTCTCCTCGCGGCCGAGAAAGAGGAACGCTGGACTTTTTCCTGACTCGGAATTCGACCGAATTACGCGGGCGACTGCCAGGGTGTCCCAGGCGCCTTGGAATTTGTGTGAGGTCGGACGCGAGAACATGTCCGGATGTGGATTCAGTGCTTGTGTGTTCATTGGGTGGGGTGTGGTCAGCTGCGGCGATGCCATCTTATTCTTACGGCTTTCCGTAGCAGTTTCGGATGACAGTTACGTCACATCGGGCGGGGGGCTATCAGATAAATGGCGTCTTGTCCATTCCAATGGTTGACTCTTTCCGACGCCCGCCGGAATAATCGTGGCACGAGTTCGCTCTCATCACATATCATGGAAAACGTCATCATCATCGGAACAGGCTGCGCGGGATACACCGCCGCCATCTACACCGCCCGCGCCAATCTTGCCCCGCTTATCATTTCCGGCACGCAACCTGGTGGGCAACTGACGACGACCACGGAGGTGGAGAACTTCCCGGGTTTCCCCGAAGGAATCATGGGCCCGGACATGATGATGAACATGCAGAAGCAAGCGGAGAAATTTGGCTCACGCATCCAATACGCCACCGTTAAAGGAATCACGAAGAACGCCGACGGGACCTTTGGAGTGGAACTGGAGGAGGAAACGCTTCAGGCGAAAGCCGTGATTATTGCCACCGGCGCGACTCCGCGTTATCTGGGGCTGCCGGGCGAGCGCGAGCTCATCGGCCGCGGCCTGACTTCCTGCGCCACCTGCGACGGTGCCTTTTATCGGGACGTGCCTGTGGCGGTGATCGGCGGTGGTGACAGTGCCTGCGAGGAGGCGAGCTTTCTCACCCGCTTCGCCAGCAAGGTGTATCTGATTCATCGCCGCGACGAGCTGCGCGCCTCCAAGATCATGGCGGATCGTGCGCTGGAGAATCCGAAGATCCAGCCGATCTGGAATTCCACGGTAGGCGAATATCTGACGGACGAGAAAGGGGAGATGCGCGCGGTAAAGCTAGTCAACCTGCTGGATAACTCCGAGAGCGAGCTGGAAGTCGCCTGCGTCTTCGTTGCAATCGGCCACGTGCCTAACAGCAGCTTCGTCAGCGGACTGGTGGACCTGGATCTTAACGGATACATCATCCAGAACCCCGGCCGCACCTCCACCAAGACGCCGGGACTCTTCGCTGCAGGCGATGTTGCGGATCACTACTACCGCCAGGCAATCACCGCGGCCGGGCAGGGATGCGCGGCGGCACTGGAAGCTGAGCGGTATCTCTCCGATATCGAGTGAGTTCAGCTTGAGCGGAGGGGCGACCAGCGGGCGGCCTCGACGCAGGACCAGATGTGCATGATCACGAAGAACGGGATCAGGCCGAAGATTCCGATCAGCCACAGCAGGCCGTAGATGACTACATGCAGCAGGGCTTTTCCGACGCGACCTTGGACAAGCTGACCGAGCCCGGGGATAAAAAAGGAACAAAGTGCTGCGATGACGTTTCCTCCGGAACCTTGATTCATGGAAAGGAGCTTAGCGCAGGATTTGGTGTTGGAAAGGACGGTTCCCTCCTGCCACCTCCGGGACGGGGCAGCTACTCGCCTTTGAGGACTTTGAAGACCTCGGGGGGGACGTAGCGGGCGACGGTTTCCTCCCAGCCCTGGGGGCCGGTGAGGCTTTTGATCATGCTGGAGGAAAGCTCGGCGATGTCGCGGGGCGGCATGAGGAAAACGGTGGTGATTTCCGGAGCCATGTCTGCGTTGATGTGGCGCATGACTCGCTCGTATTCGTAATCGTTTGGCGAACGGATGCCGCGCAGGACGTATGCGGCGTCCATTTGTTTCGCATACTCCACAAGATAGCGGTTGTCGAAATGGGCAACCTGCAGGCGCTCGCTTTTTGGAACGGAGGCGCGGAGCATTTCGAGGCGTTCCTCGAGGAGATAGGAGTAGCTTTTGGCGGGGTTGGTGCCGATGGCGACGATGAGCCGGTCGAACATTTCAAGCCCCCGCTCGATCATCCACAGGTGGCCGTTGGTAGGTGGATCGAAAGAGCCCGCATAAACCGCGATTCGCATACAGCGAGGCTAGGGAAGCGGCGGCGGAAGGGAACCGAAATTTCCGGCCTGAATTTGGAAAATTGGAAAAGTTAACGGCGAACGAACAGGCATGTAGTCATTCAAGAGTTTTCTTGATACTGTCGAAGTTTTCTCCATTTCGGCGGGAAGTTGGTCTTTGAATCGGTTGACACAGGCCGCCGCCGTTCCGGTCAGCCCGAGTTCCGCGCGGAGGGCCTTGCCCAGGAAGACGGCCAGCTTGGTTAGTTTCAGGTCGAAGCTTTGCCATCCCTGAGATCTTTGGGTTCATTGCCTTTGAGCGTGTGCCAGACCTGCACGAGGAGCTTCCTGGCGATGGCGGCCACGGCAATGTTGCGCTCGCCTTTCCTCGCAAAGAGCTTCCAGCCCCACTGTCCCAGCGCGGTGGCCCGGCCCATCGGCAGCACGGCTTGCGCACCCTGGATGAGCAGCCGCCGGATGTCGCCGCGGCCGCGCATGCCGACACCCAGCCTGACTTTCTTGCCCTTGCCGCTCTCGCGCTGGCCGGGGTTGAGGCCGATGTAGGCGACAAGCTTGGCCGGGCCTTCAAACCTTCGGATGTCGCCGATGACGGCGAGCAGGGCGAAGGCGTTGATCACGCCGATGCCCAGCAGCCTCATGCACAGGAGCATGCGCGGCTCCGCGGCGACCTGTCCGGCGATGAGGCGCATGAGCTTCTTGCGCCGCGCCGCCTGCATGGAGAGGGTGTCGAAATGATCGGCGAGGATATCGCGCTGGAGCGGCGTCCACTCGCGTTGCCCCAGGACCCACACGCGGGTGCCCTCCAGAGCCGGGTTGCGTTTCCCAGGCGGATGGCGGACTGGTTGAGGTAGCCTTGGAGCCCGTTGGTTGCGGCGGTGTGGGCCTTGGTGTAGGCGTGGAGCAGCTCGCGACGCTCGCCGGTGACGGGGTCGGGAACCCAGACGCAGGGGGCGTTGCCCTGCAGAAAAACCAGGGCGATGCGCTCGGCGGCCATCTTGTCGTTGTCGGCGTAGGACTTGGCGTGTTTGCCGACGTGGCAGCTTTCCATGACAACGGCGCGCATGCCGAGATCGACGAGGCGGCGATGGACCTCGAAGCTGTTGGAGCCCGCTTCCATCAGGAATAGGTCGTCCATGGTGAATCCTTGTGCCGCCCAGTCGGGGGACTTCGCCAGCGACATGTCGGCGTGAAGGGAAAGGCGCGTGGCGTCGTGGGGCGTGGAGCCGCGCACGACGGCCGCGGTGAAGGTGTCCGGATGGCAGTCCACCCCGATGATCCTTCCTTTTAAAGGCGGCGGAGGGGCGAGGTATGTCTCGGTCCCATCCTACCGGCCTTCTCCGGGAGGTGTCTTTTCTTTTGCGTCTGTTGTCTTTTTCATTGGTCGTTCTCCGGTGTCCCGTTAGGGTGGAGGCAACCGGTGCGGGCAGCCGTTTCGGTTCGTCCATCAGGCGGAAGGTCGCAGTCAGGCATCCGGGGTCTTGCGCCCCATGAAGGTGCTTTCCGCCCAGGTGCAGTCACAAATTGGAGGAGTTACCTCATGTCCATTTCCGAACCTTTGAACTTTCGGCCACCCGTTCGTGTTGCAGCCACTTGCGGGTTCCGCGAGGGATGTTGAACGAGCCCTTGCGGCCTGCCCAGCACCGGTTGCTGAATGACTTCATACCGTCACAGATTCACGCAAATGGAGAAAAAATTTCGAGATTTCCTCGGAAGGGCTTGTCTTGGTTGGGTTGCTCCCGGGTGAAGGTACGCCTTTCGCTCATTCCTAATTCACGTCCATCTGCGTCCATCTGCTGCGGTTGGATTTCTTCTTTCTGATTTCTAAAACTGCCTCTAACGGTGCGCACCCACAGTCCACGTTGCCCGACAGCCTCGGCGGGCGGCGCTCTCCAAGCGGCTTTTGTCTTTTCTCAAGCCCTTGATGAAGACGCGCGTGTCTCTATTGATCCGGCGGTAGAACTCGGCGTCCGAGGCACCGAGAGCCCGCAGCGCGCTGCGGTGGTTCACCCAGAGGACCGTGCCGGCGGCCAAGGTCCGCAGGTGGAACAGAATCGCCCAAGCGTTTCCATAGCTGCTTGCGACATCCAAGCCTTCATCGGCGAGCCTCTCACGATGAAATGCGATGTGGCCGGATTCATCCCGGATGATCAGCCGACACATATCACGCAGCGCCGGATCGCGCCCGTGTCGAAGCAGCATCTTGTAATAAACATGGCTGACGATTTCCGTCCCTAACAAGGCGTGAAGCTCGAACCGGACCCCGAGCCATTTCCTCAGGCCGCAGAAGAGCCCGAAGCTCCAGTGGCTGGTGATTTCCTCGCCGCCCAGCCGCTTCAGCAGCGCGCCCAGCAAGCGTGAATGCTCCCGTTCCTCGTTGAACCAAAGATCCACCAGGGTTCGGACATCCGGGTCTGATAGATAATTTTCCCGATCCCGTGCGATCAGGTAACAAGGCCCGCCTCCGTCACCGAGTTGGAACTGTTGAATTGATTTCCGGAGTTTCTGAAGCGCTTTTCCCTGGATGCCCAGAGGAGCATTCCAGTCGGGTTCGCGCCGGTTCCGGCCATTGTTTTCGAAGTGTTTTACCCACCGGTGGATGTTGATCATAAGTTTCGGTTTTGGACTCATGCTCGACGGATCCCGTGCGCGGCGTATTAGTTTCACCTGAAAAATCTGTGAATTCCTAGAGTTGTTGCTTGGCTCCGTTGCCTTGCAGCCGAGTGCTTCGGTTGCTTTGTTCCGAAGAACGGGTCGTTCCTCGTAGGTAACATCTTTGCTTGCTTGAGAGGATGGTTCCCGATGACCAGGGCGTGGCTAGACCCTATCGTTTCGTAGATCCACGCGTGGTTTATCACGTGACTGCTTAGAAATTCTCAAGATCAGCGGTGAGTTGGAAGAACAGAGATTTGGGGACGCGGCCTGTTAACGACACCTGCAAAGTGACCTTTTCCGTATCGTTGCCTTGGGGGACTATTTTCTCCTCGGTGACGGTGAAGATCAAGTCGCCGTCAGTTCCAACCGTCCAGCCGCCGTCCAACTGCTCACTTGCACGAAGAATGTAACTGATGTCCGCGGCAAAGGTGGGTCGGATATATTCCAGCCTGAGGTCGGCTCCCGCCTGATTCGGGTTTCCGCCTGATTCGGGTTTCCGCCTGGAAGGATCTTGAAACCACCCTTGCCGTTGGCTTCAACGGGATTTGTGCCGAAGGCATACTCTGCGGCGTTGGTGACTTGGTCGCCATCCGGATCTTGATTGATTCCGGTAATGCTGGGGTCGGCGAGCTGAGCGGGAGTGAAAAAGCGGGCCCTCCAGTCGGTGAAGAAATCCGGACGATTGCTGAAGCGCGCAACCACGTCAGATGAAGCCCTGATCGAGAAGATACTGGTGGCTGATGAAGATGAGAATGATCCCATCCAGCGGACGAAATAATTGTCTGGATCGGGAGTCGCGGTCAAGGTGATAGCGGTGCCCTGCGGATAGTAGTCCATCACGGGACTGACGGTGACGGTTCCCGGGCCTTCGACCGTGAGATTTAGTGCGTATCCTACCGAGAACGGTCCGATTCCCCGGCTGTTGGAGAGTGGTGTGACTTGGCGGGAGCCGCTGTTGCCGAAGGTAGTGGGTGGCAGGTTTCCGAGGACCGTGGTGCCGGGACTGTAAAATACCATGGGAGGCTCGAAAGAACTGGTGAAGTCAGTGCCACGGAAGTCGAGAGTGGCTCCGTCTTCAGCGAAGATGAAGCCACCGTGGAAATTCGCCGGCACGTTCTGCAGCACGGCACCGGATTCGACATAGACAAAGTAAGGGGTGAAGTTGGGGAGGGAGGTCGCCACCGCACCGGCTTTGATGGTGATGAAGCGGGAATGGTTCGCTGGGACCGGGCCGTAGCCAGTGAACTCAAAGACTTCCCCAAATTCGCCGGGGTCCAGCGAGACGGTGGATCCGGTG
>JBGTDO010000141.1:0-31174 GCA_041748235.1 Akkermansiaceae bacterium | reverse complement strand
GGCGGTGGCGGCGGCGGCGGCTACAAAGGTGGCGGCGGCGGCGGTGGCTACAAAGGCGGCGGCGGCGGCGGTGGAAACAGAGGCGGCGGTGGCCGTGACGGTGGACGCGATAGCGGCCGCTGGTAAGCATCACTCCGGAACACTTTCCGAAACATTCAATACGCCCGGCTCCTGAAAAGGGTCCGGGCGTTTTTTCGTTGGTGGCTATTCACCGGAACTGCTTCTGTTCCGGCCGATACTCATATCCTGCTTCAGAAAGTTTTTTCAGTAACCGAGCCTCCGAGAGGTCATGGGTCTTTACTAGATCCTCGAGCGAATCCGAATGATTCCTCAATTCCGTGTTCACCAGCCCCACCAGCAGGTGCGGATCCATTTTCAGATATTTTGACAAATCCATGGCGGGAACCGTGATCTGAGGGTGCTCCGTCCTCAAGGCAACTTTCGCCAAAATAGTTCGCCAGAAGCTGTTTTCCATCCGATTCTAAGCATATGAACATGCTCCGAAATCTTTTGTGCGCACCCGTCGTTTACCTTGTCGCATCCTGTTCCGGCACGCTTCCCGGAGTGGGCATTCTTGCGCCGGCTTCAGTGGCCAACCACCAAATGGACTACACAGACCTCGACGGAATCTACACCTACCGGTTTTTTGAAAACGGAACCTATCGCGTCCGCACCGTCCTTCCAAAAGGTGGCACCAAACCCGAAAGGCGAGGAAAATGGGAATGGGAGCGCCAGTCCCCAGGCCAAGCGGTTCTGACACTGGATAGGACGAAGACAATCGTCCTGAAATTTACCACTCGCGAACATGCGAACGGCACTCTCCCGGGCGACAAAAGGATCTACCCTTTCAAATTTATGGAGCTGAAATAGTTTCTATATTTCTGCCGATGAGCTTGATAACTCCACGCGAAGGGCTATCAATCGGCCCATGACCTCCAGAACGCTCCTTTCCGCCCTTGGCGCCAGCCTCCTCCTGTCCACAGGCTCAAACGCGCAGGAAGAACTGCTGCCCGACAACAATGTACCCAACCCTCAGTTCGATTTTCTCCGCGGCGGCGTGACCCGGACAGGTGAGATGGATCTCGACAGCGGCCCTGGCGATCTAACCGTTACCAGATACGATTTCCGTGCGATCCTCTCCCGCCCGATCTCTCTGCTGGAAGGACTGACCATGGTCCCGATGTTTAACTACGAGGTCACGACGCTCGACTTCAGCGGCACCAGCGGCTTCCCGATCCATGACGAGGGCCTTCACTCCGCCTCCCTCTCGGCCTTCTTCATTCAGAATTTCAATGACAGCCCATGGTTTGCAGTGGCATGGACCCGCGCCGAATTGGCCACGGATTACCAAGGCATCAGCAGCGACTCCTTCACCTTCGATACCGCCCTCGGTCTTTTCTACAAAATCAACCCCTGCTTCACCCTCGGCCTTGGCTTCACCGTCACCAACCTCAACGGCGACAGCGAGATCTTCCCCGGCATCAATTTTGACTGGGCACCCACCGAAAACTTCCGCATTGGCATCTACGGCCCCAACGCCGTCGCCACCTACCGCATGAATGACAACTGGAACATCAGCCTCGAAGGCCAACCCGGCGGCGGCAACTGGAACATCAGTGATGACCTCGGCCAGTCCCGCACCATCCAGTTGGATTCATACTGGGTCGGCCTCGACACGCATCACCGAATCTCCGGTGAATTCTGGATCAGCGCTGGTCTGGGCTACACATTCGGCAACGAAATCGAGATCCGAGACAACCGTGGCGGCAATTCCGCTGGCAGTGAGATGGAAGGCGCTCCCCTAGCCCGGGTGACCCTCAGACTTCGTGAGTGGTAGATAGTAGGAACTGCCTCCGCCCCTCCAACGGTCCCCGCCATCTGCGTGGAGACCGTTTTTTTGTGGGCTAAAAGAAATCTAAGCACATCATCCAGCCGTGTCCGGATTCTCACAGCAAAAGCAAGTGATGAACCTCTCGCTCCTCGTGGCGGTGGTGCTGCTTGCAGCGAAGATCTCGGCAGCGATCCTCACAGGATCCTCCGCGATATACTCGGATGCCGCGGAATCCGTCGTTCACGTTCTCGCCGTCGGGTTCGCCGCATGGGCGCTCCGGCTCTCACACAAGCCTGCTGACGATTCCCATCATTTCGGCCACGACAAAATCTCCTTCATCTCCGCCGGATTTGAGGGCGCGATGATCGCCGCAGCGGCAGTTCTCATTTTGTACGAAGCGGCCAGACAATTTCTTTTCGGGGTGGAGCTGGCAAATCTCTTGTTAGGTTTCTGGATCACCGGTGCCGCCGCCGCTGTCAATCTTCTCCTGGGCATCTCTCTGCTGCGGATCGGCAAAAAGGCCAACTCTCCCCTGCTTCAGGCCAACGGGACGCACGTCTTAACGGACGTCTGGTCCAGCGCTGCGGTTCTGCTGGCGATTGGTCTTGTCAAACTCACGGGTTGGCTGTTGTGGGACCCAATCTTTGCAATCCTCGCAGCCCTGAACATCCTGCGCGTCGGCATGAAGCTGATCCGCGCTAGCTTCGGCGGCCTACTCGATGAAGCCGATCCCGCTATCGAGCAGCAGGCGAAGGTGCTCTTAGAAGAGGAAACAGGCCGCAGAAACCTCGCTTATCATAATTTCCGCCACCGCCACTCCGGCCGCTCGCATTGGGTCGAATTTCATCTCGTTTTTCCCGATGAAATGAGCGTCTGCGTCGCCCATGAACAAGCCACGGAAATCGAAGCAAAGGTGGCGAAGCTGATCCGTCCCCACGGGCGGGTCATCACTCATCTGGAGCCGCGCTCAATGGAGCAGCGCATCGAAGCTTGGGAAAATCCCTGAGCCTTAGGCGCTAGGCCCCGATCATGATCCGGTAGGCCCAGATCAACATCAGCACAGTCGTCACCACCAGCAGCAGCAGCATGACGAGACTGTGGCGCTGGGTGCGGAGCACGTTTTCGATCTGACCTCTGCTGAGGCTCTGCTCGAAGCGGTTGATCTGCTCACGCTCCTTGATCTCCGCCATTGGCGGCATCGTCGAGTCGCGTTCCTTTTTCTCAAGCGCCAGACGCGCCGGGAGATTGACGAACTCACGGTGCGCCTCTTCCAGTTTCCGCGCCTTCTCGCGGATCACCGTCAGTTCGTGATCCTCCTCGAACAGGCTTGCTTGTTTCAGTTTCGCCATGACCTCACTTTAATAAGTAAACAATCAGCGCAAGTCCACCCAATATGAGAATAGGAAGGTTGAACGCCAAGCCGCCTATAAGCTGTGCATGGAACTCTGATTCGCCTTTGCGAGGCTTCACACGGCGGCGTCCACTCTTGGCGGCACGGCCGAAAATCGCCCCCGAGCGGGTGCCTTCAAAGTAGGACGCCGCCTGATCATATTCATCCGCTGCCAGATCCACCACGATCGTCGCCTTCTCCAGTTTCTCGTGAAGATTGTCCCGTGTCCACTTCTCCGGATCGTGCTTTTGGATCTTGTCCAAATGTTCAGCAAAGCAAGTGCGGCATTGCTCCAGATGATCCGCTTCCTCGCGAATCGCATAGAGCTCCCGATCAATCAGAGTAATCGCTGAGGAAAGTTTCTCGTTCAGTTCGACCTGTTGCGATAGAAAGGCGCGCTTGCGGCTTGTCAGCTCCTCGAGCTCCTGTTTCTTGCGTTCAAGCTCCTCGCGTTCCATCTGGATACGCTCGAGCTCCTTTTGCGCCGACTTGATCTTGTCATCGTAATCGTCCTGACGCTCGCCGCGTCTCGGCATTTCCAACTGGCTTGAGCGAACATGGATCGGGTGCGTGTATTCGGTAGGTGCTGGCATTGGAAAAATAAGTTACGCATTTCTTAACTATTTCCCTCGGCACTTCCAGACAAATCTTCCAGAAACGGAGGACAGCCCAAGCTGAAACCGACGGTATTTTCCGCCTTGTAAAGCCACCCCCGCCCTTGTCGAATCATGCGCTCATGAAAAAGACCGCGCTCGCCTTCCTTTCCCTTTTCGGGAGTTTTGCCTTTGCTGATGAAACACCGAAAGTCCTGCCCATCGGTGCCGATCTTCCCTCCTTCTCACTGCCCGGTATTGATGCCAAGATTCACACCGAAGAGGACTACACCGGAGCGAAGGTCCTCGGCATCATCTTCACCTGCAACCACTGTCCCGACTCGGTCGCCGCCGCCGCCCGCACCGAGCAGATTCATCAGGATTACAAGGACAAGGGCGTCGCCATCATCGCAGTAAACGCGAACAACGCCAAAAGCCTCCGTCCGGACGAGCTGGGCTACTCGCCTTACAATGACTCCTTCGAAGAGATGAAGCCCTTCGCCGCAGACTACGGCTGGACCTTTCCTTATCTTTATGATGGGGAAACCCAGAAATTCGCCATCGCCTGTGGTGCCCAGTCCACGCCCCACGTCTTCGTTTTTGATGCCGATCGCAAGCTGCGCTACACCGGCCGCATGGACGACTCGGGTCGCTCCTCCGGTCCGGTGGAGAAGTCATACATCCGCGACGCCTTCGACGCGCTCCTCGCGGGCTCCGAAATCAAGGAGCCGGTCACCCGCTCGTTCGGCTGCTCCACCAAATGGCTTTTTAAAGGAGACAGCGTCGCTCAGGAGCAAAAGGAATGGGAGGCTAAGCCCGTCACACTCGACGGACTCGATGAAGCCCTCGCGAAGAAACTGCGCGAAAACCAGTCCGGTAACGTCCGCGTGATCAACTTCTGGTCCACCACCTGCGGCCCCTGCGTCGCCGAGTTCCCAGCCTTGGTGGAAACCTACCGCCGCTTTCAAAACCGGGATGTCGATTTCATTACCATCTCCATGGATCCGACCGAGGATAAGGCCAAGGTGACAAAATTTCTAGAATCCCGCCACGCCGCCCTCTCCGAGCGGACCAAGCCCTCCATGGACAAGGAAGGCCGCACCTCCAACAACTACATCTGGACCGGCGGCAATGCCGACAAACTCGCCGAAGCCGTCTTCCCCGAGTGGACCGGTGCCCTGCCGCTGACACTGGTCATATCACCAAAGGGCGAGATTACCTGGAGCAACAACAGCGAGATCGAGGTCGTCGAACTCCGCCGCCAGATCCTCAAAGGATTGGAGTGAGCCCTCCGACTTTCTCCGCCCTTTTATGAAAAAATGCCCGTTTTGCGCGGAAGAGATCCAGGACGAGGCAATCAAGTGCAAGCACTGCGCAGAGTTCCTTGATGAGCCCCGGCGTCCCGTCCACAACCTGCCTCCGCGTCTGCCGTCCGCCAGCGACAGCGCATTGCCATGGCACTTTCGCAAAGCCACTCTGGTCATCAGCATTATGATGGTGGGCCCGCTTGCTCTGCCGCTGATCTGGTGGCACCCCACCCTCGTGTTCAAATGGAAAGCTGCCGCCACAGCCGCCCTGCTTTTGCTCGGCTGGATTCTCTGGGTAGTTACCGAAAAGTCCCTGCTAGTGCTGAAAGAGACACTAGAAACGCTCCAGCAACTCGGCCTGTAGAAGGGTCTCCCTTGCCCAAAGCCTTTTGCGGACGATCCTTGTCCTATGCAAAACTGGTTTCTTATCCACTGGCTCTCCCTCTGCCTGCCGCTCCTCGGTCAAGCCTACGGCCCCACCGCAGAGAAGCCGCCCGAACTGCCCCGCGAATTCCGCGCTGCCTGGGTTGCCACGATCTACAATATCGACTGGCCTTCGAAATCCAGCCTCCCCGCCGCCACCCAGCAGGCCGAAGCCCGCGCCATCCTCGACCGCCTTGCCTCGTTGAACATGAACGCCGTAATCCTTCAGGTGCGGCCTCACGCCGATGCCTTGTACGAATCCACTTTGGAGCCATGGTCCCTTTGGCTCACGGGGAAAATGGGCAAAGACCCCGGCTATGATCCCCTCGACTACTGGATCAAACAGGCCCACGCCCGTGGCATCGAACTCCACGCATGGTTCAACCCCTTCCGCGCCCTCTCCAACGTCTCCCACTCAGTCTGCGCAAATCACGTCAGCCGCACAAAGCCCCATCTTATCAAGCGCTATGGCAACTTGCTGTTGTGCGACCCTTCCCATCCTGAAACCCGCTCCCACGCCCTAGAGGTCATCCTCGACGTGGTTCGCCGCTACGATATCGACGGGGTCCATCTCGACGATTATTTTTATCCCTATCCTTCGGGCAAACTTCGTTTTGACGACGGCCAGACACCCGCCCAGCGCCGAACCTTCGTCGACACCTTTGTCAGCCAACTTTATGCAGGAGTGAAAAAGGAGAAACCCTGGGTGCGCGTTGGCATCAGCCCCTTCGGCATCTGGCGGCCCGGCATCCCCGCAGGTATCGAGGCCGGAGTGGATTCTTACGAGCATCTCGCCGGCGACTCACGGAAATGGCTCGAACAGGGATGGGTGGATTACCTCGCCCCGCAGCTTTACTGGCGCATCGAACCACGAAAACAAAGTTTTCCAGTTCTGCTTGAATGGTGGCGCGGCCAGGGCAGCCGCCCTGTCTGGCCCGGTATCGCCACCACTCGAATCCAATCGAAGGAAGACCCCGGACGCACCGCCGCAGAGATCGTCAACCAAATCGCTCTCTCACGGAAGATCGGCCGCAACTGGACTGGCCACCTCCACTGGAGCGTAAAAGGCATCATGACCAACCAGGGCGGCATCGCCACCGAACTCTCGAAAGTCTACGCCCAGCCCGCAGCCGTCCCACCCATGCCTTGGATCAGCCGGAGCGCGCCCGCCAGCCCGGACTTCGCGGCCTCCGTCCAAGGCACCACCACCTCAATCCTCTGGACTCCCGTTTCAGGTGTTTCCAAGATCGCCATCCAGGCCGGAGCCGACGGAAAATGGCACACCGCCGCCATCCTTCCCGCAGAAACAGGCGCTTACTCAATCTCCAAGGCTGAAACCCTCGCTGTTTCAGCCATCGACCGCTTTGGAAACGTTTCACCTCCAAAGGTTCTTAGCATTAAGTTAAAATCTGAACCTCCTCCGTAGGGCCACCAAGATATCACGATGAGACCACTATTATTGATACTTTTCCTCGCCTTCCCGCTCGCCGCCGACGAAGCCGGTTCCCCCACTCCAGAAGAAAAGCAACAAGGATGGAGATTCCTTTTCAATGGCAAGAATCTTGAAGGATGGCGCCAATATGCCTCGCAGAAACCCCCTGGGTCTGCCTGGAAAATCGAAGACGGCGTATTGACGAAAGACATAGGCACTTCAGGAGGCCACATCATCACCAACGAGAAATTCACTGATTACCAACTCTCTTGGGAGTGGAAGATCGCCCCCAAGGGCAACAATGGCCTGAAATACCTTGTCATCGAAGAACGCACTTCGGCCCCTGGCCTCGAATATCAGCTACTGGACGACAACGGCCATCCCGACGCGAAGAACGGCCCCGACCGTCAGGCGGCTGCTCTCTACGATATCCTCCCGCCCGCCGCAGACAAGCCTAGCAAGCCGGCCGGCGAGTGGAACCAATCCCTCATCATTGTCAAAGGAGAGCACGTCGAACACTGGCTTAACGGTGCGAAGGTCCTCGAATTCACCCTCGGCTCTCCGGAACTGATGAAAGCCATCGAAAACAGCAAATTCGCCAACGCAAAAGGTTTTGGCCGAAAAACGGAAGGTCACATAATGATTACCGATCACAATGACCGCTGCTCCTTCCGGAACATCAAGATCCTCCCTACACACGCCGAATGATCGAATCCGGCCGTGCCTCGGAAAGTGAGTATAACTTTGAACGTTCACCCCCCGGAGAAGGTCTGAATCCTATGAAGACCGTGCGAAAGCCGTGTTTTCATGTAAGGGTGAACAGCAGTTGTCAGCCTCAATCACCATTCAGTGTGTTGAAGTTGTTCAGCTTGGCCGCCGGGGTGGGTGCCCCGGCGGCCTTTTTTGCTTTGATACACTGTTTCAATAAAATATCGTCCGACGGTCGATAATAACATTGTCAGGCCTCCCGGTTTGGATTTTTCTCCTTCCCCTTCCTTGAAGCCTTTATGATAAGCTCTACCCTGCAGCTCCGGCAATACTTAGACAACTGCTCCAAAATTGACCAGAAAAGGGTATGTGCGATCGATACCGAGGCAGACAGCCTACATCGCTACCGGGAGTCTCTATGCCTCATCCAGTTCACTGCCGGGAAAGACTGCGTGTTGATTGATCCGCTCGCCATCGACGACCTCAGTCCCCTCGACCAATACCTACGGGACGCCACCGTTTGGATGCATGGCGCCGACTATGACATGACCATGCTCAAGCGTGAGTTCGCCTCATTGCCACTGGCCGTATACGATACACAAATCGGAGCCAGGCTTCTTGGAGTTAAAAAATTTGGTCTCGGGGATCTCGTTGAACACTACTTCAACATCGTCCTTTCCAAGTCCTCCCAGAAAGCGGACTGGGGCAAGCGGCCGCTCTCGGAAAAGATGATTGATTACGCCCTCAATGACGTCCGCTATCTCCTCGAAATGGGAGATATCATCGTCGCCCAACTAAAGGAAAAAAACCGCTACGAGTGGTTCGTGGAAAGTTGCGAAACAGCCCTGAAGAAGGTAGCCGATCGCGATGACTCCCGCGACGAGCAATGGCGCATCTCCGGCTCCGGAAAACTCGATCCCCACGGCCTCGCCTGCCTCCGCGCCCTCTGGAACTGGCGCGACAAAGAAGCAGAAGCCTGGGACCGCCCCTCCTTTATGGTCGCCCCGAACCGCCAGCTGATGGAGTGGAGCCAGATACTTGCCGATAAAAAGCGCATCGATCTCCCGCCTCATTTCCGCACCGACCGCATAAAGCGCTTCAAGGAGACACTCTCGGAGATCGACTCCCTTGACAAAGCCGACTGGCCGCAGCGACCGATGCTCAAGCGCCGCAAGCGCGACCGCGACTTCGATCGACAAGTCGATTTCCTCATCGCCGCCCGCAATAACGCCGCCGCCGAACTGGATATCGACGGCTCCCTACTCGCCTCCCGCTCCGTCCTCGAAACCATCGCCGCCAATGAAGCGACTCCCGGGGATTTGCTGATGAACTGGCAGCGCTCCCTGCTCAAGCTCTGAACCAGTTGGCCGAAAAGGAAGTTTCGGTGGACGTTCAGCCGCCGATGTCCAGAATCGACCCATGCTTCAAAGGAAATTTCTCGGCTGGTCGGCTCCTTTCCTCCCTCTGCTCGTCGATCACCTCCTTCACGACCGCGCGGCCCTTGCCAGCACCCTGGTTGTCGTTCCCACCAGCCAAAGCGGCCGTATCTTGCGGGAATCTCTTGCCGCCCGCGCCAGCTCCCTGCTCGCTCCCACCGTCGCCACCCCGGGGTCTCTCCTCCATCTCGATGATCCCCGCATCGCCCCCCCATGGTTGGAAAAAATTGCTTGGATCGAAACCTTGGAATCCATCCCCCAGAGCGGGTGGGAAAGCTACTCCGACCTTCTCCCGCTCCCGCCAGACACCTCCGACATGTCCTCCGACTGGGCAAGCTCCCTCGCCTCCGAGATCGTCAGCCTCCGCGCCACCCTCCAGGAACACCTCCATAATCTGTTCACCGCCTCCAAGTTTCTTGCAACCACCCCGGAGGCAGGGCGTTGGGAGAATCTCGCCCGCTTGGAAACCTTGGTGGAGAAGCGGCTCGCCGCGTGGTCCCACACCTCACGCTCCACCGCCCTCCGCAACGGGTTCAACCTCCCCGTCGGCTTCTCGCACATCATCCTTGCCGGGGTCACGGAAATGCCTTCGTGCCTCCGCGAGGCCTTCGAGAAGTATTCCGGCACCGTTACCGCCTTGATCGCTGCCCCCGCCTCTGAGGAAGAGAGCTTCTCATCCCTCGGCCTGCCCCTCGGAAGCTGGGTTAGCCGTGAAATCCAGCTCCCGGAGGACGTCCGCATCGTGGCAGATCCCGCCCAGCAGGCAGCCGCAGCCCTTGATGCCATAGCCAGCACCGGCGCGAGCTCCACTGGAATCGCCTTGGGCAGCGCCGACAAGCAAACAGGCACGACGCTGGCACGGTCATTGACGGAGAACGGCTGGCCCGCTTTCCATCCCGCTGCCACCCAGCCCCTTCCCGGCCTCCTCCGCTGGCTCCAGGTCTGGAAAAAATGGCTCCACAAGCCCTCGTCGCGGAACCTTGCCTCTCTCCTCTCCCTCCCCGAATCCAGCGCCCTTATCTCCGGTTATAGAGCGCAGAAGCTCCTCACGCTCAGCAAGCTCCGGGACAAACACCCCACCTGCGAGCCCGCCGCCCTCCTCGATATCCTTACAGCCTCCGATCAGAAACCCGAGCAGGACCTGCGGGCCGCCCTCTCCACCCTTCTCACTCTCCGGCAAAGATTCATCTCCGCAGATTTTCCGGGCGCAATCCTCTCCCACATCAGCGACATCCGCCTGAACGACGACGTCTCCGCTAGGACCTTCGCCCGCATCTCGGAGTTTCTCGAAGTGGCCGCACCCGTCCTGACGAAAATCGATCGCAGCCACCTTTTCTGGCTCCAGCTCCTCCTTTGCGAGATCCCACCCCCTCCCACGCCACCACCCGCTGACCGCGTCATCGACGTCCAAGGCTGGCTGGAGCTCCTCTACGAGCCCGGCCCCCATCTCGTCATCTGCGGGATGAACGAGACCTTCCTCCCCTCCCGCTCCGGCGGCGAACCATGGCTGTCGGAAAACATCCGCAAAGCACTCAAAATTAACACCGATACCGATCGCCACGCCCGCGACGCATATCTCCTCCACGCCATGCTGAAAATGAGGGAGGAAATCGGCAGCGCGCATCTCATCTGTGGAAAAAACGGCCCCGGCGGTGAAACCTACCTTCCATCCCGCCTACTCCTCCAGGTGCCCCGCCAGCAGCTTGTCCCCACCGTGAAAAACCTTTTCCGCGAAATCGAACCCCCGGAGGCGAACCTCGTCTGGACCCGGGATTTCGAGTGGCAGCCGCCCTCTATCGAGCTCCCGGAGCGCATCAGCGTCACTGCCCTCCGCGACTACCTCGCCTGCCCCTTCCGCTTTTACCTCAAGCAGATTGTTCGCATGGCCGAGCCGGAGCCAGACCGGCGCGAAATGAATGCCCGCGATTTTGGCTCCATCACCCACCTCGTTCTCGAAATCTGGGGCCACGATACGGAAGCCCGTAGGATCACCGATCCCGCCACACTCGGCCGCTTTCTCAAGGCCACCCTCGACCAGCTCATCCTCGAGCAGTTCGGCAGAAAGCCTCCCCTCGCCATCCGCATCCAACGCCAAGCGATCCTCCAACGCCTCGTCTGGTTTGCCAATCAGCAGGTGAAAGTCCGCTCCGAAGGCTGGGAGATCATTGATGTCGAGCGAAAGCTATCCATCCCTTCTAACGGATTCATTATCTCCGGCAAGATCGACCGCATCGATATCCACAACGAGACCGGCCGCCTCCGCGTCATCGACTACAAAACAGGGGACGCCAAAGACGTGGAGAAGGAGCACCGACATAAGATTACCTCCGTCAAGACCCGCGTCCCCGCCCACTTTGAAGAAGGTTCTGCCCCATTCCAAACCGCCGAGGACGCCAAGGGCAAAACTGCGGACTATTTCTGGAAGAATCTACAGCTCCCCCTCTACGCCCTCGCCGAGAACCCCGCCCACACCGGTGCCCAACCCCCCGTTCCCACCTACGTCCACCTCGGCAAAACAGAAGACAACGTCAAATTCACCCCGTGGGAGACATTCAACAGCGAAGACCTGGCATCCGCGAAATCCTGCGCCGATTGGATCACCGCCTCCATCCGCCAGCGAAACTTCTGGCCACCAGCCGAAAAAGTCTCCTACGACGACTTCGCCATCCTCACCCACAACATCCCCGCCGCCAACGCGTTCAGCGAACCTGCCTTACTGTGAAACAACCGGTTTCCGCTCTCCCCGCTTCTTACTGGAGCTGCATTATTCTTCCGCTTCGGGTGATTCCGGGCTAAGAGAGGGACGTGTCGCCCCCCCGCCAATCCTTTCGCACTCTCACCTTGCTGCTTTCCGTTACATTGCTGACGCAATGCGGCATTCCATCCCCACCGATCTGCCGAAACATCCCCCGGGGCTCGCGCGAAGCTCCCGAGACCCTCCTGACTGCGGCCCGCGCCGCATGGTTCGATTTCGCCCGCAGCCACTCCCCCGCCGACCGAGCGCGCTACAACGCAGCGGTCGCAAAGCTGGCCGATCAGCTCCGCTGCGGATCCGGCCCCTTCTCCACCCGAGCCTCTGCGATGGGCACCGTAGTCGGCGATCGTGAACTCGAAGCAGCAAAGCTCGACCTCGGAGATCTCGACAGCTTGGTTCCCGCAGACTCGGTCTCCGTACGCTCCGTCGGCACCCGCCACACAGACCCTGGAATCGGCGTGCCCATGGTCGGCTGGATTTCCGCTCCGGAAAAAGAAGACCGTCGCTACGAGTTCGCTCCGCCCACCGGAGTCCCCCTGAGTCTGACCGTGTGGCTCGATTTCGATCAAGACATCCCTACATGGCGAATGGTCTACCCCGGCCGGGTGCCAAATACCACCGTCGCCGGCCGAACCGAGCCGCTGGCCGCCGATTGGTCCGCCGCCAACGCGTTCTATTGGCAGATGAGCGATCTGGACGATCTGGACATCGCCAAGGTCATCATCCCCTCACGCTTCATTGAGGAAACCGACCTCTACCTCGCCACTCCCTACGATCCGGAAAAAATTCCCGTCATCTTCGTCCACGGGCTCAACTCAAGCCCCGGAACTTTTAAGCAGATGTTCAACGAACTGCAGCGACATGCATGGTTCCGGGAGAACTACCAAGCCTGGTTCTTCAGCTACCCGACCGGGACCTCGTGGATCTACAATGCCGCCCGCTTCCGAGCCAAAGTCCGCGCCGCCGGTGAACTCGCAGCCAGCCGCAACGGCAGCGACACCTGGGACGATATGGTGCTGGTTAGCCACTCAATGGGCGGGGTGATTTCCCACGCCTCCCTGGTCGATCCAGGAACTCGGTTCTACGACTTGTACTTTGATGAACCCCTCCCCCAGGTCGACATCTCGGTAAACGGTCGGCAGGCAATCGAACGGCTGCTCCTTTACGAACCGCTCGCCGCGCCCGAACGCGTCATCTTTCTTGCCACCCCGCACCAGGGCGCTCCCCTTGCAACCCGTCTGCTGCCCAACCTCCTGTCGAACCTAATCAAACTGCCAAAAAGAATCACCATCGATGTCATTCAGGTGACTCTTGCCGAGATCGGCAACGCCTTCCGCGATGGTGCGCGCCCCTTGGAAACATCAATCGGCACCTTGTCCCCGGCCTTCGGCGGTTTCGAGGCCATGAACGCGTCCCCCTGGCGGGATGACCTCAAGCGCCACTCGATCATCGGCGAATGGCAACCGCTGGGGCTCGGCCCCTTTAGTTCGGATGGCGTGGTGCCCGACTGGTCTTCCCGGATCGAACCCGTCCAAAGCGAAATCACCGTCTCGTCGTTCCACGATGTCACCAAGAATCTCCCGGCCATACAGGAAGTCTCAGCGATTCTCAAACTCCACCTCCGCGAGCAATAGCGAACGCCCGGTATCCCCACCGCTTCCTGAAAAACTGGAAAACTTCAGGTCCTGGCTGGACGCAATCCACCGCCACTTAAAGCCTTGCTAAAAATCATTCCCATCCTACCTTCCCGCCCGAGCAGGATTCTCCTAAACTCCGATGTCCGCATCCGGCACCCTTTTTCTCCAAACATTCGTTTTCCTTATCGAAAGTCGAATCTTTAGGTTCTGCCAGGAAAGCCGGGACATCCTGCCTCACGGGCGGCGGCGCAAATCGCTGAATCCCGGTCCCTCCAAGACTCTTTCCGCAACAGTTGCGGGAGCTTGGCCCAGCACCAAAAAGCTGGCGACCGGTGAATCAATCGATTGCACGCAGGTCCGTTCCTGCACCGCCGGGGAATCATACCCGCCGCGCCGGGCCGTCCGTAACCCACAGACCCATGCGAAAACATGTCAAACGCAACACAGAACTCCCGCAATTCGGGAGATAGCAGTCGTCGCCGCCGCTCACGCGGAGGCCAAAACCGTCGGAACAACAACAACTCAGAAGAACGTAATCAGCAGAGCGGAGGCAGCGAAGGTGGCAGCCGGGATGGCGATCGCCAGCAGGGCAACCGCAATGGCCGCCAGAATAGCGGCGGCCAAGCCGAACGCCGCCGCATGCCTACTCCAGTCAAGCTGACCTGGTGGCAGAAGTTGCTCCAGGCCGTCGGCCTGTACAAGGAACCCGTCCGTCCGCCGCGCCCTGAACGCCGCCCGGATACCACGGAGCCCGTGAAAACCCGCGAGCCCCGCCGTCAGAAAACCCGCGACGCCCGAAGCGAATCCACCCGCGGTGAAAAAGCTCCAACCGACCCAGCAACGCATTCCTATGAGCGCGAGGAAAGGGTGGAAGCACCCCGCCGGGGCAAACGCGGTGAGCGCAACGATCGCGGCGAACGCAACGAGCGTGGTGGCCGCGGTGAACGCGACTCCAACCGCCCCCGTGGTGGCGACGCCAGCACCGTCGAGAGCCGCCGCGTTTACGTCGGGAACCTCTCCTACGATGTCACCGAAAGCGATCTTGAAGAACTCTTCAAAGGAGTCGGTGCCGTGCGTCGCGTCGAGATCGTCTACAACCGCAGCACCCACCGATCAAAAGGCTACGGCTTCATTGAAATGATCGATATTGACGAGGCCAAGCGCACCGTCGAGATCCTCCACGACCAGTTCTTCATGGGCCGCAAACTAACCGTCTCCGGCGCCAAATCGAAGGATCACGAGGATGCCGAGCGCGACGAGCAGTCGCCACCAAGTGGCAGACAAGAAATGCCGACCCTCGCCCCGCTCAACCCCGCTAGGGAAACCGTCACTCCCCTCGTGGAGGAGGCACCTGCCGAACAGCCTGCAGCGGAGATCGAAACCGCCGAGCCTATCGGGGAAATTCCGACCGAAGAGTTCACCCCGGAAGGTGAATCCGAGGAGGAAACAAAAAATCAGTCAAACTTCTGATCCCGTCTCAGCACCCACTCGATCCCAAGAGGCTCTCCGCAAGGAGGGCCTCTTTTTTGTCCTTCGATCCTACGCCCATCCCGGCACATCCAGCCGGAACTGCGGGATCCGGGTAAATATCCACTCCCCCGTCTCCGTTTCTCCGAAAAACGCCCCTGAGACCGCCGCTCCTTTTCCAACGACATGGTAGCTATTGTAGGAAAAATGCTCGCCCGCCGCGATAACCGGCTGCTGGCCCACCACCCCATCGCCCTCCACCACCGTCGTCTCCCCCTCGTCCTCGACCACCACCCATTTACGGCCGCGGATCGTCACCGGCATCGGTGAGTCATTGAAAATCGAGATGAAATAGACGAAGGGATGCGGTCGGTCCGGCGGAGCATCCAGGCTGGGCATGTAAATGACATCATCGACTTTGACGCGAAGGCCTTCAAATTCCTTGATGTCTTTGGGCATGGGACAAGGATTGAAACGCAGACACAAAGAAGCAAGAAACAATGACAATGAAAGCCGCCAGTTCCCACTCGATCCGAGCGATCATGACCATCGCCGGCTCCGACTGCTCCTCTGGTGCCGGCCTGCAGGCGGATCTGAAAACCTTCCAGCACTTCGGCCTCCACGGCCTCACCGCCGTGACCTGCATCGTCTCGGAAACCGCCAATATCGTCCGCCGCGTCGATGCAGTGGACGTGGATATGATGGAGGACCAGATCCGGCTGATGCTCGACGCCTTCCCTCTTCACGTGGTGAAAACCGGGATGCTCGGCTCCGCCGCCCACGTCCGCCGCATAGCAAAGATTTTCTCAGATCACCCAGAGATCCAGCTCGTCATTGATCCGGTGATGATCGCCTCCACCGGAGCCAGCCTCCTTGAGCCGGAGGCGGTGGAGACCTACCAACGGCAACTCCTTCCCCTCGCCCGAGTGATCACACCAAACCTCCCCGAGGCAGAAGTCCTGCTCGGCCGCAAGATCCTGTCACTTGACGACATGGAAGCCAGCGCTGCCGACCTAGCTCAGGAATACGCCTGCGCCGTTCTACTCAAAGGCGGCCACCTCGATGGGTCGGAGTGCGTCGATCTTCTCGCCGTAGACGGAGTAATCCACCGATTCTCCTCCCCCCGCCTACCCGTCAGCGCCTCCCACGGCACCGGCTGCACCCTCGCAGCCGCCGTCGCCTCCGGCCTCGCCCTCGGCAAAACCCTCCCCGAATCCGTCACCGACGCCAAAGCCTATCTCGACCACTGCCTCTCCACCTCCTACTCCCTGGAGGGGCCGAATGGCGAAACCATCCACGCCCTCAACCAAGGAACTTCAACCGCGAATAAACGCGAAGGAACGCGAATGTTGGATTAGGAATCTCTGAGCTGGAAACCAGTTTCATCTCCCTGAACAGGAATTTACCATCTTCAAATTCGTGACGGTATGAAGTCATTCGGCAACCGGTGCTGGGCAAGCCGCAAGGGCTCGTTCAACATCCCTCGCGGAACCCGCAAGTGCCTGCAACACGAACGGGTGGCCGAAAGTTCAACGGTTCGGGAATGGACATGAGGTAACTCCTCCAATTTGTGACTGAACCTTGGCGGAAGCACCTTCATGGGGCGCAAGACCCTGGATGCCTGACTGCTACCTTCCGCCTGATGGACGAACCGAAACGGCTGCCCGCACCGGTTGCCTCCACCCTAACGGGACACCGGAGAACGACCAATGAAAAAGACAACAGACGCAAAACAAAAGACACCTCCCGGAGAAGGCCGGCAGGATGGGACCGAGACATACTGGATGGGGCGAATCTGGGAATCTCCCGTGACTCCTCTGGTCAACTGGTATTTCAAAATTGCGGAGATATCTTGATCGGGGAACTCACCGGGTCAATGGAAACCGCTGCATAGATGGGCCTCCAACCACTGCGCCGCATTCTTAGAGTTTCTCCCTACTGACGTCACCCTTTTTAGTGAATGGTGTTTCGCTAAACACACGGTTTTGTATAGAAACCTCCCGGATCTTTTTCTCGCGTTCGATTGTTACGATCACAAATCTTAGACCTTTTGGTCAACCAATCGGAGAGACCCGCTGTGCCGAAGGCTTGGGCTTTTCCACGTGCCCTTCGTTCAGAAATCGAAAATCACGATAGACAAGGCCAAGTTACTCGCGGTGGCCCCTTCGACTCTGACCAACGGTAAACGTGAAGGCATATACCTTAGACGGGAAAACAATCATATTCTTGAAAGTCGGGCGAAAATAATCTCTCCCGCTTTCCACCAGGCCGTCAAACACCGCTGGTCGAAGGGAGTTGTGGAGCTGAATTCTGTTGATACCACCTCGCTTTTGTAGCGACGGACAGTGTGCGGTAGTGGTAAGCAAGGGGATGCCACCCTCACTGACCTCTCCCGCAGAGCGCATCGGCGCCGCCCTAGTCCTGAAGGAGAGGCGTGACGACCTGCTCGCCTTCCACCGCATTGAGGTTCCTCCCACACCAGCTTATTCCTCGGGACACGTTGAGTTCGCCAGGCAAACCATCTTCAAAAGAACGAATTCTACAACGCGCCCAGTGCCACCGAGGTCTTGAGCGCAGAGGCCGATCATTGCGCCGGTGAAGCCGTAGAGGTAATCGGTGCTCAGCTTCGAGGCGTCCAGCACCGGTCCGATTTGCCGCCAAGCTTTACCGTCTGGAGAGGCTGAGAAGATGAGGTTCTCGAAGTCGATCTCCGCGCGCAGATGGATCTGTGGCCATGCGCTGATCTCGACCTCGCTGTCGCGGAGCTCCCCATAATTTCCTTGGTCGGTGAGGACGACGCCGAGGATTTTCCCGCGCGCCTCGTCGTGGGTGACGCGGAGGTAGAAGTGCATCCGCGTTTGGTAATAGCAGATGAGGCCGGCGGATTGGTTGAAATGGTCCGGCTCGAACTCCATCTGCGTTTCCGCCCGCACCCGGAAGCCCTGAAGCCGCTTGGCGATGAGGCTTTGGTCGAAGAGGGAGTGCAGGGATTCGCGGCCGGTGAGGCGGAGCCAACCGGGACGGGCGGTGAGGCTGAGCCAGGATTCATCGATCGGGACGCGGAGGCTGCTCCACGAGGGATCGAGAGTCGGGGTGCTGAAATCGTCGCGGGTGGGGACCGGTGGCAGAGATTGAGCCGGCAGCAGCGGGTCCCCGATCTCGAGTGCGGGACGGACGCCGCCTCCGGCGAGCCGCAGCCAGCCATCCTCCGACCATATCACTTTCTGGAGACAGGTTTCGCGGGCGAGTAGGCAGCGATTGCTGGAGGGCATCGGCCGCGCCGCCAGATGGGCGAGGAACCATTCACCATCCGGCGTCTCCACCAGTTCGCCGTGGCCGGCCTTTTGGAGCGGGTTTGCGGGGTCGTTGCGGGCGGTGAGAACCGCTTCTGCGGGATCGAGTTCGTAGGGGCCGGTGATGCTGCGCGAGCGGGCCATGGAGATGCCATGGTTCCAATCGGTGCCACCTTCTGCGAGCATTAGATAATACCAGCCGTCGCGGCGGTAGAGGTTCGGGCCTTCGATCAGCTCCGGCTTTTTCAGGATGTTGGTGACGGGCCCGACGAGCTGACATTTTCCCACATCATACTCCTGCAGGATGAGGCCTCCGAAGCTGGAGCGATCGTGGCGGAAGTCCCAGATCATGTTGACCAGCCATTTCCGCCCGTCCGCGTCGTGAAACAGGGAGGGATCGAAGCCGAGCGAATTCAGCTCGATCGGGTCCGACCAAGGGCCGAGGATGTGCTCCGCGGTGATGAGGTGGATCTTGATGTCTTTGAACGGCCTTCCGAAGCCCATCCGCACATTCGTATAGATGAGCCAGAATCTGCCATCGGCGTAACTCAGCGAAGGTGCCCAAACGCCGCCGGAATCCGGCACGCCCCGAAGATCGAGCTGGCTGCGGCGGGTGACGAGGTGACCGATCAGCCGCCAGTTCCGCAGATCTTTGGAGTGATGCACCGGCACGCCGGGGAACCACTCGAAGGTGGAGTTGACGATGTAGTAGTCGTCGCCGGCGCGGCAGATGGAGGGATCGGGGAAAAAGCCGGGGAGGATCGGGTTCTTAATAGGCATTGAGAGATAGGGCTTATAGGACTTATGAGACCTATTCTTTTCTTCGCTTCCGGTGCTCCAGCCGGGCGCGGGTCATGTTCTCGCGAAGACCCCCTTTTTCGAGGAAATCCTTCTCCAAGCGACGGATCTGCTGGTCCAGGAGGTAGTTCGCCTGATGGATCAGGCAGATGGCTATGTTCGCCAGAACTTCTGATGGGCGCGTCTCCATATACGTCCTATAGGTCTCGTAGGACTCATTCTCGATCTTCCCGAGCTTACGGACATAAAGTGCCTCCTTGGAATTCTTATCCCAGAGCTTGCAATCCCGCACTCGAAGGAAATCTTGGTAATCCAGAAGAAGCTCCTCCAAGCTGGCCCGTGCGACGTTGGTGAGCTTGAGCTCCATTTCCGTGGAAGTAATGGAGGCCTTGCTGCCTTCGGCAATGTTTTGTTTTCCGGACCGAGCGGCCTGCACCATCTGGTCGATGGTGCGGTCCCCGCGCTTGAGGAAGCGCTCGCAGAAGCGGAAGGTGAAGTCGTAGATGACCTCTGATTTCCGGTAGGAGAGGAGTTCTTGGTAGTTTCCGCCAGAAGGGAGGAAGCCTGGCTGGTCTTCTGGCATGGCGGGGTTATTGAGAGATAGGTCCTATAGGACGTATAAGACCTATATCTTCTGGTAAACTTCCGCGCCCGCTGCAGCAAACTCTTTGGATTTCTCCTCCATGCCTTTCGCTAGTGCTTCTTCCTCGGCGATGCCTTGTTCGGCGGCGTATTGGCGGACGTCTTCGCTGATTTTCATGGAGCAGAAGTGGGGGCCGCACATGGAACAGAAGTGGGCGGTTTTGGCCCCGTCCTGCGGGAGGGTTTCATCGTGGAACTCGCGGGCGGTGACGGGGTCGAGGCCAAGGTTGAACTGGTCCTCCCAGCGGAACTCGAAGCGGGCCTTGCTGATGGCGTTGTCGCGGTACTGGGCACCGGGGTGGCCTTTGGCGAGGTCGGCGGCATGGGCGGCGAGTTTGTAGGTGATGACGCCGACTTTGACGTCGTCCTTGTTGGGGAGGCCGAGGTGTTCCTTGGGTGTGACGTAGCAGAGCATCGCGCAACCGTACCAGCCAATCATGGCGGCGCCGATGCCGCTGGTGATATGGTCGTAGCCGGGGGCAATGTCGGTGGTCAAGGGGCCGAGGGTGTAGAACGGAGCCTCGTGGCACCATTCAAGTTGCTTGGCCATGTTTTCCTCGATCATATGCATGGGAACGTGGCCGGGGCCTTCGTTCATGACCTGGCAGCCTTTGGCCCAGGCGCGGGTGGTGAGTTCGCCTTGGACTTCGAGTTCGCCGAACTGGGCCTTGTCGTTGGCATCGGCGATGGAGCCGGGGCGGAGGCCGTCGCCAATGGAGAAGGAGACATCGTAGGCGGCGCAGATATCGCAGATTTCATCCCAGTGGGTGTAGAGGAAGTTTTCCTTGTGATGGGAGAGGCACCACTTAGCCATAATCGAGCCGCCGCGGGAGACGATGCCGGTCATGCGACTGGCGGTCATCGGGACGAAGCGGAGGAGGACGCCGGCGTGGATGGTGAAGTAGTCAACGCCTTGCTCGGCCTGCTCGATGAGGGTGTCTCGGTAGAGTTCCCAAGTGAGGTCCTCGGCCTTGCCATTCACTTTTTCAAGCGCCTGATAGATCGGCACGGTGCCGATGGGGACCGGGGAGTTGCGGAGGATCCATTCGCGGGTGGCGTGGATGTTCTTGCCGGTGGAGAGGTCCATCACGGTGTCGGCGCCCCACTTAGTGGCCCAACGCATTTTCTCGACCTCTTCCTCAATGGAGGAGGCGACGGCGGAGTTGCCGATGTTGGCGTTGATTTTGACGAGGAAGTTCCGACCGATGATCATCGGCTCGCATTCCGGATGGTTGACGTTGAGCGGGATGATGGCGCGGCCGGCGGCGACTTCACTGCGGACAAACTCGGGGGTAATTTCCTTCGGGATGCGCTGCGGGAAACGCTGGAAAATGCCGGGGGTGTAGGGGCTGTCGGGGCTCTGGGTGGAGCCTGCGTGCTGCTTGTCCAGGTGGTTGCGGACGATGTCATCCTTGTGGTCGGCGATCTGGGCGCGGCGCATGTTTTCGCGGATCGCGATAAACTCCATCTCGGGGGTGATGATCCCTTGGTCGGCGTAGTATTTCTGTGTCACCGGCTTCCCAGTGGAGCGGAGCGGCTGGCGACGCTCGGCGGTGAGGCCGGGAAACTCGATGAACTTGTTGGCGCGCTCGGATTTCGAGGCAAACTCCGCGTGCTTTTCGGTGAGGTAACCATTGTCCTGCGGCTGGACGGCGCGGCCGTCGTAGGCCTCGACGTCACCACGGGCGAGAATCCAGTCGCGGCGGAGGGCTGGCAGGCCTTGATCGGAGGTACCGGAGAACTCGGGATCGCCCCACGGGCCGGAGCAGTCATAGACGCGAACGGCTTCGTTTTTCTCGATCCGGCCGTTGAAAGATTTCGTATCGTTCAGCGCGATCTCACGCATCGGCACCCGGATCTGCGGGTGAAGCCGACCTTCAACATAAACCCGGGAGGAGGCTGGTAACGGAGTGCGGGAGGCGTCATGGGTCTGCGATTCAGTGCCGGTGGTTTCTTCAGGTGAGATCATGTTTTCTAATGTGAAGTTTCGATGTTGAGAAAAAAAGAAGGCCGCGCTGATAAGAGCGCGGCCGGAGGAAAAAACGATCGGGGATGAACGAGCTTCCTAGGGCGGAGCGACCGCATCAGGTTCGGAGGATTTCGGCCGCGCGTGGCTGTTCTCAGTTCCTCGGGCGTGGAACTCTCCCGTCGTGTGAAGGAGGTTGCGCGGCGGTGGTGCCGTTGTCAAGGCGGCGCGCTGCCACCCCTGCTATTTCAAACAGGTTCCTTGTCCAATCCGAAAGCGTCGTGGACGGCGCGGGCTGCGTCCTCAATGTAGACTTCGTCAACGGTGACGGCGATCTTGATTTCGGAGGTGGAGATCATGCCGATGTTGATGCCTTTGTCGCCGAGGGCTTTGAACATGGTGGCGGCGACGCCGGAGTGGGAGCGCATCCCGATGCCAACGGCAGAGAGCTTGGCGATGCCGGCTTCAGTTTCAATTTTCGCATCCTTGGAGAGTTCGGCGAGGACCGGCTTGAGCGCGGCCTGAGCTTTCCCAAGATCGTTGGAGTGCATGGTAAAGGAGTGCTTCGAGCGCTCGTCCGCAGAAATGTTCGAAAGGATCATGTCCAGATTGATCTCCGCATCGGCGAGGGCTCCGAGAATGCGACCGGACATTCCCGGTTGATCGGGAATTCCGGAGATCGTAACGCGCGCCTGAGAGCGCTCGATCGAGATGCCACGGATGACGACGTTTTCCATGTTGGGATGTTCTTCTAGCACAAGGGTTCCTGGATTATCGTTGAGAGAGGATCGGACCTCAAAAATCACGCCGAATTTCTTAGCGAACTCCACCGAGCGCGACTGCATGACCTTGGAGCCGGATGAGGCCATTTCCAACATCTCATCGTAGGAAATTTCGGGCAGTTTGCGGGCGTTTCTGACGATCCGGGGATCGCAGGTGTAAACGCCGTCAACATCAGTGAGTATCTGGCAAACATCGGCTTTGACCGCGGCAGCGACTGCGATGGCGGTGAGATCGGAGCCGCCGCGCCCGAGCGTATGGATCATCCCGTCCGGAGTGACACCTTGAAAGCCCGCAACGACTAGGGATTTCCCTTCGTCGAGCAGAGTTTTCATCAGGGTGGGATCGATATCAAGAATCCGCCCACGGGTGTGGGAGCCGGTGGTGCGGATCCCAGCTTGGCGGCCGGTGATCGAGGCAGCATCAACGCCTATTTCCTCCAGCGCCATGCTGACCAGCGCGATCGATTGTTGCTCACCCGTCGCCAAGAGCACGTCCATCTCACGTTCGGAGGGGGTGGAGCTGATTTCCGTAGCCATTTTGATCAAGCCATCGGTTACGCCGGACATCGCGGAAACCACGGCAACAACCTGGTTCCCTTGGTCGCGGGTGCGCTTCATCCGCGCCGCGACGTTGCGGATGCGATCAATGGAACCTACCGAGGTTCCGCCGTATTTTTGAACAATAAGAGCCATGGAGTGCGGGCGGGCGGAGTGAAAGTGATCCTCGTCACCTTGGCAAGGGAGAAGGTGGCGCGGCGCGAGCGCCCTCACCGTTCCAACCAGATGACAGAAAGGCCGGGGGTGGATCGCGCCTTGGCCCCGGACAAAGAGCGCGATGGCCCGGGCATCAACTGTCGCACAATCGGGCCCCATGACGCGGACGGAGGAAAATCGGCGGATCACGGATTTTCCAGAGTGAGTATCCAGCTGATCTCTGGAACGACCTCTTTTTCCGGACGGAACTGGCGGCAGTTGCCACTGGTGGCGAGCGCCTGCTTCCCTAGGTTGTCGTGCGGGAGGGTGCATCGCGACTTTGGCACCCATGCGGGCTGCGGAAACCGCCACTGCGTATAGAGACCCAGCCGCCTTTGTTGGCGAGTTGCCCGGCCTCTACGAGAAAACGTGGACGCATGGAGCTGGCAGGCGGCGGAAAGTAGGGCGGCGACAATGTTTGGTTTACACTCTCAAATAACCAAGGACTACGGGACGAAAAACAATGAAATTCCAAACCTCAAATTCGATCGCTTTGGGGAGCGTAGCTCTCATCACTCCAGTGAGTGAAGCCAGCTTTCCAGCAATTTGAGATCCCCGGGTTTGACGAGATGTCTGTCGAAGCCCGCTTCTTTCGAGAGCGCGCGGTCTTCCTCGCTACCGTAGCCGGTCATCGCCACCAGAAGGGCACCTTCCAGTTCCGGCATCGCGCGCAGCTTCCGCGCGATCTCGTATCCGTCCATACCCGGCAGGCCGATGTCTAGCAGCACCACCTCCGGCAGAAATTCCGCCGCCAGTTCGATAGCAGCAGGGCCCGAGTGGGCGGTACGGGTCTGGTGGCCGCGCAGGCCTTGGAGCATCGCCATCGTATCCGCGGAGTCGCGGTTGTCATCGACGATGAGCATGCGGAACGAGCGGTCGGGCGCGGGTGCGGCGGGCGGCGGAGTCGGGGCGGGGCGGCCGGCTATGACCGGCAGGCGCACCACGAACTCACTGCCGTGGCCAAGGCCTTCGCTGTATACCTCGACGCTGCCGCCGTGCAGGGCCACCAGCCTCTGGACCAGCGTGAGCCCGATGCCCAGCCCGCCGTGGGCGCGGTCCGAAGAGCGAGTGGCCTGAACGAAGAGTTCGAAGACGTGAGGCAACAGGTCCGGCGCGATACCGATGCCGTTGTCGCGCACGCGGACGATCACCTCGTCTCCCTCGCGCTCTGCTACGAGTAAGATTTTCGCCCCGTTTCCACTGTATTTGCAGGCGTTTCCGAGCAAATTTCCGAATACTTGGTCGAGCCGGGTGGAGTCGCCGCTGAGGAAGATCGGCTCATCCGGCATGGTGATTGTCAGCTCCTGGCCCCGCTCCTTCATGCCGGATTTGGTGACCGCTGCGGCGGCGCTGAAGACCGTTTCCAAAGACACGACTTCCTTGCGCAGCTCGATCTTGCCCTCGGTGATCCGCGAAACATCCAACAGGTCATCGATCATCCGGGTCATGTTATCCACTTGCCGGGCCAGGGTGCCCTGGGCCTGCTTGCAGGATTCGGCGGGGGCACCAGGGGTTTGCAAGATTTCCGCGGCGTTCCGCAACGGGGCCAGCGGGTTGCGCAGCTCATGGGCGAGCATGGCCAGGAACTCATCCTTGCTACGGTCCGCCCGGATCAGACCCGAGGCGCGCTCGGCCAGCGTTTCCTCGTGGGCGCGGCGACCCGTGATGTCCTCGATCGCCAGCACGATAAGCGATTCATTGTCAGCGCCCTGCTCGAGACGGCGGGCATTGAGAAGCATGGTGCGGGGGCCGATCTTGTCGAAGGTGTGGCGGACCTCGAAGTCATGGATCACTTCTTTTTGCGGCAGCAGCTCCTCCAGCAGTTCCCGCAGCTCCGTGATGTTCCATTGCCCGTTGCCCAGATCATAGATAAGCCGGCCCTCTGTTTTTTCGGGGGTGGCGTGGAAGGTTTCATAAAAGGCGGCGCTCGCCGTCTTGACCCGCAACTCCGCGTCCAGCACCACCAGCGGACTGCGCATGCTGGCCACGATGCTCTCGGCGTAGTCGCGCGCCTGCCGCAGCGAGGCGTTGAGGTTGCTCAGCTCGGCATTGCGGTTGTTCAGCTCTTCGTTGACGGTCGCCAGCTCCTCGTTGGTGGATTGGATCTCTTCCTTCGAGGTTTCCAGCTCCTCGTTGACGCTCTGCATCTCCTCGTTCGAGGACTGGGCCTCCTCGTTGGCGGATTGCAGCTCCTCATTGACGGCTTCCTGCTGTTCGATGACGGACTGCAAGTACTCGCGTGTGGCGAGGAGTTCCTGATTCAGGCGGGAAATTTCCTCCTTGTCCGCGGGCGATTCCCGCCGGGGCTCAACCGCCCGCCCGTCTTCCGCGCCGCTTTCCTCATCCTCCTCGAAAAGCACCAGGAAGCCACCGGCGTTTTCCTCTCCCGCGCGGACGGGGATCACCTCGACGGCCAATTTACGGACGCTATCGCCGTCCTTAACCCGCAGACCTTCCTCGCGCACCACGGATCCTTGATCGGTGGCTTGGAGGATGGCAGCGCGGACGCTGACGAGCAGGCCCTCGCGCAGCATTTTGAGCAGATTCAGGCTGGCCGCGCCGGTCGCCGGGGCGAGGTAGGGGCCGGTCTCGCCGCGGAACTGCAGGATCTCCATTTCCCGGGAAATGATCACGCCCGGCGGCGAATACCGGTTGAGAAGGGCCCGCTCGGCATCTTTAAGCAATTGCGCGCGCGGCGGCACCCCTTGGCCGGAGCGTTGCGGCGGGAAATGGTCGGCCGCCGATTTGCCGTTCCACGGTCGGAAGCGCGGCCCCGGCGTGCTGCCGCCGACCAGGCGGGAGTAGATTTTGTTCCGGGAGTCCACCACTTCGAACAGGTCTCGCGAGGCGCCCGCCGCCTCCGAACTTCCGAGCCACAAAAAGCCGTCCGGCTTCAATGCATAATGCAGTAGCGGCACGACCTGCCTCTGCAAAACGGGCTTCATGTAGATCAGGACATTGCGACAACTGATGAAATCGACCCGCGAGAACGGCGGATCGCCCAGCACGTTGTGCCGCGAGTAGATGCAGCGGTCGCGGATCTTCTTGCAGATGCGGTAGCCGTCGCTCTCCTCGACGAAGTATTTTTTCAAACGTTCCGCCGAGACGTCCTGGGCGATGGCTTTCGGATACACCGCCGTGCGCGCGGTGGCGATGCCGGTGGCATTGAGGTCGGTGGCGAAGATTTGCATCGGCACCTCGCTGCCCGTCGCTTCGGCGCACTCGGCGAGCGCGATTGCCAGCGAATAGGATTCCTCACCGGTCGAACAGCCGAGCGTCCAGATGCGCAGAGGATTTTCGCGTGAGCGGCCTTCGAGCATTTTGGGAAAGATTTTTTCCGACAGACCCGCGAAGGCATCCGGATCGCGGAAGAAGCTGGTGACATTGATCAGGATGTCCTAATAGAGCGCCTCGATCTCTTCCGGGGACTTTTCCAAGTGATCCTCGTAAGCCTTCACCGAATCCATCTTGTGCAGCAACATGCGGCGGGTGATCCGGCGGTGCAGGGTGTTGGGCTTGTAGTGGGTGAAATCCACGCCCATCGCTTGCTTCACGATCTCCGCGATCCGCTCGT
Source organism: Akkermansiaceae bacterium (assembly GCA_041748235.1). Taxonomy (GTDB): domain Bacteria; phylum Verrucomicrobiota; class Verrucomicrobiia; order Verrucomicrobiales; family Akkermansiaceae; genus Luteolibacter. Next base: position 4,387 of record JBGTDO010000141.1, on the reverse strand, counting down.
GGCCCGGCTCTTCCTGGTCCGTCTCCGCATCGCTATCGTCATCCGGTGCCTTTTTCTCCGGCGCGACGTAAGGATGGCGGCTGATCCGCGCGATCTCGGCGGCGATTTCGTCCGGCGGCAGCACGAAATCGACGCAGCCGGAAGCCTCGGCGCTGCGCGGCATGCTGGAGTGCTCCGCGCTGGAGTCTTGGGCGAAGGTGATCCCGCCTCCGGCCTTGATCTCCTCCAGCCCGAGCGTGCCGTCGTTCAGCGCACCGGACAGCACCACGCCGATTGCCTTGTGCCCGGAATCCTCGGCCAAGGCACGGAAGAATTGGTCGATGCCATGATGCCGGGAACTGCGTTCCTGCGGCAGGAGCCGGAGCTTGCCATCCTGAATGATCAACTCGCAACCCGGCGGGCTGACGTAGATGTGGTTCGGCTCCACCTCTCGGCCGCCGCAAGCTTCGCTGATCTCGCACACCGGCATCTCGGTGGCGCGCGAGAGGATAGCCGCCAGACCGCTTTCCCGCTCCGGAGCGAGGTGCTGGACAATCACGAAGCCCATGCCCGTATCCACCGGCATCGCCCGCAGCAGGAGGGTGAGCGCCTCAAGCCCGCCGGCCGAAGCCCCAACGCCCACGATGGGGAACGCCGCGCCCTTTCCGGCAGTTTCCTCCTCGTGCTGAGGTTCGGTGTCGCGTTTGGAATCGGGTTTGGTGATGGGGGGCATTCGAACTTGAAGTTGACGGTGACAAATTGTCTCAACGGGAACGAAACATCACCACCTTGACATCTTCATCTGGCCTTCAAAAGGAGGCAGATGGTTCATCTTCGCATCTTTTGCTATCAAAGAGGAGGATAACAAGCTGAAAAGCTGGGAATTCTGAAACCTCCAGTAACTTCCAGAATCATATCTGAAACGCCGACGAAGTGCGGGGCCTCGCCAGATAGGTCGGGATTATCCAAGTTCCGGTTTTTTATTTGGTCCACGTCAACTTTCCGAAACCCGTTTCCTTTGACGAGCCTCGCGGAAAAAGGATTGGAGCAGGGCCAGCGTTTCCTCGCCCATGACCCCGGCTGTGACTTCGCAGCGGTGATTGAGTGGCGGATTTGATTCCAAGAGGTTGATCCAGCCTCCCGCAGCTCCCGCTTTTGGATCGCCGCAGCCGAAGACCACCCGGCTCGGGCGGCAGTGGACGATCGCCCCGGCACACATCGGGCAGGGCTCTTTGGTGACATACAGCGTGCAGTTCTCCAGCCGCCAGTCGCCAAGCGCCTGTTGGGCGGCGGTCAGCGCGAGCATTTCCGCGTGGGCGGTTGCGTCTTTCAGTGTCTCGACCTGGTTCCACGCCCGGCCGATTATCCGCCCCTCGTGCACGACCACCGCCCCCACCGGAACCTCCATGGCGGCGTATGCCTTGTGCGCCTCCCGCAGCGCCTGCCGCATGAAATGGGCATCACTGTGGAGATCGATAATCAGGTCTTCGGGATTCATCTGTTGCTTGTTCCTAAGCTCCTTTTCCTCTTCCGACAACCCCGCAACGCCATCCTTGGTGACCCACCCATTTTTCCTTCCCATCCAAGGCTTCCGTGGCTTCGCTGGGCGGCGTGATTGCCAAGACATATCAGGACCGGGTGGTGGCGCCGTCATTGCTGGCGGCGGACTTTTCAAGAGTGGGAGAGGAAACAACCCGGGCGATCAACGCCGGCGCCGACTGGCTGCACCTCGATGTCATGGACGGCCATTTCGTCGACAATATCTCCTTCGGGCCGGCAATGGTGCAGACCATACATACGACCAACGATATTTTTCTGGATGTCCATCTGATGATTTCGCGGCCAGACCACTACCTCCCCCGCTTCATCGCGGCCGGCTCCGACTGCATTACCGTCCATGTCGAGGCCGAGCACGATGTGAAAGAAACGCTTGAGCGGATCCGCGAAGCGGGCTGCCTCGCGGGGCTCGCCCTCAACCCCGCCACTCCGTTCTCTGCCGTGATCCCCTTTCTCAATCAGATCGATCTACTCCTGTGCATGACCGTGGTCCCCGGCTTCGGCGGACAGCCGTTCATGACAGAGATGATGGAGAAAGTCGAAGCCGCAGCCGCTTACCGGAAGGAAAAAGGCCTCGCCTACCACATCGAAGTGGATGGCGGAATTAGTGCCGAAACAGCGGCCATCAGCGCGAAAGCCGGGGCAAATGTGATGGTCGCGGGCTCAACGACATTCGGTGCCAAAGATATGGCGGCGGCAGTTGCGGCGATCCGCGAAGCGTGAAATCCTTGAGTGCATGAAAGCCATCCTCATCGCATCCGCCGTTTCGCTCCTAATTGGTTTCGCCGGAGGATGGATGATGAAATCGTCGACGGCTGAACTCGACAGCATCACCGTTGAGAGACTGCAGCCGGTTGTCCAGCGTCCGGCGGCGGCTCTTTCCACGACCGATCCCGGCGTTCCGCGCCCGGAGCGGACTGAGGTTTCGCCCAACTTTCAAGCGCCAGCAAAGATGCCAGCCGGTCCATCGGCAAAGGCAGCCAGCCCCGAGGGTGACACCAGCATGGAGCGCGCGAAGTGGGTCCGCCTGATCGAGGTTTTCAACCTAAACGCAGATCAAGGTAAAGCGCTCGAGGCAAAAATCGCGGAGGCTCTCCCCTCTCTCACTGTTGCGTCCACCAGTGAAGACTATGCCAAAGCAGGCACCAAGCTGGAGGCCGAGGTTCTGGCCGTGCTGACGCCGGAGCAGCAGGAGGCATTCAAGGACCTGCAGGAGCGGGACCGGGACAACCGGGTTGAAGCTCTCGCCCTGGAAGAATACCTCGCCAGTCTTACCGGGCTCGATTTGACGCCAGAGCAACGGGCACAGACTATGAAAATCCTGCGAAAGCGCGCCAAAGAGCAGTTGGCCGCCGTCTCAGACAGCACCCGCCTTGCCCTCTCAGGATCAGTTTTGCCGATCGGAAGCACAGGAATCTCCGATCAAGCCCTGATTTTTCTCTCCAAGCTCAAGGCCTCTGGAGACGGCACCGGTTCTCAAGCCGATATTCAAGACGCGGCGGCAGTCCATCGAGAGGGGATTGCGGATCGAATGAAACAGTTCGACGGAATTCTGACTCCAGGACAGTCGACCAAGTATCAGCTGGGTCTCGAGAAATCGCTCACGAACTGGGACCTAATAGCGCCGCCGAAGTAGACCGCCGTTTTCCATTTGAACAGCCGCTTCTGAATCCCTAGTTTCGGCCCATGGCTAAGAAAACCGGTTCAGAACGTGTGGTGGTGAAAGTCTTCACCTATGGCATCCAGCCACAAGTCTGGCGGCGTTTTTCGATCGACACCTCAGTCACTTTCATCGAACTCAGCGATGCGATCCAAGCAGCCATGGGCTGGGAAAACAAGCACCCGCACGAGTTCCGTCACGGCAAGGGCAGGCGCTTGGTGGATGTGATCGGTCCCGTTGGATTGCAGGATCAGACGCTGGGCGAATTTCAAGACGAAGCGCAAATCACCGTCGCCGACTACCTCGGCCGCAAGCGCCTGCCCCTGCGGATGCTCTACCGCTACGATTTCGCCGACGAATGGATCCATGAGGTCGTCTTCGAGAAGCGCGAGGATGGCGAAGGTCCGCCGCAGATGATCGATGGTGCCCGCGCCTGCCCACCTGAAGATTTCGGCGGAGCCTTTCAGTTCATGCAGGCGCTCGCTGGAGAAATCGAATGGATGAATCCAGGCTACGAGCCGGAGAAATTCGACCTCACCGCCGTGAATTTCGACGCCCGGAAAAGTCGAAAGGTGAAGTAATTAGTTCAGCCGGATGCCGCTCTCCGTCTGGGTGACCAAGCGCTTTTTCAACAGCGCTCCAAGCGTCTGCTTGAAAGTGCGCTTAGAGACGCCCAGCTCATCGTAGATATCTTCCGCAGGGCTCTTGTCGGTGATTGCCCAGAAACCGCCGCGAGCCACCAACTCACCCATGATCTGTTTCTCCAGATCGTCCACTCGCTCGCGCCCCGGAGAATGGAGCGAGAGATCGATCTTTCCATCGGCGCGCACGCCCGCGATATAGCCCTTGAGCTTCTCTCCTTGCGCGAGCTCCTGAAAAACTTCGTTGGAAAAGATCATGCCGGTGTGGGTGCCGTTGATGATCGCCTTGTAGCCCATCGGCGTCTTCCCGTACACGATTAGATCCACTACATCTCCAGTAGCGAAGCTCGCCGGAGTAATATCGATGTAGCGGGCGATGCGGGTGGTGGCAATGATCCGCCGGCTCGCTTCATCCACCACCACACGCACGAGATAATGCTTCCCAACCTCCATCCGCATCTTTTGCTCGCGGAACGGAACCAGCAGATCTTTCGGCAAACCCCAGTCCACGAACGCTCCCACATCCGTCAGAGCCACGCAGCGCAGCTTC
>JBGTDO010000140.1:0-37860 GCA_041748235.1 Akkermansiaceae bacterium | reverse complement strand
AAAACCGGAGGAAGACGAAGATTGAAGAAGAGAGGGAGGAGAAATGGCATAGCGGATGCAATCCGCCGCCACGGGGAGGGTTGTTCCAGCGGGATTCGGGGCTAGAATGGTTGGATCATGTGCTGCCGATTGTCTCCCCTGCTGTTGCTGCTGGCCTCATTATCCATTGTTTCTTTTGCACTGGCGCAGGAACTGCCGACCGTGCCCGCCGCGACTGAGGAGTCTCAGGCTCCGGTTCTGGTGGAAGACACGCCGGAGGATTCGCGTATTCGCGAACGCATTGAGGCGGTGCTCGGACAGATCGACAGTATGGACCGGGTCGCTGCGAAGGTCACGGCGGGAGTGGCTACCTTGACAGGAGAAGTGGACAACGCTCGTGCCGCAAAGGAGGTGCTGGATCTGGTTCGGCGCACAGAGGGGGTTGTTTATGTGCAGGACCAGCTGGACGAAGAAGTGGAAGTCGGAGCGCGACTGCGGCCCGCGACCCGGAAATTCGCGGAGTTGGGGAACGACGCGTTGCGGCTCCTGCCGCTGGCCCTGGTGGCTCTCTCTGTCGCGATGATTTTCTGGTTCTTCGGCCGTTGGCTGGGAAATCGTGAGGGATGGCTGCGGAAAGTGGGGCTTTCGGAATTGGCCGCTAATCTCTGGCGGCGGATCATCCGCATGCTGGTGACGATAGGCGGCATCTTGATCGCGTTGGAGATTCTGGATGCGACCGCATTGGTCGGGGCGTTGCTAGGTGTAGCGGGTGTGGCGGGTATCGCACTCGGCTTTGCGTTTCGGAACATCGTAGAAAACTACCTTGCCGGGGTCTTGTTGAGTGCCCGGAACCCGTTCAAGAGTGGAGACCTCATCCAAGTCGGGGAATTCATGGGAAAAGTGGTGCGGCTGACATCGCGCGACACGGTGCTGATGACACTGGAGGGAAATCACCTTAGGATTCCCAACAGCGTGATCATCACCTCCGCAATGACCAATTTTTCCCGGAACCCACTGCGGCGTCTGGAGTTTCGCGTGGGCGTGGCAACGGATGTGGATCTAATGGTGGCGAAGAACGTAGGGATGGCCGCCATGCTGGCCATGAAAGGGATTCTAGCGGAACCCGGGCCGCAGGTGCTGGTGGCGGAACTGGGAGACAGCGCGGTGCAGCTCCAGATCTTTGCGTGGATTGATCAACGGGAAACCGATTGGATTAAGGCGCGCAGCGAGGCGATCCGGATCATCAAGGGAGCGTTCGACAGCGAGGGCATCGAAATGCCGGAACCCATTTACCGGGTGAATCTCAAAGAACCGACAGCTGCGGAAAGCGCGGAGCCACGGCCACCCGCTCCGGCTCCCGCCACTGAACATACTGATGTCGCCACGGACCTTACCATCGAGAAACAGGTGGCTGCCGATTTGCACCACTCCAACGAGGAGAATCTGCTGGATGTCGATCCAGACACGACAAGAGGGCTCTGACTCCTGCCGTTGCCTCCTCAGGCTGCGGCGGTCTTGGCTTTTGCCTTGGCCTGCTCATCTTTCAGGCCGCCGATGAAGAGCAGGACGGCGGCGATGCAGATGCAAGAATCCGCGACGTTGAAGGTTGGCCACCAGCCTTGGCTCGAAGGCACGATCTTATCATAGAACGGCAAGCGGACGGAAATGAAGTCGATGACGTAGCCTTGGGAAAGTCGCTCCCAGAAACTGCCGCTTTTCATATCCTCAAGCAGGAACCCCTGAACTAGACGATCCGTTAGATTTCCGATGATTCCGGTGAGCAAGAGGGCAACGGCAATCTTCGAGAGAATGTGATCGAAGGCACCTTTGATCCAGAAAACCCGCAGCATCGCCAGTGCGATGAGCGGGACGAAAAGGAAAACGATTGGTGCCCAGGCGGAGCCATTGCCAAAACCGAAGGCGACGCCCTGGTTGTGAACGCGAATCCAGTGGAACCAACCTTCGATGACCGGGATGTACATTCTGGTCTCCCACGGCGGCGGAAAATGGCTCACCGTCCAGGCCTTGGTCACCTGGTCCAGAATGTAGAGCGGGAGGCTCATGAAGAGCAGTAGCTTGGGTAGCGTCATGGGGCGGGAAGGTTGCAGCTGGTGCTGGGACTGACGAGTGAAATTCGGGTTAGCCCGGGAACGCCAAGCCCTAGCTTGGCAGGAAGATTACTCGCCGAGCTGGGGCTCAGCGTTCCCGGGGGAAACGCTTAAGGAAGACCAAGGCCAGTCGGCGGGGGTTTTGCAGAGACCGGCGGTGACGGGGTTGTTCTCGATGTAGTGGCGGACGTTTTCAAAATGATCGCTGTTTCGGATGTAGCGGTCCCAGTATTCGCGCATCCAGAGTGCATTTCCGGGGATTTTTAGGTCGAGGTTGGTGTTGTTCTCGATGGCCCATTTGCCGGTGAAGGATTTCCAAGACTGGACGATCTTTGGCTGTGGGGCGAGGGTGGTAAGGAGGACGTGCACGTGGTTCGGCATGACGCACCAGGCGTGAAGGTGGTATCTGTCACCGTTCCATTTGAGAAGAGTTTCCTGCATGAGTTTGGCGAGTTCCGGGTGGGCGAGGGCGCAGCAGCCGATGCCGCTGTCGAGCCAATGCTCGATTTGCTTGCGGCGCTGGATGTCGGCCTTGTCCTTGGGGAGGGCGGCGAGTTCTTTTTCCAGTTCCCGAAGCTTTGTTTTTGGGAGTGAGTCGGCGAGGCGGAAGGTGATGGATTGGATAGTATCGCTGTTGTTGTAGTGAGGGAGGTAACCGCGGGAGTGCCAGCCGACCGGGGGCGTGGAGGGGTCGTTGGGGTTCATGGGCTTTGGTTGCTGCCGAGCTGGGGCTCAGCGCTCCCGGAGGACTTCGGCGCAGCGGGGGCAAAGGGGGCTTCCTGAGATGGGCTCGTGGCGGCGGCAGCGGGGGCAGAGGGGGAGATCGGTCCTTTTCGCGGTGGCGGAGAGTTCGGTGCCGGGGGTCACTGAGAGGCCGGCGATGATGAAGAACTCGGTGGCAAAATCGCGGTCTCCGAGCAGCTCGCGGAGGTGGGCGTCGGACTCCGGCAATGTTAGATCGACGGAGGCCTCGTTGTTGCGGGTGAATTCCTTTGCCTGGATCTTCGCTTCAATGGCGGTCTGCATCGCAGCTTTGATCTGGAAAAGACGTTCGACATCCTTACTCGTTTGGCCGGGAGTGAAGGCGGGATCTGCGGAGGGGAAATCCTGTTCGTGAACGCTGCCATCGGTGAAGGCGGCGTGCTCCCATGCCTCGTCCGCAGTGTATGCAAGGATGGGCGCGAGCAGGCGGGAGATGCTACTAAAGATCTCGTACATCGCGGCCTGTGAGGCGAGGCGGCGCGGGGAGTCGGGAGCGTCGCAATACATCCGGTCCTTCAGGGCATCGATATAAACGGCGGAGAGATCGGCGGTGCAGAACTGATTGATGGAATTGAAGACCTTGCGGAATTCGAAGGCTTCGTAGGCTTTGTTGCACTCGGCGACTACCTCGTGGAGGCGCTCGAGGATCCAGCGGTCCAAGAGAGTTGGCTCGTGGACCTGACCTCCAGGCTGGAATCCATCAAGATTTCCAAGCAGGATGCGGAGGGTATTGCGGAGGCGGCGGTATGGCTCGGCGACCTGCTTGAAAAGCTCTTCACCAAAGGGGACTTCGTTTTGCCAATCGACGCTGCTGGCCCACAGACGAACGATGTCAGCGCCATACTGATTGTAAAAATGCGCGGCATCGATGGGCTTGCCGGCTTTTTCCGCTTCGGATTTGGATAGCTTTCTCTTGTCCTTGTCGACGACGAAGCCGTGGGTCATGACTGTCCTGTAGGGAGCGGCACCGCGCCACGCGGTGCTGAGCATGAGGGAGCTTTGAAACCAACCGCGGTGCTGATCGGTGGCCTCGAGATAAAGATCGGCGGGGGCGTGAAGCTCAGGATGGGTATCGAGAACGGCGGCATGGGAGCAGCCGGAATCAATCCAGACATCAAGCGTGTCTCTGCCTTTTTTCAAACCTGCGCGAAGACCGAGCTTGGCGGCAAGTTCGTCATCGGAGGTTTCAAACCAAACATTGGTTCCTTCTTTCTCCACCAAGTCAGCGACCTTGTTGGCGAGTTCGGCGCTTAGGATGGCTTTGTTGTTCTCATCGAAGAAAACAGGGAGGGGAACACCCCAGGTGCGCTGGCGTGAGATGCACCAGTCGGGACGTGCCTCGACAGTGCCGTAGATGCGGTTGCGGCCCCAGGCGGGCATCCATTTCACCTTTTCGATCTCGGAAAGGGCCTCGCCGCGGAGGTTCTCAAGGGAGATGAAGAACTGCTCGACGGCGCGAAAGATGATCGGTGTTTTGGAGCGCCAACAATGCGGGTAGGAGTGCTTGTAAACTTCCTGGCCGAGTAGATGGCCGCTCTCGTTGAGGATCTCGATGATGCGGGCGTTCGACTTAAAGACGTGGATGCCCACAAGTTCTTCGAGTCCGACTTCATCGGTGAATTTTCCTTCGTCATCGACCGGGGAAAGGACGCCGAGGCCATTTTGCTGGCCCGCAACGTAGTCGTCCGAGCCGTGGCCGGGAGCGATGTGGACCGCACCGGTGCCGGTCTCAGTAGTAACGAAGTTGGCGAGGATGACTTTGGAGGTGCGGTCGAGGAAAGGGTGCTTTGCCAGCAGCCCTTCAAGCTCGCGGCCTTTGAACTCGGAGATGGTTTCGGTGAGGGCGAAGCCGGTTTTTTCGGCGAAGGCTTCGGTGAGTTCGCGGACGATGACCAGAGTCTCGCTGCGCTCGCCGTTGGAGAATTTTCCAAGGACGTAGGTGAACTCCGGGTGAAGGGCGATACCTAGATTGGCGGGAAGGGTCCACGGGGTGGTGGTCCAGATGACAAGGCTTGCGGACTGCGGCAGGCGTTCGGTTTGCTCCAGCTCGAATCTTACGAAGATCGCAGGGCTCTCTTTGTCCGCATACTCCACTTCGGCTTCGGCGAGGGCGGTCTGGGCGCCGTAGGACCATTGGACCGGTTTCTTGGACTGATAGATCGCGCCGCTTTCCACCATTTTCGCGAAGACGCGGAGGATGTTCGCCTCGTAGGTGGGGTCCATGGTCAGATAAGGGTTCAGCCAATCGCCGAAGACGCCGAGGCGGCGGAAGGATTTCCGCTGAATGTCGATGAAGCCGGAGGCGAACTCGGAACAGCGGCGGCGGATCTCTCCCGGTTCCAGGCCGGCGGCCTGTTTCACGACTTTGAACTCGATCGGTAGACCATGGCAGTCCCAACCGGGGACAAAAGGTGCGTGGAAACCGGCCATGGTCTTCGATTTGACGACCATGTCTTTGAGCAGCTTGTTGAGCGCGGTGCCCATATGAACGTCGCCGTTGGCGAAGGGCGGGCCGTCGTGGAGGATGAAATCGGGTGCTCCAGCGGCCTTGCGGGCGGAGACGATTTTTTCGTAGAGCCCGGATTTTTCCCAAATCTCGAGACGCTTCGGCTCGTTTTGCACCAGATCCCCGCGCATCGGGAAGGTGGTCTGGGGAAGGGTCAGCGTATCTTTGTAGTTGGGAGCGGCACTCATGGCGGGCGCGGAAGCTAGCAACCGCATTGGGCAGGGTCAACCCCGTGGGAAGATCGGAAATCGGGGTTGTCGCGCGGCGCACCGGCCGTTAGGATCCCGGCGTTTCCATTCACCGAAAATATTTATCCTCCTACTTTTGATCCATGGGCATTTTCAAGAAACCTCTCCTTCGCAACAAACAGAAGCGTGAAGACATGCCGGAGGGGCTGTGGGTGAAATGCCCGGATTGCGGCGCGCTGATCCACACGCTGGAGCTGAAGCAAAACCTTCATGTTTGCCCTCCGTGCGGGCACCATTTCCTGATGGATGCCACGGACCGGATCTACCTTCTGGCGGATCCAGGAACTTTTGAGGAGACGGATAAGGGCCTGTATTCGTCCAATCCGCTGGGTTTCAGCGGCTACGACGACAAGATCGAGGGGCTCCGCCAGAAAACGAACATGAACGATGCGGTGATTACCGGGCGGCTTTCGATCCTAGGCAAACCGGCGATGATTGCGGTGATGGATTTCCGCTTCTTCGCGGGCTCGATGGGGTCCGTAGTGGGAGAAAAAATCACCCGTGCGATTGAAACGGCGGTGCAGGAAAAGCGGGGAATGATCATTGTTTCAGCCTCCTCGGGAGCGCGCATGCAAGAAGGGATGCTCTCTCTGATGCAGATGGCGAAAACCTGCGGCGCGCTGGCACGGCTGGGCGAGGCAAAGCTTCCTTATATTTCCGTGCTGACCCATCCGACCACCGGTGGTGTAACGGCTTCCTTTGCGACCATCGGTGACATCAACATCGCCGAGCCGAAGTGCATGATCGGTTTTGCCGGTCCACGGGTGGTGAAGGAAACGACCCATCAAAACCTGCCGCCGGGTTTCCAAACAGCGGAGTTCATGCTGGAGCACGGCTTGATCGATGCGATTGTGCCGAGGCATCAGATGCGCGAGCGGCTCGGGAGATTGCTGGATTTCATGCTGGATTGAAGAGAGCCACGAATTTCCCGAATCACGAATTCAGGGGGGAACACGGCACACACGGAAGCTGGGATCCCTAGAAATTGAGAGGGAGGGAGAGGCTGAAAAAGCTTCTGGATTGGACCACGAATTTCACGAATCACACGAATGAAGAGTGGATGTGTGAGCGGCTGCACGTAGACATTTTTGACGTTTTTTTGTGCCTCTTTCGCTTCCGAGTTTTCCGAGTATTCCGTGGTTCCTCCTCTTCCATTTGTGAAATTCGTGGGATTCGTGGTTCCTAATCTTTAGAGGACTTGGGATCCAAGGCGTCGCGAAGGCCGTCGCCGAGGAAGTTGAGCGCGAAGAGGGTGGTGGCAAAGAAGAGGGAGGGGAAAAGGAGGACGTAGGGGGTGATCTCCATGCGGTCGGCACCTTCCTTGATGAGGATACCCCAGGAGGAATTGGGTGGTTTCACTCCCAGTCCGAGGAAGGAAAGCACGCTCTCTAACAACATGATACCGGGCACGGCAAGGGTCGTGTAAATGATGATCGGGCCGATAACGTTCGGCAGGATATGGCGGAGAAGGATGCGGGTGCGGCTCAGCCCGAGCGAGATAGCTGCTTCGACGAATTCCAGCTTTTTCACGGTGAGAACCTGGGCGCGGACGATGCGGGCGATAGTCAGCCAGCCGATCGCGCCAATCGCGATGAACAGCGGAATCAACGTGGTGATCGGCGCAACGCGATCGCGGGGCCAGCCGCTGGTGTCTACGGCCCAAGTGGTGAACTCCGCCGCTGGCTCATCGACGACCAGGGTAAAAAGGATCACCAGCACCAGGAATGGCAGAGCGAAAAGGATGTCCACGAAGCGCATCAGCACCGAGTCGACAATGCCGCCGACGTAGCCGGAGACCGCGCCATAGATGACTCCAATCACTACCGCGACGGCGGTAGCCACGAGGCCCACCAGCAGCGAAACCTGTCCGCCATAGAGCACCCTGGAAAACAGATCCCGCCCAAGCTGGTCGGTGCCGAACCAGTGCCGGGCGCTCGGATCCGCCGCCGCGTTGGCTAGATTGATTTCCGTTGGATTCTTCACAAAAGGCAGAAACGGCCCGATGAAGCATAGCAGCAGTATGAGAATCAGAACTCCGAGACTTATTAGCGCGGGCTTGTTTTTCGAAAGCCGGTGCCACGCGTCCTTCCATAAGGAGCTGCCTCGGGTCTGGGAGATATTGCTGGCCACGGCGTGAACTTAGGGACGCCGGAAGCCTGGTGGGAGGAAAAAGTTGGTGGTGCACAAGGTAAGGCGCTTATCTCCCGGCGTGCGAAAGGGACTTATTTTCGATCTGGACGGGACGCTGGTGGATTCGCTGCCGGGCATCGCCGCCTCGCTGAACCGTGCAATGGCTGCGCTGGGAAGGGAGTCGCATGATCACCTGGAGGTTCGCCGCTTCATCGGCGATGGAGCGAAGATGCTGGTGAGGCGGGCTCTCGGAGGAGAGGCTGCGGAGGAACTGGAGGCGGAAACGCTGGCGGCCTTTGGAAGGGATTACGGCACGACTTGGGCTGAGGGGACGCAGATCTACCCGGGAATCAGCAAGCTGCTTTCAGAGCTTCACGCACGCGGATTTCCACTTGCTGTGCTCTCTAACAAACCCCACGGTTTCACCACAGAGATCGTGTCCCGCCTTTTCCCGACTGGGATTTTCGAAGTCGTTCTTGGTCAGCGTGAAGGACTTCCCCACAAGCCGGACCCCCGGGGAGCCTTGGAAATCGCCGCTGCATTCGGGATAGATCCCTCGGATTGCGTGGTGATCGGTGACTCCACCATGGATCTGGAGACAGCGGCGCGAGCCGGGATGAGATCCATCGCGGTGACATGGGGATATCATGACAAAGACAGGCTCGCCGCCGCAGACCTTGTTGCAGACACTGTCGAGGAACTCGCCGACCTTCTGAGGGAACCGGACTGCGACAATGGCGGCTGCGAATACTTTGGCTGCTGAACGCTGGATCCAATATAAGCGGCTTCGTTTCTCTTACCTCCCACTCCCCTTCTCACAGGGTAAGCTTTGGACTACCGATCAAGATGGACGCCAACGGGCTGATCCACATGCAGCGGGCTTTTGTTTGATCCTCCGGGACGAGCAGTATAGGCAGCTACGGCTTTGCCTAGGAGGAAGTGACCTGCTGGTGTTGATCCAAACTGAGTGGTATTTTGCCCAAGGCACGTCCAAGCGATGCGGGAGAGGCTTTAACAGGCTTGCAAGCTGCTTTCTCCCCCGCGTAGCATTCGTCATCGACGAACAAGCAAGCGTGCCTCGGCATCCGCTTTCGATACAAGGGCCTGTAGCTCAGCGGTTAGAGCAGGGGACTCATAATCCTTTGGTCGTGGGTTCAAACCCCACCGGGCCCACCTTCCCCCAATCTAGGAGAACTCCCACCAGTTGCCAAAGAATCCTTCAGGATCTCCGAAGAGCAGTTCAAGCCGCGAGGGCTGGCACTCAACGCCTATGAAGGACACTTCGCCGAAATGGTAACGCTTGTTGCTCTCGCGTCACGAGCGTTGTCCGCGCCCTTCTGGAAGGCGACGAGGAAATTGCGATCGCTGCGAAGTGATCCAACCCTCGGAAATCGTCACGCTCGGGCACCATGCAATTTAAAATTAAAAATGCAATACAAGCTCCATTCTGAGAGGGCCGCACGATTTTGGAGGGGGTCTTGAAGTGGAGTAAGTTATTACATCCAAGTCATGGTTGGATCGGCTGGCACAGTTTCTGCAAAAGCGGAATATACTTCAAATAAATTATGAAAACCATCCACCAATCCCCCCGCTATCTTTTCTCGTTCTTATCTCTCGTAACGATCACCTGCGCAACTGCGCAACAAATGTCCAAGCCCGATCCGCAGATGCAAGCGGTGCTGGATGAACTCGAGTCTCTTGGCGGAAAGCCGATCCCGACCCTCTCCGCCGAAGAAGCGCGGAAGCAGCCGACGCCGGCGGATGCGGTAAAGAGTCTGCTCAAGGAACGCGGCGAAAGCACTGATCCACAGGAAATAGGAGATGTGAAGGATTTCGAAATACCCTTGGAGGGCCACAAAATTAACGCCCGCGCCTATCAACCGAAGGGTGAGGGCCCCTTCCCCGTGATTCACTACATTCATGGGGGCGGGTGGGTGATCGCCAACATAGATACCTATGATTCCAGCGCCCGGGCCCTTGCCAAGGAAGCAAACGCCCTTGTCATCTCCACCCATTACAGGCAGGCGCCGGAGCACAAGTTCCCCGCTGCCCACGAAGACATCATCGGGGCCTATAAATGGATTTTAGAGAACGCCGACGACATGAAGGGCAATACTGAGAAAGTCGCCGTGGTCGGAGAAAGCGCAGGTGGAAATCTTGCTGCCAACATATCTTTAGCTGCAGCTCGCGACGGCTTCAAAGTGCCCGTGCATCAGGTGCTTGTTTACCCCATCGCCAGCGGTGACACAGATTCCGAATCTTATCAAGAGAACGCCGCTGCCAAGCCGTTGAGCGCAGAGCTCATGAAGTGGTTCTTCGACAAGACGCTCGCTTCGGAAGCGGACGCCTCGGACCCGCGGATCAGCCTACTTGAGGCGGAGGGGCTCGAGAAGTTCCCACCAACTACCATCATCACGGCGGAGATCGACCCGCTGCGGACCGAGGGCAAGCAACTTGCGGAAAAATTGGAAGCCGCCGGAGTGTCAGTGACCTACCGTAACTTTGAAGGCGTGACCCATGAGTTCTTCGGCATGGGCGCAGTGGTGGACAAAGCCAAGCAAGCCGTAGATCTGGCGGCGAAGCAACTGCGGCAAGCATTTGAGGGAACAACCGAGTGAGGCTGATCCGACATCCTTCAGCTGCGCCTCCTGCAGGGTTCATGCTCAGCAATGGTGGCGTTCAAATTTCAGGAAATGGAATCACGCGGGGGCTTATCCCCCTAGTGGGAGTAGCGGAGCGACTGGAACAGAGAAATCGCCCCTGCCTGCGCGGATGAAGGAAAGGTCGCTGCGGGAGATCCGCAGGGATCGAATTCTAAGCAGAATGCTGCACAAAGTGGTTCCCATCCCTCCCGGGCTGATGATGGGAGATGCCTCGAAGTGCGTGCCGAGCCGGGACACGGTAACGTAGCTAGGCTGGCGGAACGGGAGGGATTCGAACCCTCGGTAACCTTTTGGGCTACGTTCCCTTAGCAAGGGAGTGCTTTAGACCACTCAGCCACCGTTCCGTGAGTTAGTTTGGTCGAAGGCTTTGAACCACAGGAAAGGCCGTCCGTCAAGATTGGCGTGCGACGGAGCAACATTTTCCGCGCACGCTTCCTCCGGGTTCAGGAGCGGAGGTAGCGTTTGACGGTGAACTCATCGTGCTCCTGGACAATTTCCACATGTGGAAAATCAGATTCGAACTCGGGGAGGTATGTATCGCCGTCGTAGCTTTTCTTGATGTGGCTGACGAGCCATTCATCGATCTGGTTGCGCAGCGCGTCATAAATCTCGGCACCGCCGATGACGGATACTTCCCCCTCGAGTTCGGCCACATTATTGATGTTGTGGATAACTCCAACCTGCTCGTGCTGCCAGTTCCGATCACGGGTGACGACGATGTTTTGGCGGTTCGGCAGGGGCTTGCCGAGGGATTCAAAGGTTTTCCGGCCCATCAGGACGGGCTTGCCGCGGGTGGTTTTCTTGAAGAAGGCAAGGTCCTCGGGGATGTGCCAAGGAAGCTTGCCATCGCGTCCGATGACACGGTTCGCTGCCATGGCGACGACTGCGGTCAGGTAAGGCATGATTAGATGGCGACGGGGGCTTTGATGTGCGGGTGGGGATCGTAGTTATCAAGGCGGATGTCCTCGAAACGAAAGTCATCGATCGATTTCACCTCCGGATTGACCCAGAGATCGGGAAGAGGCCGAGGCTGACGGGAGAGCTGGAGTTCCGCCTGCTTCAGATGGTTTTGGTAAAGGTGCAGATCGCCAAAGGTGTGGACGAAATCACGGACTTCGTAGTCACAGACCTGGGCGATCAGATGCGTCAGCAGCGCGTAAGAGGCGATGTTGAAAGGCACGCCCAGAAAGAGATCGGCGCTGCGCTGATAGAGCTGGCAGGAGAGGCCGGGCCTGCCACCATTGCTGGCCTCGTGCACGTAAAACTGGAACAAGAGGTGGCACGGCGGAAGCGCCATGCGGCTGATCTCGCCAACATTCCATGCGGAGACGATGTGGCGGCGGGAGTGTGGGTTCCCCTTGAGGTCGTCTATCAGGAGCGCGATCTGATCGACCGCCCGGCCGCCGGTGGTTTCCCACGCTCGCCATTGCTTGCCATAAACGGGGCCGAGTTCGCCGTGCTCGTCCGCCCACTCGTCCCAGATCGTGACGCCGTTTTCCTTCAGGTAGGAGGTATCGGTCTCGCCTTTTAGGAACCACAGCAGCTCGTGGATGATTGAGCGGAGATGAAGTTTCTTGGTAGTAAGGCAGGGAAAGCCTTTCCGCAGGTCGAAGCGCGCCTGTCTGCCGAAAACCGAAAGCGTGCCGGTGCCGGTGCGGTCCCCGCGCGCCTCACCGTTCTCCAGGACATCGCGCAGCAGTTCGTGGTAAGCTTCCATGCCTTGTTTCAATACGCCTGA
The DNA here is from genome assembly GCA_041748235.1 of Akkermansiaceae bacterium. Classification (GTDB taxonomy): domain Bacteria; phylum Verrucomicrobiota; class Verrucomicrobiia; order Verrucomicrobiales; family Akkermansiaceae; genus Luteolibacter. Next base: position 25,726 of record JBGTDO010000140.1, on the reverse strand, counting down.
CTTACCGCTTGAACCAAGGTTCAAATTTTTTCCGAGCTTCGGCCGCGCTTCTGGAACAGCTGGGTCTCGCGGTAGCCCGCTGCCTTTGCCAGTTCCCGCGCTTTCCCAAAATCCCGCGCAACCTCTCCGGGCGCATGGGCGTCCGAAGAGATCACGAGCCCCACCCCGGCTGAACATGCGAGCTCCAGAAAACGCGGCGACGGGTAGGCCTCCGCACAGGGTTTATGCCAACCGGCGGTATTGAGCTCGATCACCGCGCCATTGGCGGCGATCGCATCGATCACCGGCTCGTAAAAGCGGTCCAGATCGCCCGGGGGAGTGTAGGAAAACTTTTTTACCAGATCGGGATGGGCGAGGATGTCGAAGAGGCCGCTCTCCGCCATCTCCGCATAGGTTTTCCAGTATTCGTGCCACACCGCCCCGACGTCCGTCTCTGCCCATTTCCCCAGCCACTTCGGATTGTCGAAATCCCAGTCGCCAAGGTAGTGGACGGATCCGATGAGGTAGTCCCAGTCATGCTTGTCGGCAAGCTCGGCGATAAAATCCTCACAGCCTGCGAGCCAGTCGCACTCCAGCCCCGCACGGATTTTTACCCGTTCACCTGCAGCCGACTTTGCCCGCTCGATCCACTCGAAATACTCCGGTAACTCGCACTCCAGCATCCTCCAATCATCAAAAATCTCGGGGCGGCATGGCGCGTGATCGGAGATACCGTAATCGCTCAGCCCGGCGACCACCGCTGCCTCCACGTATTCCTCCGGCGTGCCAGTGGCGTGCTTGCACAAGGGGGTGTGGCTGTGATAGTCGGCGGGCATCGGCGGCGATTTTAACCAAAGAGAAGAATTCCCGGAAGCCAATTTCGAAGCGCGGGGTTTGACTAGTCGCCCTTGCTAGGCTGTGGTTGGAGCAGTGGTTCTTGAACTTATCATCCGTAATCTGGCATTCTTGGCCGCCGTCGCGACGTTTTTGCCGCTGATTCGGTGGGACTCTTGGCTGATCCGTGCGTGGGATTTTCCCCGCCTCCAGCTCTTCGCTCTTGGGATCGTGCTTTTTTTCGCGCTGATCTTTTTTAACTTCGATGGCAAGGCCCGCTTATTGGATCAGGTGGTGCTGGTCTTGCTTTGCGCGGCGTTGCTCGCTCTCGCCTGGTGGATCCGGCCGTTCACCAGGCTCCACTCGAAGGAGGTGCTTGATGCCAAAGGGGAATCCGCGATCCGGATCATTGTTTCAAACGTGCTGATGACCAACCGAGAGTCCGGAGTCCTAAAGCGCTTCGTCCGGGAGCTGAAGCCTGATCTCTTTGTCGCACTGGAGACCGACCAATGGTGGGTGGATCAACTCGGGGAGCTTGCGGATGATTACCCCCACGCTGTTGAGGTCCCACAGGACAACACCTACGGTATGATCGTGCGCTCCCGCCTGCCATTGATCGATGTATCCATTGAGCGGCTGGTTAGAGAAGACATTCCCTCCATACACTGTGATCTCAGGATGAGAAACGGTAGGCTCGTCCACCTGCATGCCCTCCACCCGAAGCCTCCATTTCCTGACGAGGACACTTCCACTTGCGATCGCGACGCTGAACTTCTGATCGTTGGGCGAGCCACGGAAGAGAATGACGGTCCCACGATCGTTTTGGGTGATCTCAACGATGTCGCATGGTCCCGCACCACCCGCTTGTTCAAAAAAACCAGCCGTCTGCTTGATCCACGGGTTGGGAGGGGCCACTTCAATACCTTCGACGCCAACAAGTGGTGGATGCGCTGGCCTCTAGATCACGTCTTCATCTCCGACCACTTCAGGCTCAGAAGGATCAAGAGACTGGCCCACATCAATTCCGATCATTTTCCGATGTTCGTCGATTTTTCCTTTGAACCGGAAGGACAAGACGAACAAGAAGCTCCCCTGCAAGACGAGGGGGACCGTGAGGAGGCCGATGAGAAAATCGAGAAAGCGAAGGGTTGCTAAGGCTTGTTCTCTTCAATGGCAGCTTGATGCTCCGCCTGCTCCTTCCACCGGGGCTTGGTCTTGCCATTTTTCCCGACCGGCCAGCCCTCGCGTTGTTCGCCCCGGATCCCGTCCTTCGATTCCGTCTGGTCATGAAAGAGCTGGACCTGGGTGTCGTAAGGCATGTCGATCCCCGCTTCGTCAAGCGCTAGCTTGACCGCCCGGATCACCCGCGCGTGAATCTGCACGACACTCAGCCGACGGCTGTCGGTCCACCAACGCATGCGGACCGAAACCCAGCTTGCCGCCAGATCCCACGGCAGCACCTCGGGCGCGGGCTCCGCCTCTACGCCCTCCACTTCCGCCAAGACCTTCCGCAGCAGGTCGATCGTCTTGTCAAGGTCATCGCCGTAGCCGATCCCCACATCGTACTCGCTCCGGCGCGCTTTGTGAGCGGTTCTTACAACGACGGCATTCGTGTAGATATCGCTGTTGGGAATCACGATCCGCTGGCCGTCGTACGTTTTGATGATTGTCGCCCGCGTCTCAATGCGCTCCACCGTCCCCTCATGGGTATTTACGGAGATCTGATCCCCGACGTGGAATGGCTGCCGGAGTAGAATCAGAAGCCCGGCCAGCCAGTTCTGGAGAATGTCTTTAAAAGCAAAACCGATTGCCACCGAGCTCACTCCAAGGCCCGCGATGAGGTCGCCGGGACGCAGCGTTGGCAGCACAATTGTCGCTGCCAAAAGGAAGCCCAAGACGAGCACGGCCCACTTGACGAAGCCGCCCAGCACGGCACCGAGATTTTCCCGGTCACGCCGGGTGAACTGCTTGTACACCACCGATTTCAAAAGTCGCGCCACTCCCCATACAATCAGGAACAAAATGAAGGCGACCACGATGTTCGGCAGCAGCCGCATTCCTCCGTCCAGCCAGCTATCGAGCTTCTCAAGAGCCGCTCCAGGGTTTACGTCTATCTCTTCCTGGGGCTGCGCTGTTTGTCCAAGCATCAGTCAAGCTACACGGCTTCTATGGCGCATCAAGCTTCTACCGCTGTTGTCACTTGAGCAGGCAGGCAGGTGAACCATTTTTTCGATCTATCGAAACACCGGAACCGGGGTGTCCAGCGTGATTACTAGATCGTGCCTTGGATTAGCAGGCTTTCCGGATCGAACTACTAAACACGCCGTAGTTTTTAAGTTGACGCTACCACTCAGACACCTAGCATCCGTTGCATTGTTTCCTGTTCAATACCATGCGGTGCGTCCAATGCGGTTCCCTGAAAGACAAGGTGCTTGACTCGAGGTCCTCTAAGGATGGCACGTCGATCCGCCGCCGCCGGGAGTGCCTGAAGTGCGCCTACCGCTATACCACCTACGAGCAGATCGAGCGCACCGAGCTCCGCGTGGTCAAGCGGGACGGTACTCGTGAGGCTCTCAACCGCGAAAAACTGATGGGCGGCCTGATCAAAGCCTGCGAAAAGCGACCCGTCTCGATGGAACGATTGGACCGCGCGGTGGAAGAGATTCTAACTGATCTTCACAAAGACCACCTAAGTGAGGTACCCTCTGCTTCAATCGGTGCGAAAGTCATGGATAAACTCCATCAGATCGATCCCGTTGCATATGTTCGTTATGTCTCGGTTTACCGTCAGTTCGAAAACGTCAACGAGTTCATCGCAGAGATCCAGTCCTTGTCCCACCGGGTCGCCCGCGATCCCTTTCAGCGCCGCCTGTTCAAAGAATAAGCTGTTTCGAATAAAACCACGTTTCACCCGTCCCACGCTGTTCAACCTCTAACCAACCAGCCGCCACCACAGACCAGAACCACCTTGTGATCTCATTCATCGGCAACCGCCCCGCATTACAGATCGGCTCCTATCAGGTGCTCGAATACGATACAATCTGGCTTGAAGATGCCCTGCGCCGGGCAGCCAAGGCCGCCGACCGGGAGGATTTTCCGTTGATCCCGGAGATCCGCAACGGCGTTGAGCTATACCTCGAAAACAAATGCCCGCTGCGCCTACTCCAACTTGAGGACCTCTTCGAGCGGATGCGGAAAATGCTTCGGAAGATTGGCTGCGAGGGTATCGCGGAAAAGCTCCAGCCCCTCGCTCCGCCGGTAACGATCTCCTTGATCCACGCAGCCATGGCTGCTGGAAACGGCTTCGAGCTGGCATTTTTTGAAACGCTGCGGTTGGAGCTCTCCATCCTCCGGGAGGCGGGTGCCGAGGAGATCCACTTCACCGGCCTGCGTGAGAGCACGATGATCCTCCGGGGTAGCGGTAAATGGAACAGGAAGTGCGACTCACTCCTCACCGAAATCGAGACATTTCTGGCGGGCTGCGACTGCGAATCTCCGATTTTTTCACGCACCCTGCGGGTGAGCGTGGACGTCTGATCGGAATTTTCCCGACCGCAGCACACTTCGCAAGCAATGGTTGCCGTGGGCGGGCGATATCACTTAGCCTCTCCCGCCGGGCGTTCGTCCCGCAACCCACGCTTCACTTTATGCCCACGCTCAAAGACCGCATCGGATTCACCCCACAGGGAGCCGCCTCATCCTCACCCGACGAAGAGAACCGCCTCCGCGAATTTGTAAATCTCAAGCTCGCCGCCCGCGGCTACCCGATCGTGGGCAAGGAGGAGGACTATCCTTTCCTGGATCTCGGCCGCTCGCTCATCGCAAGTTTTCAGGAAAAAGCGCGCCTGCTTTCCGATTACCTCTGCCCCGTTGATGCCTCCATTGATGCGTTCCTGCGCTCCTACCTTGGCGAGGAACTGGTCTCCCAGGTTTTCCAGGAGCCTCAGCACCTGCTCCCGGCAGGTGCCCTGGTCACGGAGCGTCACGGCATCAGCCGCATGCTCTCGCTACCGCCCGATGAGGACAGTTTTAAATCATCCATCCTCAGCTCTTACCGCGTGCATCAGGGTGTCTGCCACAATCCTGCCTCCGACCGCCGCACCACCGAAGGCGTCTTCCACGTCGCCGATGGCGGGCTTCCAGTCCCTGCGGATAAAAAGGAAGTGCCGAAAAGCACCTTCGCCCGCCTTCTCCGGGCCGCCCTCAATCCACCGGCAGACCTCATGACCCTGCCGTTCACCGGCACCAGCGAAGACCCGGCCAAGGTATTTGTCTCCCTGCTCCTGCGTCCAATCGTCGCGCCCGCCGTCCCCGGCTTCTCCCCAGAAAAATCGATGGAGATCCGCTTCTTCGCTCCCGGCAACCTTGTCAGCAACCTGGATTTCGTGGAGTCCATTTTCGGCAACGCCGGTGATCCGTATCTCCCCGACAACGACGCCCGCCTCGATACCGAGCATTGGTCCGGCCACAGCGGCTGCGTTATCCTCGCCCCGCAACTCGTTACTCTCACCAAGAAAGAACTGGGCTTGCCAAATATCGCCGATGCCACCGCCCGCCAGAAGAAGGACGGCATGTGCTGGTCCTCGCCTGAGGAGAAATACAACGATGGCGGAGCCTTCAAAATCACCTGCCGCGACAAACGCGGTATCGTCGTCACACTCATCGCGGACAACTACTACGGTTACTGTAAGAAGGAGGTGAAAACACAGCTCTCTTACGCCGCCAACCTTTTTGGCAATGCAGAGGAGGAGCACGCCGGTGGCGCCATCGCCTTCCCGAGCTTCGACCTCGGGGAGGACTTTTCACTCAGCCATTACTCCAGCCCGGTGGACCACCGGTTCGCAGGTGTGGTGGAGCGCTACGGAGATCTGTTTGATCTCCAGCCCGAGGGCTACGGCATCGATAAAAATTTCCCAAACATCCTCTACGTGCCGGAGGACGTGCACATCGACCTCCACCTTCAGACGGTGGCTTGGGAAAACGAAGATGGCCCTCAGAAAATCGCCCTCCAACCCGGCATCACCTACGTCCTCCCCTCCGGCTACAAGGTCGAGATGGTCAAGCCATCCACCGGCCAGCGCTGGCGCCTCATCGGCACGAACGCCGAGGGCACCTTCTGCCACAAGCCCTGCACCGTCTCCGGCGGCGGAAAGTCCGAGATCTCGAAATCCCTTTCCGACGCGATGATCTCCGGCCCCGTGTTGGTCAACGATCTCAAGCAAGACCTCGACGCCGCCGATGCCATCATCCAGCGCGACTACTCCGACCGCTATCAGAAGCGGCACGATCCGACCCTCCCGGCCCGGCCCCTGCTCGCGGAGGAGCGCTCGCTCGGCTCCGTCGTCCGTCTCCTCACCCATAATCCCGCCTTCACGGACGAATACAACGCGTGGCTGAAAACGATCGACCGCTCCGTCCGAGACCTCGTTTTCATCATCAAGCGCTTTTATAAATCCGATTGGGGCAACGACTGGCGGAAACGCTTTACCGTCGATCTCATCAACGGCCTCCCCGGCCACGAGCTCAGCTACCGCCGCCAGCGCCTCGTTTCCCAATACCTCCGCGTCGGCTTCACCGAGGATGACACCTGGCGCACCTTTGGCATCCGCAAGGATTTCGCTCCCGCTAAAAAAGTGCAGACTGAGGATGACATCAGTGCCTCCATGGTTGTTCCGCGAGAGGCCGTTTCCGGACTTCATCCCGATGTGAGCAACCCATCGGTGAAATTCGTCAAGAACTGCGAGTACCGTCTCTTCCAGCGCCCGGACGACGCCATCATCCGCGGCTACGATAAGAAAACGGAGAGCGACTTCTCCCAATCCGGGGTATTTTTCTCGAACTACGAGCCCATCCCGCGTTCAAACGCCAACATCATGGTAAAAGACGCGATTCGCTTCGAGCAGTTTACTAAGCCCATGCGCAAGATGCTCAGCACCTTCGTAGCCAGGGACACAACCGATTACGTGATCAGCTCACACCAGCCGCGCATCGTCGATGGCAAGCCGACCAAGAACCCGCGCTACCTTCAGAACCGACCCGATCTTGAGGATCCGCGCGGGGTGTTTCTTGCGGAACTCGGTGCCCGGTTCATCCGTCGCCTCCCTCTAGACGCCCCTGTGCCGATGCCGGTAAACTCCGTCCTCGCGGGCCGCCGCAACAATCCGCCTGATGAAGCGGCCGGTATCCGCGCTCTCGCCGTTTACAACCCGATCCACTATCAGGAACTCCCGGAGCTGTTCATGGATTTCATCGCTTCCCTTACTGGTAAAAGCCCCTCCACCACCGGCGCGGGCAGCGAGGGCGCTCTGACCAAAGGCCCGTTCAACGCGATCCTCCCGATTCACGATGTCAACGCCGCCCTCGTCTCCTATCTTTTAACAGGTTACTCCGGCTTCACCAGCGCTGCGGGACACATCGGCAGGAAATATCGCATCGATCACGATATCAGCCTGCTCGTCCCCGAGGTCTGGTCACGGATGTTCATCCCCGAGCGCGAGCCCGCCTATCTGATCGAGAACGGCTATCTGGAGAAGCTTGAAGACTTCGAACACGAAGGCAGAACCATAGAAGTGAGCCGCCTCGGCTACCGCATCACCGAGAGCTTCGTCACCACGTTCTTCGGCCGGATGTTTTCAGCCCCCGATAGTGTTTTCACTCCTGAAATGCTGCGGCCTGAGCTGCAATCGATGGAGGATTTCGTGGACGGCATCGACAACATCACTACCACCCAGCGCAGCGTCGCGATGAACTACTTCGAAGACGGAAGCATCGAGTCCGCCTGCCCGCCGCTCCGCGCCCTGCTTCACATCATGGCCCACGGCCACTACGAGGGGAAAGGCCTGACGGATCCAGCCATCCGCTCCCTCTTCACCAGGGAGGCACTGCTTTCGTCCGACTGGTATCAGGCCCGGATCGATGCGAAGGTCAAAGTCGATCAGAGCCTGTGGCAGCGGCACCAGGAATACCTGCAGGAATTTCTGAAAAAGCCAAACTATCAGTCCGAACTCAAGCGCCTCCGGATCGCAGAGCGGCTGGCGCACGCAAAGGAGCACTTCGCCCACACCTCCACCCCCGCGTATCGCGAAAGCCTCATCGGCACGATTGGCACCGATCCCGAACTCATTCCCTCATGATCCAGCTCCAACAAGGCCAGCTCTGGAAACAGGGCGAGAAATACTATCGCATCGTCGTCTGGGAGCGCCTCGCCATCCAATACAAGGAAACCAGTTCCCCCGACGCCGCCGAAAGCACCATCCACGACGTCACCAAAAAGGAATTCTGCCGCCTACTCAAAGGCGCGGAGCTGGTGGAGGAAGGGTAGTGCTGTCCCTCCGTGCAAAGCCACGGCAGGAGTCTCGTGACTCTAGCCCCGGCCTCGCTGGAAATGGTTTTGTGCTTTCCCGATGATGGAGGGTGGTTAGAAATGGCCGGAGATGCCGACGCTGAACTGGATTGGGAAGGATGCGGTGATCCGCCACCACAAGGACGTGCCCTTCCGGCTTCTGGAGGCGGATGCGGAGCTCTCCCATGGGGAGGAAACGGGGAACCTGATCGTGCAGGGCGACAATCTCCACGCGCTCAAAGCCCTGCTGCCGAAATACGCGGGGAAGGTGAAATGCATCTACATCGATCCACCGTACAACACCGGCAACGAGGGCTGGGCCTACAACGACAAGGTGAACTCACCGGAGATCCGCCGCTGGCTCGGGCAGACCGTCGGCAAGGAGGCGGAGGACCTCTCCCGTCACGACAAATGGCTGTGCATGATGTACCCCCGCCTGGTGCTGCTGAAACAGTTCCTTACCGAAGACGGGGCTATTTTTGTATCCATCGATGATAATGAGGTCGCCAGCCTAATCTTGTTAATGGACGAGATTTTTGGGAGAGGTTGTTTCGTAGTCGATGTCATCTGGCGTTCTGCTGACTCTTCAAATAACGATTCGAAGCAGTTCTCGCTGGATCATAACCATACGGTCATTTATTCGCGCCACGCTGAATGGGAATCAAGAAGGCTTACGAGGACCGAGGCTCATAATGCTCATTATCAGAACCCTGACAATGATCCGAAAGGTCCGTGGTTTCAAGGGAATGTGTCTTCTCCAAATCCCCGAGAGAACTTGCGTTATCCCCTCATTTCTCCAAGCGGAGAAACAATTTCCCCGCCAGCGAATGGGTGGCGCTGGAGCAGACAAAGGATGGAAGAAATGATCGAGAGCGGCGAAGTAGTGTTCAAGGGAGCGGGAACAGGGATCCTGAAGAAAACGTATCTTTCCAACCAAACGGGTTTGGCACCGTCGTCCCTTTGGTCCTCGATTGAAGAAACGGGACACAATCGGAACGCCAAATACGAGCTTAAGAAGCTCTTCCCCGATGTGTCCACCGCCGACCTCTTCGCCACGCCTAAGCCGTCAATTTTTATCCAACGCATCCTCCAGATAGCTTCTGACAAGGACTCAATCATTCTCGACTCGTTCGCAGGCTCGGGAACCACCGGACACGCGGTGCTGAAGCAGAACGCGGAGGACGGTGGTAACCGCAAATTCATTCTGGTGGAGATGGAGGAAAAGATCGCTCGGGACATCACGGCGGAGCGGGTGCGGCGGGTTGCAGGCGGTTACATCAATTCAAAGGGTGAGCAGGTGGCGGGGCTGGGGAGTGGCTTCCAGTTCTGTCGCTTGAGCGAGGAACCGCTTTTCAACGAATTCGGAGACATCCGGGATGATGTGACCTTCGCGCAGCTGGCGGATTTCGTATGGTTTGCGGAGACGGGGGAGGGTTATACAGGAAAGGCGGAGAGTCCCTTGCTGGGGGTGAAGGATGGAACGGCGGTTTATCTGCTTTTCAACGGCATCCTCGGAGACAGGCGCCCCGCTGGCGGGAACATCCTCACGCAGGCGGTGCTGGACTCGCTGCCACAGCACGATGGCCTGCGGGTGATCTACGCCGCCGCCACCCGTCTCGGCCCGGCGGCGCTGCAAAGGGCGAACATAATCTTCAAGCAAACCCCCTACGCGATCGAGGTGTAAGAGCACACGAGGACCATGAGTTTTTCCCAACACAACAGTTCCCTGACAGCGGAGGCGATCCGGTTAAAACCCGAAAACGCCTATCTAGAGCGGAAGGGACGTGACGTGAAAGCCTCAAAGATCGCCAATGAATTGATCGGGATGCTCAACGCCGGGGGCGGGACTCTGGTTTATGGCATCGCCGACGACGGCACCGTGGAAGATCTCGCGCGTGGCGAGTGCTTGAAGAAGGAGTGGCGGATCACCTGCGACCCTACCGCGCCCTGATCCATGACTTCATCACTCCACCCGCAAGAATCGAGCTGGAGGAGGTTTTCATGCCCGAAGGTGAACTAGTCTTTTTGTATCACGCAGAGCCAAACCACGAACGGCTCTTCCAGCGCAAAGACAACGAGCATGTCTATCTGCGCGTGGCGGACTCGAATCGCGGGCCGCTTTCTAGGGATGAGGTGAAGAAGCTGGAATATAACAAGTCGATCCGCTCCTTCGAGGACGAGGCGCGCCCGGACTTTGATCCCATGGACCTCGACAGGGCCGCCTGTGCGGCCTATCGCGAGGCGCTCAAATACGACGGGTCTTTTGCGGATCTGGCATTGAAACGGCACTTGGCCACCACACGGGATGGGCAGGTGGTTTACAAAAACGCGGCGATCCTGCTGTTCGCTAAGGAACCGGAAAAATACATCGCCAATGCTTCGGTCCGTTACGTCCGGTACGAGGGAACGGAGCGAAAATCCGGCGGCAGTTACAATGTCGTGAAAGACCAGCGTTTTGAGGCGAACATTCCCTCGATCATTGCCCGCGCCGAGGTGTTTATCGAGGCTTCGCTGCGCGACTACTATTATCTTGAGATGGAATCCGGAAAATTCTTGCGCGTCCCCGAATTTCCCCGGGAGGCCTGGCTTGAGGGATTGGTCAACGCCCTCTGCCACCGCTCCTACAATCTTCAGGGTAATCCGGTCCTAATCCGCCATTTTGACGATCGGCTGGAGATTTCCAACAGCGGCCCCCTACCCGCCTACGTGACAGTGGAGAATATCCAGTGCCAGCGCTACGCACGCAATCCCCGCATCGCCCGGGTGCTGACAGACCTTGGTTACGTCCGCGAGCTGAACGAGGGCGTGCCCAGAATTTACAGCGCGATGGAAGAGTTTCGGCTTGCGGAGCCGAAGTACGAGGACCACGAGAACCTGGTGACGCTCACGCTGCGGAGCAATGTGGCGGAACACAAAGAAACCATCCTCGGAGAAACCCTGATGCGAATTGAAACCCGGTGGGAACTCCTCAACCGCAGCCAGAGAGACATGATACATCTGCTCTATTCGGAGCAGGAGGCCACAATCGGAGAGTTCAGCGACGCCCTTGGGCTAAGCGAGCAGGCGATCCGCTACAATCTGAGAACCTTGGAAGATCTCGAAATTCTCCAGCGATTCAGCGAGAAAATCCGGGACAAAAATGCGGTTTACCGTTTTAGGGAGAAATAAGACAAAAGACCTGCGAATAAGAACAAACCGCCCGGAGAGCCAAAATGTCCGCAACTAAAGGGATTGCGCGCGAAATAGAGATGCCGGCAAGCCGTTAAGAGCAAAGTGGACCGGGTTAAGACAAAAAAGGAAACCGGCCGCAACTGGACTGACCGGCCCGAACAGACGAAACGCCTACGAACTCATCCTCAAAAACAACTCAACCCCGAACTTCCGCCCACCCAAGGTGAACTTAATATTCCCTGAAAAAACAACGGGCCACGAGGAATTCCCCGTAGCCCTGTTGCCGGCTGAGATAACCCAACCCGCACGAAAGACAACCGGGTGGCCGGCCGGTGCAAGGCTTGTTTTCGCACATTGGGCAAATGGCGGAGCTGCCTTGCGGGCGATGGGAGCAAATAAGACAAAAGACCTCTGAATAAGAACAAAACCGGCCGGAGCCCAAAATCCCCGCATTTAAAAGGATTGCGGCGGAAAGGAAGGTGCCAGCAGGGTATTAAGAACAAACCGGTCCGGTTTAAGACAAAAGAAACCGGTCGTAAGTGAAAGCCCGAGCGGCCGCGAACAGAACAACAATCACCATGCCAGCCTTCCAAGCAAAAGACTACCAGACGAGCTGCCTTGCCAGCGTGGAGACGTATTTCAAGAAGTGTCAGGAACTCGGAGACGCGGACTGGGCATTTCAGAAAACCACGGAGGAGCTCTGGGGCGAGAAATCCCACTTCACTCCGCTAAAGGGGGAGTTTTCCGGAGAGATGCCATATTTCTGCCTCCGGGTGCCGACTGGCGGTGGCAAGACGTGGATGGCGGCGAAGAGCGTGGCGCTTGTGAATTCCACACTGTTGCACACGGACCATAGCGTGATCCTCTGGCTGGTGCCCTCAAAGGCGATCCGGACCCAGACGATGAACGCTCTGAAAGACAGGGAACATCCCTATCATGCGGCGCTGCGGGAGGCGGGCCCGGTGAGCGTGCTGGATCTGGAAGAGGCGAAAAGCCTGAACCGCTCGACTTTGGAAACCAGCACCGTGGTGATCGTGGCGACCAGGCAGGCCTTCCAGGTGGGGAATGAGGAGCTGCGCAAGGTTTACGAGGACAACGGGACACTGATGGCGCTCTTCGACGGGTTGACGGAGGAACAGCGTGCGGGCCTGCTGGTTGATGAGAAGTCGGGGGTGGTGCCGTTCTCACTGGTGAACGCGCTGCGGCTGCGGAGGCCTTTCATCATTATTGACGAAGCCCACAACTCGCGTACGGAGCTTTCATTCGGCACGCTGGCGAAGTTTCGCCCATCCGGGATCATGGAGCTGACAGCAACGCCCGATACGACGGTGACGCCGAGCAACGTGCTGCACTGCGTTTCCGCTGTGGAGCTGAAGCGGGAGGAGATGATCAAGCTGCCGATTCTGCTTGAAACGGAGCCGGACGAGCAGAAGTGCCTTGCGGAGGCGATCGATAAGCGGGAGGAGCTGGCGGCAATGGCGCGGACGGAGGAGCAGAACGGCGCGTCTTATTTGCGACCGCTGGTGCTGATCCAGTCCGAGAAGCGCTCAAAGCTGAAAGACACCCGGGACGCGGATTGGGTGAAGAAGGAGCTGATGACAAATCACAATGTTCCAGAGGAGGAAATTGTGATCGCCACCGGTGAGGAGCGCGGGCTAGAGGCTGTGGAGAAAGATTTTTCCATGGGAATTTTTGACGAGAAGTGCCCGGTGAAGTTCATCATCACTCAGCAGGCGCTGGCAGAGGGCTGGGACTGTGCGTTCGCCTACATTCTGGTGAGCATGGCGGAGCTGAGAAATGAAAAGAGCGTGGAGCAGCTGCTGGGCAGGATCCTGCGGCAACCGCAGGCGAAGGCGCGGGAGACGGCTGCGTTGAATAAATCGTATGCCTACGTTGTGTCCCGTGACTTCGGAGAGACGGCGACGATGCTGCGGGACACGCTGGTGGCTTCGGCGGGATTCGACAAGGTGGACGCGAGTGATTTCGTGGCGGCGCAGAGGAAGGAGCAGGGAAGACTGGATCTTGGAAGGGGCAGGATCCATTTTCAACCGATCGATGTGAAGCTGCCGGAGAACCTAGATGTCTCTAAGATCTCCAAAGCGCTGAGGAAAAAGGTGAGTTTCTCGAAATCGACCGGGAAGCTCTCGATCAACAGTCCGTTGAGTGTGAAGGATGCGGATGAGCTTGAAGCTGCGGCGGTGATGCCGGAGACGAAGGAGACGATCCGGCAGGCGGCGGAGTTCAGCAGGAAGGCGGAGATTTTCGAGACGGCATCGGAGAGGGGGCTGGATTTCCGTGTGCCCCAGATGGAGGTGATGCTGCACGGAGAACTCCGGCTTTTTGATGAGCCGGAGGCGCTTGATTATCCGTGGGAGCTGCCGGCTTACCAAGCCTCTCCCACTGAGGAACAGATGGCGGAGCTGGGCAAGGCACTGAAGCTACGCGAGGGCGGCGAGATCGATATCGATGAGAAGAAGGGGAACATGACAACGCGCTTCCTCCGTGATCTCCAGCGGGACCTGAGCCTCTCCTACGTACCGGAGCACTGGACGGAGGCGAAGCTTGCGGCCTGGTTCTGCAGGCAGATTCATGATCCCTCGATCACCCATGCAAGCAAGCGGGCGTTCGTTTCTTCTTGGCTCTCGGCTTTACTCAGGAAGCCGGGGATCGATCTGGCCCGCGTAAACCGGCAGAAGTTTCTGCTGAGGAATCTGATCGCATGGCGCGTGGATGAGCTGCGGAAGGCGGCGGTGGCGGCGGAGTGCCAGACGTTTCTCTTCGGAGACGGGAAGGAGGACCGGGTGAGGGTGGGGACGGAGTATGAGTTCGAGTTTCACCCGGACGCGTATTCACCGGACCGGCTCGACCAGGGAGAACACGGGCACCATGATTTCAAGAAGCATTTCTATCCGCGCATGGGGCACTTCGATTCGAAGGAAGAGTTCACCTGCGCGTGCTGGCTGGACCGGCAGACTGAGGTGAATTTTTGGGTGAGGAACCTTGTGCGGAAAAACGGCATGTCCTTTTTCCTTCAGAAAGCCGGAGGAAAGTTTTACCCTGATTTCATCTGCAAGCTGAAAGACGGCCGCATCCTCGCGGTGGAATACAAGGGAGGAAATCTTTGGAGAGACGCTGAGGAGGATAGGAACATCGGGGCGCTATGGGAGGAGATGAGCGGGGGCCGGTGCGTCTTTGTCATGGTGACCGACAAAAACTGGGCCGCGATCAGCGAGAAGATAAAGGAGGGGGATTGATTGGGTCGGGGAGCTTCACACGTCGTGATGCGCGTTATTATAGCAGCTCCTTACAGCCCTTCGGCGCGCTCGACAATTAACGCGGCGAGGCTCTGCAGTTCGGTAAGTGGATGAAACGCGACTCGCTTGACCGATTTCAGGCTGCGGCGGATTTCCCGTGGCGGAGGGCGGCAATCCGGGACAAGGCGTGACTGGCGACGGTTTCCGGATCTATTAGGCCGGGGAGGCGGGTGAGGAGTTCGCGCAGGTAGGCTCAAGTGGCATTGGTAGGAACGCTGCTTTCTGCTTAATTTGGATGCATGAAAGCAAACAGCTCCTCATTCACTATCCGCAGATCCGCCGAACGCGGGCACGCCAATCATGGTTGGCTGGACAGCTACCACAGCTTCAGCTTCGCCGATTATTATGATCCCTCTCACATGGGTTTTCGGACTTTGCGGGTGATCAACCAAGATTGGATCGCGCCGGCGGCTGGATTTCCAACGCACCCGCACCGGGACATGGAGATTTTCAGTTATGTGGTCTCTGGCACTTTGGCCCACAAGGACAGCATGGGAAACGGCCGCGAATTGAAGCCGGGGCAGATCCAGCTGATGAGCGCAGGCTCGGGAGTCACGCACTCCGAGTTCAATCCTTCCCCCAGCGAGCCATTGCGCATTCTGCAGATCTGGATTATGCCGAAGGAGCGGGGACTGAAGCCGTCTTACACGGAGTGGCATCCCGCGGCTGGTTCTGACACGGAAAGCAAAGTGCTGGTAATTTCCCACAACGGCCGCGAGGGCTCTGCGACGATTCATCAGGACGCAGATATTTTCCGACTCCGCCTGAAAGCGGGCGAAACCGTTACCCACGATCTCTCATCCGGCCACGGACTCTGGGTGCAGCTCGTCAGCGGTCGGCTCGATGTGGGAGAGGCGACTCTCCATCCCGGCGATGCGGCAAGCACCGAGAGCAATGGAGAAGTCAAATTCACAGCCACTGAGGATGCCGAAGCGATCCTTTTCGATCTCGCCTGATCACGATCTCATCATCAAAATATATGAAACACGCAGCAAACATCGCCGGGGGTCTTCTGGGCCTGATCTTCATCGTCTTCGGACTTAACTTCTTCCTAGGATTTATACCAATGCCGGCCGGGCCGCCGGAGGGCTCGCCTCCAGCGCTCTTCATGGGTGCCTTGTATCCCACCGGCTATCTCGCTTTTATCAAGGTGCTGGAGGTGCTGGGTGGCGTACTGGTGGCGGTTCCAAAGACCCGGGCTTTGGGCTTACTGATTCTCGCGCCGATCATCGTCAACATCCTCGCGTTCCACGTTTTCCTGCTCAATGGCGTGGGACTCGTCGGCCCCGTAACAATTCTGATCACCTTCCTTCCGCTGTATTTGCTTTGGGCGGACCGGAATCGATTTGCCGCGCTTGTGCGGTGACGTGCGCTTCCGCGTGAGCTGGGGGTCACAACATGGGCCGCAGCTCCCGCCACACGCGATCGGCGATGACTTTCTGTCCGGCTGCGGTCGGATGGATCCTGTCCGGCTGGTTCAGCTTGGGATCACCGCCAACACCTTCTAACAAAAACGGGATGAGCTCGGTGTTCTTTTCCTTGGCGACCTTGGGGAATACCGCGCCAAATGATCTGGCGAACTCCGCGCCCATGATCTCCGGCATGCGCATCCCCAGGATGACGATCTTCATATCGGGGTTCTTGGCTTTTGCCGCATCTACGATGCCGCGAAGATTTCTCTCAGTCTCGGCAGGAGGGATTCCACGCAGGCCGTCGTTGCCGCCCAGCGCGATCAGTAGCACGTCCGCCCCCATCTGACCCATTGCCCAATCAACTCGGCGCAAACCGCCTGCCGTCGTGTCGCCGCTGACGCCCGCGTTGGCGACGGTGTAGGACAGTCCCGCTTCATCGATTTTATTCTGCAGGAGTGCGGGATACGCCTGGGATTGATCGAGTCCATAACCCGCCGTGATGCTGTCCCCTAGCACTACGATCCTCTTCTTCTCCTCGTTTGCATTCGCCTTCTCCACACCTGATACCGCGCACCCGCTTGAAAAGACTAGCCCCAGTATGAGAAATTTCCAACCTGACATCCGCCATCGTAGTTCCTGTCCCAGTGGCTGTCAAACTGCCGGAGTGCCAGTCGACACCAGTGAAAAGGTGCTGCGGCCGAGCAACAGACGCCCTGATGCACATTTGCATTGTTCTCTATCAGCACTGATCATTCGTGCGCTAGGGTCAGATCCCGAACACATCCGCCGACATGCCACCTGCCTCTCTTGATCAATATCCCGAACAACCGCCGATCCTTGAGGTTCAGGACTTGAAAAAAATTCATCGCACCGCCAGCCACGAGCTGACCGTACTCCGCGACGTCACCTTGCGGATCCACGAGGGCGACACTTGCGCGATCATCGGGCCCTCCGGGAGCGGAAAAACCACCCTGTTAGGGCTCTGCGCCGGTCTCGATGATGCCACCAGCGGATCAGTAAAGCTGGACGGTCAGGCAATGGAGGATCTCGATCAGGATGCGCGCGCGGCTCTCCGCAACCGGTTGGTCGGTTTTGTTTTTCAGAGTTTCCAATTGATCCCAACGCTGACGGCGATCGAGAACGTGCTGGTTCCGCTCGAGCTGCGGGGCGAGACAGGGCGTCGGAAGGAGGCCGCCGATCTGCTCCGGGAGGTGGGCCTTGGAGACCGGCTTGATCACTATCCGCTTCAGCTTTCGGGGGGCGAGCAGCAGCGGGTTGCCTTGGCCCGGGCATTCATTCACCGGCCGAAGATCCTTTTTGCCGACGAGCCAACAGGGAATCTGGATGCCGAAACAAGCGGACCGATCGTGGAAATGCTGTTCCGGCTGAACCGCGAGGCCGGCACAGCGCTTGTGCTGGTGACCCACGATCCAGCCCTCGCTGCGAAGGCCGGCCGGGTCGTCAAGATGAGCGGTGGAACCATCATCTCTGATGAGACGCATGAGCACGCCTGATCCCACGCCGCTTCCGTCCGGAATGCTGCGCGCCCTGCTTCACCCTTGGACTTGGAAAATGGCTTGGCGCGACAGCCGCACCCAACGGCTGCGGCTGCTGGTTTTTTCTCTGGCCATCGTTTCCGGAATCGCGGCTCTTGTCGCCATTCACTCGCTGAAAGCCAGTGTCGAGGCTGGTATTGAAACGCAGGCGAAAGAGCTTCTTGGCTCGGACCTCCAGCTCTCCGCCCGGCAGCCAATCCCCGACTCGGAGATCACAAGCATTGTGGAAATGGCAAGTCGGATCAGCCGTGAAACGAGTTTCCCATCGATGCTCAAGTTCCCCAGCGGCGATTCGCGCCTTGTTCAGATCCGCGGCATCGCGGGCGAGTATCCGTTTTTCGGCCAAGTCGCGACGACGCCGGACGATGCTTGGGAGCGCTTTCAGGATGAGCCCGGCGTCTTGCTGGAGCCGGCGATGCTCAATCAGTTCGGTGCAAAGGTTGGAGATGAGGTCGAGCTCGGTGAGATACGTCTGAAAATCCTTGGAACAGTGAGAAAAGGAGCACCGAGGGGCAGCCGCTTCAGTGGCTTCGCACCGGAGGCGTATGTCCGGCTTGCAGAAATCGAGCGCAGCGGCCTCCTCGGCACCAACAGCATGGCGACTCATCAGGTTCATTTCGAAATCCCAGAGGGACCGCCATCAGAGAAACTGAAAGAGAGTATTCGCGAGCAGTTTCCGGAACAGACCTGGCGGTTGGAAACGCCTGAGGACCGGCGCGAGAATCTAGGCGAGGCGCTCGAGTATTTTCAGCAGTTTCTCGGTATCCTCGCCCTCGCCTCGCTTGCTTTGGGGGCGATCGGAGTCGCCGGAGCAGTGCACGCCCATGTGACCCGCCGCGTGCCTACGATCGCGATCCTCCGCTGCCTCGGTGCACCCGGACCACTCGCCTCGGCTATTTATTTTGCTCAAGCAGGAGCTTTGGGGCTGTTAGGAGCGGCGCTCGGCGCTGGCATCGGCATCGTCCTGCAGCTAGGCGTTTTGACTATGTTCAGAGACGAGCTGCCAGTGGCGGTCGCTCCCTCAGTGGAGTGGGAAGTTGTTGCTCGCACCACCGCCGCAGGCTTCGCCGTCTGCTGCGGCTTTGCCCTGATTCCGCTTTTGAAAATCCGCGAGATCTCCCCTGCCGTCACCCTCCGTGGCGGCGCCTCCCTCGGGCGCGGGACCTTCCGCGCTATCCCAGTGTATCTCCTCCTCGTCGCGCTCCTCGTGGTGCTAGCCCTGAGCAATGACGGCAACTGGAAACGCGCACTTTCACTCGTCGGCGGTCTCGCCCTCGCCTTTGTGATCATCATCGGCGTTGCGCGGAGTCTGATGGCGCTCGCCCGCCGCCTCGTCAGCCCCAGCTGGCCATACCTCCTGCGGCAGGGAATTTCCAATCTCCACCGCCCGGGGAACCAAACGCTCCTGTTCCTGCTCTCGCTCGGGCTCGGCACATTTCTACTGGTCACCATCCTGCTCTCGGGAAACCTCATCAACCAACGGCTCAGTCTAACAGACTCCAAAAACAGCCCCAACTTGTATCTCATAGATGTCCAGCCGGACCAGCTCGCAGGAGTCACTGAGATTGTTAAAAACCAAAACCTCCCCGTGCTGGAGAGCGCACCGATGGTCACCATGCGCATCCAGTCGATCCGGGGCGTCCCGATCAGCGAAGCCAAGGATGTCCCGCGCTGGGTCGCCCGGCGGGAGTTCCGCTCGACGTATCGCGATTTCCTAAACCCTACGGAAAAGATCACCGCAGGCATCTGGCAAAAAACGGTTCCTGATCCCGGCGGGCCGGTGCCGCTTTCACTGGAGGAGGAAATCGCCAAGGACCTTGGTGTCACCATTGGTGACAAAATCACGCTCGATGTGCAGGGTGTTCCGATCGAGGCTAGTGTCACCAGCCTGCGTGCCGTTGATTGGAGCCAATTCAATCTCAACTTTTTCATGATTTTTCCACCCGGGGTTCTTGAGGCGGCGCCCGGCTTTCATGTCGTCACTACGAAAACGCCAAGCCCCGCTGCCTCGGGCGAACTCCAACGAGCTCTTGCCAAGGATTTCGCCAATGTCTCAGCCATTGATCTGACGCAAATCCTAGAAACGGTGAGGGAGATTCTCGCGAAAATCTCGCTGGTTGTTTCGGCCCTCGGCGGCTTCACCGTCCTCGCCGGGTTGCCGATTCTCATCGGCACCTTGTTGAACGGCCGCGATGTGCGGCTCCGGGAGAGCGTGCTCCTCCGCACCCTCGGCGCCTCCGCGCGGCAGGTGCGAACCATTCTAACAATCGAATACGCGACCCTCGGCCTCCTGTCCGCCCTCACCGGCGTGATTCTTGCCGCCGCAGCGAACGCAGGCCTCGCTATTTTTGTCTTCGACGCTCCACCCGCTCCTGACATGGGGATCATCGGCATCGCCTTTTTCATGGCCACAGCGCTCTCCGTTCTCGGCGGCCTCGTTCTCAGCCGCGGGATCTGCAGTCACCCACCTCTGGAGATTCTCCGCAGCAGCGCGTAGACAACGCAGGAGCAGAAGCCTAAAACGACCTCGTGCTAGATCTCATCGCCGCAGACAAAGCCCACTGCTGGCATCCGTTCACCCGCCAGGGGGAATGGTGCGCCGTGGACCACGAGCCTCTGATGATCGTCCGCGGGGAAGGCGTCTGGCTCTACGATGCAGCGGGAAGGAAATACATCGATGGCAACTCGTCCATCTGGACGAATATCCATGGGCATTGCCGACCTGAAATCGTGGAGGCGATCCAGAGACAGGCGGCCACGCTGGATCACTCGTCCTATCTCGGTCTGGGCCATCCGCTGGCCTCCGAGCTGGCGGAAAAACTGGTCTCATTTTTTCCGCAGGATACACTGGAGCGCGTATTCTTCTCCGACAACGGCTCAACTGCGGTGGAGGTGGCGCTGAAAATGTCCATCCAATACCGGCTCCAGAGCGGGGAGGAGAATCGGAACCGTTTCATCGCTTTCGACAGGGCCTATCACGGGGATACTTTGGGTGCTGCCTCACTTGGCGGAGTCAGCCGCTTCTTTTCCCGTTTTAAATCACTCGGTTTCAATGTTGATCACGTTTCCTCGCTCGCCGATCTGGGGGAGGTGGACCCGTCAGCGATAACGGCGGTTGTGATCGAACCCTTGATCCAAGGAGTGAACGAAATGCGGCCATGGCCGCGAGGGATGCTGAAGCAGTTGCACGAGTGGACCAGCAGGCATGGGGTTCATCTGATCCTTGATGAGGTAATGACGGGCTTCGGTCGCACCGGAACCCTTTTCGCCTGTCAGAACGAGCACGAGGACGTTGTTCCGGACTTTCTATGCCTCGCCAAGGGACTCACTGGCGGGACTCTACCGCTCGCCGCAACACTTACTACAGACGAAGTGTACAGGGGCTTTCTGGGCCCGCCGGAGAACGCTTTTTACTATGGACATAGTTACACGGCCAATCCCATCGGTTGCGCGGCCGCACTTGCCTCGCTAAAACTTTTCGAAAAGGATCAGACGCTGGAGCATCTTCGTGCTAAGATTTTACATCTTGGCGGGCGACTGGCGGAGTTGCAGGCACGCCACCCTCTGATCCGGGAGATTCGGCAATGCGGTTTTATTTTTGGAGTAGAGCTGCGGCCGGGAAGCGGTGAGGAATTCATCACCGCCTTGCGCGGACACGGGGTGCTCACCCGGAATATTCTGGATACGATCGTGTTGATGCCCCCTCTTTCGATCACGCTGGAGGAGATGGATTTCGCGATTGACGCGTTCCAGCGGGCTGTGAATGAAATAGTTCCTTAGGCCTGCCGAATGAAAATTGCCATGCCTGCTAGCGAGTTTTTATGCCGTTCCGTCTCCGCAGACCAGCCCCCGGAGGGGTCATAGAAATTAGCCCGGGGTCGAGCGCTAGCGAACACCCCGGGACTCCATCACGATAACTTTGGACCCCGGAGGGGTCGCAGCAGGGGTTGATGAAAAAATCTGATACCGCGAAACAAGGCTTCGCGCATGCGGGCCGCGTCTGGGACCTTCCGGGAGTGCATAATACCATAGGTGCTTGCCCCGGGGTGGTTTGGTGCTTCTCCGAAAGGGAAGACTGCTCTAACAAGGCATGGCGGATGCAATCCGCCGCCACGGCTAGGGAACCGCGCGGCAGAGAGCGGTGGAGACGAGAATCGGAACAATTTCGGCGGTCGGGTATATTTGCTGGAGCGCTTTTTGGTAGGCCTCCATTTGGCCCGCGTATCTTTTCTGCAGTTCGGCAGCGGATTCCACGCGGTCCGTTTTGAAGTCGATGATCTCCACCCGTCGCACCTCGCCCGCGTCATCGCGGTGCAGGTGCAGTCGGTCGATCACCCCGCTGAGCCATTTCCCGCCGATCACGGCTTCGATCCGTTGCTCCCGGTGAAGATCGATGGATGCACCATTACGCGACAGCAGCTTCCTTACATCCGGAGCCGCCAGAACCTTCTCCATCGTTCCGCGAAGGTCCTCTGGAAAAGCGGGAGCAGCTGTTTCACCAAGCCAGCCGATTTTTTCAAAAGACGCGTGAACCGCAGTGCCGAAGCGGCGTCCCGCTGCCGATCCAGCGGTCAGCGCTTTGGCTGAGGCTTTCTCGCCGCTTGGAGTGGTGCGGGCGCGCTTCGCCACCGCCTCGCCCAGCTGCGGGAGAAGCGCCACGGGCTTCAACTCGCGGAATTTCACTGCGCTCGCCCAGTCGTGATTTCCTGTTTCAAAGACATCGCCAATCTCGCCGCAGAGTTGCAATGAGTTGAGCAACCAGTTGGAGTGGCTGGGTTTATTTTCCTTTGCCGATTTAGCGGGCGGATCCAGAAAAATGTAGAGCCCGCGCTTTGCCCGTGTCATTGCCACGTAGAGCTTGCAGAAGCTCTCGTAGACTTGTTGCTGGCACCACTTTTCCTCTGCCTCGCAGAGCAGCGGGATCATGGCGCGGGCCCATTTCGTCGGAGCGCTAGTAATCCAGCCTTCTCCGCAGATTGTTTTGTAATGAGTGAGCGCGGGCACTTTCTCCGTCGGGACGTCCGGCAGCACCACCACATCAAATCCGAGGCCTTTGGACTTGTGCACCGTCATCACCTGCACCGCCGCCACACCGGGGCTTTGTGAAATTTTCATCCGTCCGATCCAGTCCGCCGCCTCGCGTGGTGTCACAGTCCCCTGACGGTCGAGATCCTCCAGTGCCTGCAGCAGATCCGTAGCGCGGCGCTTGCCGAACTCCGACCACTGTGCCCGCAGAGGCGCGATCACCTCCTCAAGCATTTCCGCAAAGCCATGGTCGGAGATCAGCCTGCCCAGCCCCTCCCAGACTGCCTGCCATGCTGTGCCGAAGCGCTCCTCGAGAACCGCTTTCAAGGGTGACATCATCACCGTCTGGTGCGCGAAACTGTCCGCAGGATTGGCCAACCACTTGAGCAGGTGCCAGATCATGACCCCGACCGGATGATCCCTTCCCGGCTCCCTCGCGCCCTCTTCCACCACCTCGAAGCCGCGGCTGCGGAGCTCGTCAGCCCACTCGCGCACTTCCTTGTTGGTGGAGACGAGAAGGCCACAGGAAACTTGTTTTCCGCCGATCTCAAGATGCTTCAGCAGCTCGATCACCTTTTCAGTTTTCTCCTCCTTGTCCACTACCTCGACGCGCGCGTAGCCGGCTTTTCCAGCGCTCGTCAGCGGCTCCGCAGAAATGTGGTCCTGCCACTCCCACTTCTCCGCCGCAGCGCCAAAAAGATTCTTCATCGTCCCGACATCGCCGCAGACTCGGTTCACAAGATCCAGAACCTCTGGGCAGGAGCGCCAGGATTCAGCCATGGTTTCAGTTACCAGGCCGCGGCCGTAGGTTTGCTGGAGTTCATCAAAGAGGGCTACCTCACCGCCACGCCAAGCATAGACCGCCTGCTTTTTATCACCTACTATGAAGACAGTAGATTCATCATCGGTGATCGCCTCGTCCACCAGTGGCAGCAGCGCGTTCCACTCGTCCCTGCTGGTGTCTTGGAATTCATCGAGGAGCCAGTGGCCGTAATTTGCATCGAGCCGGAAGTCCACGGCTTCCCGCCGCAGCCGTGCGTTCTCGTCCCTCATCCAAGAGCCCATCAGCCGTTTCACGTCATCGAAGCCGAGTCTTCCCTTGGCTCGGAGCTCCCGGTCCACCAGCCGGTCATACGAGCCGATGACGCCGTAGATTCCACGGGTGCGGGAGAGGGCGGCGGCGAGCTCGCACTTCGCCGCCAGGGTTACCAGGCCTCGCAGCGCTTGGCCGCACATACCACCGATCGAAAAAGGTTTGTAGAACGCCACTTCCAAAGCTCCATCGCCGGAGCAACAACCTTCCAGAATGCTATTTAGCAGGCTGTTACCCTTTTCCAGTTTCCCGCTGCCGATCGTGTGACCCGAAAAGGCTTCTAGGACCGCCTCGAAAGCCTTCGCTTGGCGCTTGTCGGAGCAGATGACACTTGGCCAATCCCGTTGTGCCTGGGCGAGCAGCTCCGCCTTGGATTTCTCCCAATCCGTTATCTCCACGCCAGCCAGGTGGTGCGGACCCCATTCGGATTTTCCCGGGGAGGCAAAAAGCTGGTGCCAAACATTGATGAATTTCCTCAGCTCATCCACGACCCGCGCGCCTTCTTCGCCGGCGGTCGCCCGCCGGAAGATCGTGATGAACTCCTCCTCCAGCGGTCCCTCGAGGTCCCCGTCCAACAGCTCTTCCAGCAACTCGTCCCGCAGGCTCTCCACCACCTCGCCTTCCAGTAGATCGAATTTTCCGCCGGTCACGCCGAGTTCATATTGGAAGCCACGAAGAATCTTGGAAAAGAAGCCGTCCATGGTGCCGAGATTCAGCCTCGGCAACCGCCGCACCACCTTTTCCAGCAGCTCCGTAAAATCGGTGCCCCGCACGCCAAACTTCGCCTGAAGTTCCGCAGCTTTTTCCGGATCAGCGGCGGCTTCCGCAAGCTTGGTGAGGATCGCGTCTGCGAACTCTCCAGCGGCCTTGCGGGTGAAAGTAAGAGCGACGATCCTCTCCGGCTCCACCCCTCCAGCCATCAGCCCGATGATCCGGTCGCTCAGACAGAAGGTCTTGCCGGATCCGGCGGAGGCCAGGACCATCAGGTTTTTCTCTAGAATGTTCATGTTCGGGTCCCGTGGGAGAATGCATTTCAGCAAGGGCTCCATTTATGAACCCGCGCGGTGGCAACTCAAGGATATCCGTGATCGAGTGCCTCAGATCCGTGAGTGCCGATATTCAATTATCGTCAGCTCGCTGGACCACCGGACTCTACCGCATATCGCTTGGAAGAACTAAAGCCATAGCTAGTTAGAAATCGAACAGCAGACCCTGCGAGGTGTCGTCGGGCTTTGTGGTACCGGCTCCCGTTGCCGCTCCCAGCCCGCGAACGCCGAAGCCAATCCATAGTTCCAACACCGAGTCGATATCGTCCTGCGGTGCAATGGTGACGAGGGATTGGGTGAGGCCTGCTTCGAAAAATTCCCAGCGCCCCGAAAGCTCCTTCGCCGGTATTTCGGGTAGCGACTTTGCAACCACCTCCTTGTATCGCTCCTGGACCGATGTCCGCATTTCCGCTAGAACCGGTGCAAGCTGGTCCTCATTCAGGACCAGAATTCGCCCCGCGAGCCTTAGGAAATAGGACCGCTCCATCTCCAGCCTCGCCGAGGCGGTGAGCAAGGATCTTGAAAAGGCGGCGACTGCATCCTCCACCGGCACCAGCTTCCCGGACCGCTGGCGCGCTTTTTCCAGAGCCTTCATCCGCTCTTCGCAGAGCGGCTCCAGCACGCGCAGCATCACCAGATCCATCAGACCCTCGCGGCTGCCGAAGTGATAGTTCACTGCGGCGACGTTTGCTTTGACCGCTCCGGTAACATCTCGGACCGAAACCGCCTCGAAGCCGTGCTCCACGACCAGACGCTCCGCTGCGTCCAGCAGACTCCTCTTCGCGCCAGTGGTCGGCAGTTTCAAAACACGCACGGAACCGAGCCAAGCGTTCCGCCAATGTTTGTCAATCTCGTAGCACAAAGGCTCCAAGGGCGCTGGAATTCGAGGGATCCGGTGCCTTGGTTTGGGCCTCCTCCTTCGTCGACCGGGTGCTTGATTTCGCCCCTTGCAAG
>JBGTDO010000139.1:0-5991 GCA_041748235.1 Akkermansiaceae bacterium | reverse complement strand
GCTTGGGCTGGTGGGGCTGGGCATCGACATGCTCTTCCGGCTGATGAATCGCCACCTGTTCCGCTGGGCGGCCACCGACAAACGTTGATCTCCATGAGCCTGAATATCACAAACATCAGCAAATCCTATAGGAGCCGTGCGGGGGATGTTCATGCCCTGGCGCACACCTCGTTCCGGGTGGCTCCGGGAGATTTCGTATCGTTGGTAGGTCCGTCGGGCTGTGGCAAGAGCACCATGTTGTATATAGCCGCGGGTTTGGAATCAGCGGACAGCGGCACCGTCGAACTCGATGGACGCACAGTCACGGGGCCTGACCGCAGCCGCGGCATGGTTTTCCAAGGCTACACGCTGATGCCGTGGCTGACCGTGGAACAGAATGTCAAATTCGCACACAATCTTGACGCGAATACAGATTACCATCTGCCAGTTTACGAGACGCTGAGTCATCAGGCATACGCTGACAAACTGATCGATATCGTCGGCCTCTCCGATTTTCGCAAACGGCTGCCTAGAGAGCTTTCAGGTGGGATGAAGCAGCGGGTGGCGATTGCCAGAGCCCTGGCAAACAAGCCGGATATTCTGCTGATGGACGAACCCTTCGGAGCGCTTGATGCGCAGACGCGGGAGGAAATGCAGGAGCTGATGCTGCTGCTGAGCATCCACGAGCGGACCACGGTTCTTTTTGTAACTCATGATGTGGAGGAGGCACTTTATCTCTCGTCACGAGTCCTGGTTTTTTCATCCCGCCCGGGCCGGATCGTCGATGAGATCGAGGTCCCGTTCGGTCCGGATCGCAGCCTCGATATCAAGCTCGCTCCTGAGTTCCTGAGCCTCAAGCGCCGCGTGCTGGATCAACTCCATCATTCCGGAGGTCGTGCTTTAAACCGGGAGGCCATCCTCAAGCGCCTCAGGGAATCCAATCTCCAAACCCAGTACATCAACAAATAGAAAACAAATGAAACACATTATCCAAACACTCGCGCTCGGCTGCGTGCTGCTCACCCCGCTCCACGCGGAGGAATCAAAACCCTATCGTGTCGGATTCAACAACTGGATCGGCTTCATCGCGTTCTTCGCAGCCCAGGAGAACGGCGCTTTCAAGAAGGCGGGTCTCAATGTTGTCCCCAAATCGTTCAGCGCGCCGGGTGAAGGACTGGTCCCGCTTTTGTCGGGGAATCTTGACGCCCACCTGACAACGCTGGATTCCGTGATCCTCAAGTCCGCCCAGGCCCCGGGGAAAATATCTATAGTCGGTCTGGTCGATACATCCAAGGGAGCCGACGCACTTGTCGCGAAAAAGGCGATAGGTGAGTTGGTAGGTCTGAAAGGCGCTAAAGTCGCGGTGACTGTCGGCGAGTGTAACGACGTGCTCTTGGCAAAGGCCTTGGCGAGCGGCGGCCTCAAGCGCGAGGACGTGCAGATCGTCAATCTCGATCCGGATGCCGCAGGAGCCGCGCTGAAAGCTGGAAGCGTGGATGCCGCCGTAACGTGGGAGCCATGGATCACTCAGCTCGCCGGAGACAGCGGCGCGAACGTCCTCTACAGCACCGCCGACGTGCCAAACCTGTTGCTGGACTGCGTGGCGGCTCCCGCCAACGATCCCCGCGCGGAGGACACCCGCACCTTCCTTAAAGTCCTGAGCGAGACGACGGAGTTTGTTAAAAAGGATCCCGAAGCGGCAGCCAAGCTCGTCGCCGGTCAGCTCGAACTCCCTGCGGAGGAGATTGTGGAAATGCTGAAGAAGCTTGAGCCTTACGATGCCGCGCAATCCAAGGAGCAGATGGGTTCATCGGTTCCGGCCGTCGCGGAAGAGCTGGTTGCCTTTTTCAAAGAACAAGGCTCCATCAGCGGAAAGGTGGATGTGTCAAAGATTCTCGATCCGAGTTTCCTGCCGTGAGTCCACACCCGACGAACCAGGGCTTCGGCCTGTTGATGATCGATTTCCAACGCGATTTCTGCGCGCCCGGGGGCTACTCCGACCGCTGCGGGGGGATCGATTGGGTCAGACCCATCGTTCCCGCCGCGAGGAGACTGTTGGAATCCGCGAGGCGGTGCGGCCTGACCGTGGTTCACACGCGGGAAGGTTACGCGCCGGATCTCTCGGACCTGCATCCCGAGCGCTTGGAGCGTTCCCGAGCAGCCGGAGCCGCCTACGGATCTTCCGGGCCGATGGGGCGGCTGATGATCCGCGGGGAACACGGCCAGGACATCATCGACGAGCTGAAGCCGATACCCGGCGAGCGGGTGCTGGACAAAGCGTCCTACGGTGCGTTCTACGGCACCGATCTGGAGGAAACACTGCGGGAGGCGGGAGTCCGCCGTCTGGCGATTGCCGGCGTCACGGCTGACGTCTGCGTGCACACGACACTTCGCGAGGCAACCGACCGCGGTTTCGACTGTTTCTATGTCAGGGACGCGATCTCCACCTTCGATCCCGAGGTGCGGCGGGCGTGCGAGCTGATGGTCGAGCAAGAAGGCGGCATCTGGGGAGCTTTGACGACGGTTGATGAACTAATCAAAATATGGGAGCTGAAATAAATCGGGCCGCCATATTCAGTCCGGCGCCGCGTTTCAGGTGGCCCGGCGGTGCTCGCTGCGCCGTCATGCTCTGCTTCGACGTGGATGGTGAGACAACCGCTCTCGAGCTAGATCCGAATGCTTCTCGCCGTGTGACCACCTGGTCGCAGTGCACCTACGGGCCGACGGTGGGGGTGCCGCGGCTGCTCGGCTTGCTCGATCACCTCGGCGTGGGGGCCACGTTTTTCATCCCTGCGTACATCGCACAAAATCATCGCGCGATGACACGCGCGGTGGTTTCCTCGGGACATGAAATCGGCGCTCACGGAGATGTCCACGAGCGGCTGCACGGTCTGACCCAGCCGCAGGAGAAGGCCATTTTACTCCGAAGCATGGAGATATTGGAGGAGGTTACGGGCCGACGCCCGGTTGGCTACCGCGCTCCTTGGTTCGAGCTGAACCCATGGACTCCAGAGCTGCTGCTCAAGCATGGTTTCCACTATTGTGCCAGCGGCATGGGAGACGACATCCCCTATCAATACCCGAACGGTATGATTGAGATCCCCGGGCAGTGGATGCTTGAGGATTGGGAGCAGTTCGCATTCAACGTGGATCCCGCATGGGGCTCGATTCCGCAAAATTGTTCATCGGTCTATGATCTGTGGTGGCGGGAGTTCGAGGCCATGCATCAGTACGGATGCTGCTTTGTTCTCACGCTGCATCCTTGGTTGAGCGGCCGACCTTCCCGCGTCCAGTTGCTGGAGCGCCTGATCCTCGACATGCGGGCAAAAGGAGATGTGTGGTTCGCTCAAGGCCACGAAATCGCCGCTTGGTACAAGAGCCAGACGACAGGATCATCCGCCTCACCGCCGGTCGGCTACGAATCGGATTTCAAAATCCACAAGCATCTGACAACCGGTTAGACGTGCAAACGTAGACTCTCCTCGCCGCCTTTTTAGGGTGCGTGCTACTGGCTGCGACAGCTCGAAACGCTCCAGCCTCGGTGCTGGGAGTCAGCTTGTCGCCGCCGCAGAGGGATCTGACCGTTCCCCAGGACGGCCCCAGGACGGGGTTGAGGCAGGGCAGAACCTCGACCAGGCTGCGCGCGGTGACCTCATCTTGGCGTCAGCCGTGCCAGATGATGAGACACCGTGACCGCACCCTGTTATTCGTATCGGGTTCGGTGGATCACGTGACAGCGCACATCCGGAACTGAACCCGGCCGCTCCCGCTGTCGAACCTTTCCCGGGTGTTGCATTTCCCTGCTTCGGCCTGTTGTTTCTCTCCGCATGAAAGCTTCAACAGCGTTTCTCATCCTCCTCGGGCTCGCCATCGCGGCAATGGGGGTGGTTTTCACAGGTTTGATGTGGGACAGCTACCGGCGCGCCAGCGAGATGCATGCCTGGCCCCAAGCAGACGCCGTGATTCTCGCTTCCGAGCTAGAGGAGCGCCTGCATGACGAATACTCGCCGAGGGAGTATCGCCTGCGGATTCTCTATGGGTATCAAGGGGAGGGTGAACGGCGGACCGGAGAACGTCTGTCCTCGCGCGGAAACCCTTGGTCGAACAAGAAAGCGGTGCCGGAAGCGCAGCTGGAGAAGTATCCGGTGGGATCGACGACCAAAGTTTACATTGATCCAGGCAATCCTGAATTCACCGTGCTACGGCCGGATTCCAAAGCGGCCGGCTATTCAATCTGGTTTCCCGCGCTTTTTGTAGTCGGCGGAGTCGGGATCATGTTTCACGCGGTGAGGAAAATGCGGCCTGCAAAGTCGGTGGATTGAGGATTGGCGGGTAGCGGTGAAATGTGCATCTTCGGCCTCAGTTCAGAGATATGAAGATTCTCAATCACAAGGATGCGGGCTATTCCGCTTTCATCAAGCAGCTGCGTCGAAGGGCTCTTCCGGAGGACGCCGTGCGCGATCTGGTGGGGGATATCATATCGAATGTCAGCAGGCGGGGCGATGACGCGCTGGTGGAGTTGACCTATCGCTTCGATGGTGCGCAGCTCACCAAGAAGGAGCTCTTCATAAGCGAGGCAGAGTTTGAAGCTGCGGAGGCTGGCGTTTCAGAGGCCACACGCGAGGCAGTCCGGCGCAGCCTGAAGAACATCCACGCCTTCGCCCGCAAGAGCATGCGCAAGGACTGGTCCGGAAAAAACGCGGAAGGGGCGATCGTTGGCGAGCGTTTCACTCCGTTTGACCGCGTCGGGGTGTATGTTCCGGGTGGGAAAGCACCTTTGGTTTCCACCGCTCTAATGACTGCCGGTTTCGCCCAAGCGGCTGGTGTTCCCGAAATATTTGCTGCCACTCCCTGCGGCGCGAACGGCACGGTGAACCCGGCGCTGCTCTACGCGCTGAAACAGGCGGGAGTGACGGAAGCGATCAAGGTCGGAGGCGCGCAAGCGATTGCCGCAATGGCTTTGGGGACGAAAACCGTGCGACCGGTGGACCGGATTTTCGGCCCGGGAAATCGGTTTGTGGTGGAGGCGAAGCGCCAGCTTATCGGCGCTGTCTCAATCGATCTTCTTCCCGGGCCCAGCGAGATCCTGATCCTTGCCGATGGCTCTGCGAAAGCCGCTTACATTGCTGCCGATCTCCTAGCGCAGGCGGAACACGGTGGCGACAGCGTGGTCGGCTTCCTTACTCCGTCCAAATCGCTGCTCAACAAGGTCAAAGCGGAGATCGAGAAGCAGACAGCGACTTTAACCCGTGCCAAGATCATCAAGGAAGTGCTCAAGACCGGGACCTTTTTGCTGGAGGTAAAGTCTCTCAACGAAGGCATCGCCATCGTCAATGAGTTCGCGCCGGAGCACCTTTCCTTGATTGTGGAAAACGAGGACGAGGTGCTTGCGCAAATCCGCACGGCGGGAGCGGTTTATCTAGGTGCTGATTCACCAGTGGCGGTTGGTGATTTCCTCGCTGGCCCCAGCCATACTCTACCCACTGGCGGAGCGGGCAGATCTTTCTCTGGCCTTCGTGCCGATCAGTTCCAGCGCCGCACCAGCATCGTGAAGATGGACAAGGAAGCGGTTCGCAAGTCTCTTTCCGTGATTGAAGAATTCGCTCGGCTCGAGGGTCTCTACGCGCACGGGAAATCCACTTCCATTCGATTGAAGCGCTGAGACAGCAAGCGTTGCTACCCGAGTTAATTTCTTCCCGTTTTCCTCCGCGTGTCGTTTTTGCGGGTTGACCTACTCTCCCTCGTTCGTTCTCGCCTGATCGCTGCCGGGCGGCGGGATGGTCACGTCTTCTTCGGGGGGAAAGGAATCGCCTGCGGGGTCGGGCCGTATGGGCTTTTCAGGGGCGGGATGGGTGTCGTTGAGAAACGTTCTTTCAGGGTAAGCGGGGTAAACGCGACCCTCGGTGATTTCTAGCGCGCATGGCTTCGGCACGGCAACATGCGCGGATGTCCAGATGTCTTACCACCAAGCCGTGGCGTGTCGCCGATGTTTCATTCGTCCAAGTCCGCATT
>JBGTDO010000138.1:0-3988 GCA_041748235.1 Akkermansiaceae bacterium | reverse complement strand
AGCCGGTCGAGGTTCGGCGTATCCACCCAGGGCTCTCCATACGCGCCGACCATCGCCTTGTTCTGCGTGTCGGTCATGATGAAGACGAAGTTCATCGGTTCGCTTCTAAGAATCTCGTCCCCAAGCAGCGCTACTCCCGCGCATCGACCCTACAGAGCGCCGCGACAAAGGTAGGGGCGTGGTAGGTGCTCCAAGTGGTGATGGAGAAATCGTCTCTTCGTTCAGCGGCCTTCGAGGCGGCGGGCGGCGGCGGCATAGGGACCGGGAAGCCGGAGCGCGTCGGGAGGCGGAAGGATGGTGTAGGTGTAAAGACTCTTGTCGATCTCGAGCATGAGCGGATACTTGGTGGCGGCATCGACCACGACGGTGCGCGTGACATCGGGAGGCAACTCCCCCCCAAAGGCTGCGGGATCGGCCTTTCCGCCTACGAATACCTCGCCCCAGCTCTTGGTTTCGGTGAAGATCTGTAGCAGGCGGCCCTTTAAGCTGACGGTATGCACGTAATTGTCGGAGGATATCCAGCGGATGTCCTGAAGTGGATCGGTGCGAGCGGCACGGTTCATCATCACGCGCTGCTGGCCGTGCGGGATGTAGAGCAGGGTATTGTCGATAAACCACTTCTCCCGCTTATAGCCGGAGGCGAGGATAAACTCCTCCGAACGCACACGGCCCGCCTGCGAGATCGTGATCCTGACCGGCGATGCCCCCTCCGGGGAGGTCACGGACTCGGCTTTTGATTCGCTGCCGGATGGCAGCTTGGGCTGCTTGATATTAATCTGCAGACGGTAGGGATCTGCAGGTTGCTTAAAAAAAGGTGCCTCTGGTGCGGGCGCATCTTCGACTACCACCGTGCCGGGCAAATCCAGCGCCTGAACCGAACGAACCCCCGCTAAGCCAACCAGCACAAAGCAGAGAGCGGAAAAAGGGGCGGAGAACTTAATCATGAATGCATTATTCATAGACAGGTTCCAACTGGGAATCGACGATTTTTCCGGTGTAGCGGTCGAGCGCGACATGAAGCCAGTAACGTTTCTCGCCCGCCACGAGAAAATCGTCGAGGGCATCCGCCTGCGGCGGGTATCGCCCGCTCTGGGCGATGATGTCGATCATGAGATTCCAGGTGCGGGTATTCCCCACCCGGGCCAATGCACGGACCGAGGCTTCCCGGCGGATTTTGCCAAGGTTGTTCACGCCGAGATTGGGATCGGCTGCCAGGAAAGCGGGCAATTCCGATTTGTTGACGAGTGGCTGCGGATGGGCCGTGATCGCATTGGCGATATTTTTAGCTTCGTCGGTGGCGGAGCCGATCGCCGTGATGTCATCCACAGCGGTGGCCATTTCCTGCTTGAGGGCTCCGGCGAGGAGCGCCTCCAGCACTTCCGGGCGCAGAGTGTTCAGGTTGACCCGCCCGGCTACCACCGGCTCGTCATCCACGGAGAAGAGATCGAGGAGCCCGACATCTCCGCTCAGGGCGCTGGCGAAATCCACGGTTTTCCATGGTAGATCACGAAAGGCATAGCCGAGTTCCCCGACGGAGCGGAACGCTCGGTTTAACACTACCGGGCGCGAACTATAGGGGCGGGTAGTGTCAGTGCTCCAGTTGTCATGCTGCGGAGTGCCTTGCTCAGGGCCGGTTCCGCCGGTGTTTTCTGATGTCCGGTAGGAATCTCCGGGACGGACTACGCCATCGGGATCGGTGTAGTACATTCGACTGCTCTCCACGTTGTCCGAAAGACTGGCAAGGAAACCGATCTCACCGTCATCACTGGGCTGCGCCACTGTGATGGCTGCGGGATCCGAATCCGGCGGGAAAGGAATGTTTGTCCAGACAGCATCACCACCTTCGGGATCGTTCTTTGGAAGGAAGCGAGAGGCAGGCGCTCCCACAAGCTTTCGGTCCGGTTGGTATTTTTTTGTCAACACACCGACGGCAGTATAAATATTAAAAGGGAAAGAATAAGGAGCGTATCTGTAAGGGTCGTTACCCCAAGGCCAATCCTGTAGACCTTTATTGTCTTGAAGCTTTCCATACATCTCGCTGCCACCGAAGCGGGTGCCGCGTGGGTCAATCTTGATCAGGCCAACTCGAGGCATGCCTGCACCCCGGAAATTGGAATTCACATCTCCACCGGCTCGGTAGCTCGCGCTGTCTTTTCCACTGCTACCCTGACCTGCATCGTCAAAGGCACGTATGTTTGCATTGGATGCCCACGGGAGTGACTGGTAGGGTAGATAATCGGCAGCGTTATCCTCATCTCCGCCCGGCTTTAGATATTGCAACTCGTAGATTACGCGTTCCGTCGAAGAAGGAGCGATATTCATAAACGTATAAACCAAATGCGAACGATTCCCTGTGAGTCGCGCGTCCGGCGTATTATCGATAAGACCACTAGGGGTTCCCACAGAACTAATTCCCACAATTCTCATTTCTAAGTAGAATTTTGGGGGGGTAAAGGCTTTGCCATTATCATCGTATGAGAGCTTGTGTGGCGTCTCAATATTTTCGAGGTCCACACTTCCTGGATAGACTTTGGGATTGAGAAGTCCGGGTTTACGGTAGAAGGTGCGCACATCATTGCCGGAGAGAATTTCGAATGGCAAAAAGTCATGAGCTGGATCATACCTTCGCTCAGGATAAGGATTCTGTACATCATAGGGAGGGGTGCCATTTGGAACAAAGCGGGTGCTGCTTTCATAATACTGAGTGGGGCTTTGGCCATTGATGGTGGGGGGAGGGGGGGAGGTGCCGGCATAGAAACCATCATCTCTCGAACCTTTGGTGTAATTCGTGGAGTCATCCGGATATCGTTTCAAGGTTTCCGCAGTTACCTGCATGGCACCTTGCTTTGCCACGACTCGGAATTTTTCCGGACGCGGCGATCCGGCCAGGGTTTCACTCGCGGGCTGCGGCTGATGCGGATTCCAGAGTTCGAAGGATTTCCAGATTCCGATCTGCGCGTTACCTTTCGTGGCGGCATGTCTGATATCTGGGCGGGAGACGACATCAAGCACCCGGTAAACATAGGGAAGATCCTCCACTCCGATCGCATCGGTGGGGAGGGGCTCCTCTGCGCTGGGGACCCCGCCGAACTTGATCGCGGTCGGGTAGGAATCGACGTCCGCCTGGTCGATGATGTTCGCGCCGATCCGGAGGATGTGAATATCCGCATTCCGGTCAACAGCCGCCGTCTGCAGAATGGTATTTCCACCGCTCTGGCCGACCGAGCCGCTAAGGATGCCCGCCTTCAGCAGCTCGAAGAAATCGGGCTCGCGCCCGGCGGTGGCGACCTCGTCGAGCGTGAGGATCTTGTCGGCTTGGCCATGGTCGTAAACCCACGGGGCATCGGGTTCGCTGCGGGTGAGGCCGAAGTATTTGTAGATATCCGAGCTGTCATCCGCGGTGGCGGTGTAGCCCACGAGCTTGAGCTTGCCGAGGGGGAAGCGCCGGGCGAGCAGGGGTTCGTCCGCCGCCGCGTCCGAGCCGTCGCGGCGGGTGAAGGGCGTGGTCACCCGGACGTTGGCGAGGTTGCGGTTGATCGAAGCTGGTTTGTTGGCATCCGCGGCGTAGTCGATGGTGCTGCCGGGGGGGGTAACGGGCGTCCAGCTCGGCGCGTTTTTCTCCCGGCTGAAGGTGGAGAGATACTGGAGTGCCTCGGGCTCGAGCACATCGCTCCCCACGCCTTGCTGGTAGGCGAGGAGGTCCTGCCTGCCGACGAACGTCTGGTTTCCGTTCGGGACGCGGAGGAAGGCTTTGTTGACAGCGGGATCCAAAGCCCAGTCCAGGAAAGACGGCGTGCCGGTGAGGGTGGTGGCGGCATTGCGCCACCCGACCAGCGCCTCTGGATCCGTAACGCCGGGGATCTGGCTCAGGTCGGCGAGAGGAAGCGGCCCCTTCCGCGCCCGGTCGCGGTCGGCGAGCCCGGCGGGGTAGCCGGCGACGGTGACGTCGAGCAGGCCGCCCTCGTCGTAAATCGTGTAGGCATAACGT
>JBGTDO010000137.1:0-12218 GCA_041748235.1 Akkermansiaceae bacterium | reverse complement strand
AGCAGCTCCTCCAGACCCTGCCCGGCCTGACCGATGAAGCAGTCATCGCCACCCTCACGCCCGCCCGGATCGCCGAAGCCCGCAGGCGCAAGAGCCGCGTCGCCTGAACAGAGCCAGGGGTCGAGTTTACCCCGCTTACCTTTCAGGCATTCCTGACACTGACTTTTCGATCACCATTTAACTCGGGCTGGTTATAGGAACCTACTCCTCGGTTTTCGTCGCCTCTCCAATCGTGCTCTGGGTTAGCGGGAGAAAAGGCGGGAACCTCCGCGAGATTGTCGCTCCCCGCCGCCCGGAGACCGAGGTAACCGTCCGGCGTGAAGCGCTGGCAAACGAATGAAATCAAAATACATCTGGCTGGTTAGAATAGCGTTTCGCGCTTTGCGGCATCCACGTCTTCGCGACCGTCCGTGGTGGCGGCGGCTGACCGCGCCCTTGTTCGGCGGCCAGTTGTGGATGCCGTGCCGGGATTCCGTGGCAACCGGCGCGGCCGTCGGCGCGTTCTTTTTCGGTGATGCCAATTCCCGCCCAATCCCTCGCCGCGGCACTGGTGGCGTTGAAGTGCCGGGCCAACATGCCCTTCGCCGTGTGCGTTAGTTTCCTCAGTTGTCAAAGTCATCGAGGAAAAGCCTTTTAGCCGTATCCCGGCTTACGAGGAAAATCCCGATGAGATCACCGGCTTAGTCATTCGAGAAGAGGTGCTCCGGGCCCACCTCAAGGATGTCGATGACACCGCCACCCTTGCGGACGTCAAGCGGCCGATGGCCATGGCCGCCGAGCACCTGCTCTTCCAGAGGTTTATTTCCGAGCGTCTGCAGATCATCCTGGTGGTCGATGAATTTGGCACTACCGTCGGTATCGTCAGCTCGAGGATATTATCGAGACCATCTTCGGTTTTGAGATCATGGACGAAAAAGACAAGGTGGCCGACCTTCAGCTACACGCACGGAATCTCTGGAAAGAGCGTGCGCGTAAAATGGGGATCGAGATCACGGACGAAGAATCACGGGCGGAGGACAGCAAAGGCAAGTCTTGATCGTGCGTTTTCTGCGAAAACGTTGTCAGTTGCTCACGCGGTTTGATACACTTGGGCATGAACGCTCCCCTCGTAGTAGCCTTTGCCATGGTTGTTCTGTAGTGGAATTTCGCTTCCCCAACGAATGGGAAAGTGCTTTCAAGGGGCTGCGATGATCGCCCCTTCCCCAGGCAGCACTCCTGCCAGACCCGCTGTCGCCATGAGTAGTGCCGCCCTAGCCGCATTGGGGATCGTTTTCGGAGATATTGGAACAAGCCCTTTGTATGCGTTCCGCGAGTGTTTCCATGGAAATCATGCGGCCCCGATCAATCCGCAAAACCTGACCGGAGCGGCGTCGCTGATTGTGTGGGCGCTCCTGTTGGTCGTTTCGGTAAAATACCTGTTCGTCATCCTGCGGCTGCACAACCGGGGCGAGGGAGGCATCCTATCTCTGTCCGCTCTAATCCGGTTATCGGCGCGGAGGCTTGGAGGCAAGGATCCGCGGGCGATTCTCTATCTCGGCCTGGCCGGGGCGGGCCTCATTTACGCGGACGGGATGCTGACGCCGGCAATTTCCGTGTTGAGCGCGGTGGAAGGCCTGTCGGTTTCAGCACCGGCATTGGCTGGATATGTGGTGCCAATTTCTGTCGGCATCCTTCTGGGTGTTTTCGCAATTCAGAGCCGGGGGACGGGAAAGGTGGGACGGCTGTTCGGGCCGATCGTATTGTTGTGGTTCGTGGTGCTGGGGATCCTCGGTATCCGGGCACTGGTGGCGCACCCGCAGGTTCTCACGGCGTTGAGTCCGACGGAGGGAATTTCTTTTTTGATACGCGAGTGGAAGCACTCGTTTCCACTGCTAGCGGCGGTTTTTCTCGCCGTGACGGGAGGCGAGGCGCTCTACGCGGATCTGGGCCACTTCGGGGTGCGGCCGATTCGGGTGGCTTGGTTCGCTGCGGTCCTCCCCGCCCTGGTTCTGAATTACCTCGGGCAGGCCGCGCTTCTGACTGCGGATCCGGCCGCGATCAAGAGTCCGTTTTTCCTTCTGGCTCCGGAGGCCTTGCGTTTTCCGCTGACATTGCTGGCGACGGCCGCTGCGGTGATCGCCAGCCAGGCCTTAATTTCAGGCGCGTTTTCGCTTACGACTCAAGCGGTGCAAATGGGCTGCATGCCGCGCTGCAGGATTCTGTACACTTCCGAGGAATCCATGGGGCAGGTGTTCGTACCAGCGGTGAACGGATTCCTAGCGGTCGCGTGTATCCTTTTGGTGGTTGCTTTCAAATCGTCTTCAGCGCTGGCCGACGCATACGGAATCGCGATCGCTCTGACGATGACCATCACCTCGCTGTTGTTCTACCCAGCCGCACGTTCCGTGTGGGGTTGGACAAATATAAGGGCGGGTGCGGTGACCGGGGTTTTCCTTCTGATCGACGGAGCGTTTCTTGCGGCGAATTCGCTCAAAATCATCCATGGGGGATGGCTGCCACTGATGATCGCATCGGGAATCGCCTGCCTGATGCTGACGTGGATCTGGGGCCGGAAGCGGCTGCACGCGAAAATGATGGCAGCTGCGCTTCCGATGGAGGTATTGCAGAAGGATCTTTTGAAGGGCTCGATCCTGCGGGTACCGGGAACGGCGGTCTATATGGCGGGGGGCGGTGATGTGGTGCCGGCGGCCCTCCTGCACAATCTGAAGCATAACCAAGTGCTTCACGAGCGAGTAATCCTGCTTCATGTCCTGACTTTGGACCAGCCGAAGGCCCATGCGGATGAGGCGGTGCGGCATGTGGAATTGGGCGGCGACATGCATCGGATTACCCTAGGATTTGGCTTTGCGGAAATCCCGGACGTGCCGCTGGCGCTCAGGCAACGGCTCCCTGAGGCGGTGCGGTTCCAGCCGGGCAAGGCGACGTTTTTCCTGGGTAGGGAGAGCTATGGTGTTGGAAAAAAGGCGGGTCCGCTGGACCGGCTGCGGCTGGCTGCGTTCGCCGCCATGGTGCGGAACGCCTCCCCCGCGACGGCATATTTCCGCCTCCCGCCGGGGCGGGTGGTGGAGCTGGGGGCGCACGTGACCTTGTAGATCCGGCGGGGAGTTTTGGATCGCGGTGATTGATTTCGCCCTATTAGCCAAGAAGGAGGACGAAGCAGAGATATACAATTGCTGTGGGAACGAACGGGCTGAGAAACAGGCGCAGCGGAGAGATACCTCCGGGGAAGAATCTCGAGAGGATGGTTTGACCGGCGGGGTTCGGCGCGTTGGCGGTGACGAGTGATTTATCTCGTATCCCGCAGCTTTAGCGCTCCCGGAACCTCGGGCGGATCATTAGCCGCGACCCCAAAAAAAAGCCGGTGCCCTTGCGGACACCGGCTTGTGAGGTTCTGGATGTTGAGGCTTAGACGAGCGGGGAGCTGGTCTCTTCGACCTTGCTCTCGGCTTCAGCTTCGGCGGCCTTTTGGTCGCGGAGCCAAGCGCGGCGTGACATCTTCACGCGGCCTTTTTCATCGACGCCGAGGCATTTCGCGGTGACGAGATCGCCTTTCTTGACAACGTCCTCCACTTTCTCGACCCGGCCCTCGGCCAGCTCGGAGACGTGGATGAGGCCGTCTTTGCCAGGGAGCACTTCCATGAAGGCACCGAAGGCGGTGACGGAGACGACGCGGCCGGAGTAGGTTTTTCCGACTTCGATCTCTTGGAACATGCGGTCGATCATCGACTTGGCGCGCTCGAGGCCTTCCTGCTTGGAGGCGTAGATATGCACGGTGCCGTCGTCTTCGATGTTCAGCTCCGCGCCGGACTCGGCCTGGATGGCCTTGATGTTTTTGCCGCCTGGGCCAATGAGCTCGCCGATGCGGTCGACCGGGATCTTCACGGAAACGATGCGTGGCGCGTGGGCGCTGAGTTCCTTCGGCTCAGTGATGGACTCGGCCATTTTCTCAATGATCTTGGCGCGGCCTTCTTTGGCAATGTGGATGGCCTCTTCGAGCATGGCGAGCGGGAGACCGGCGAGCTTGAGGTCAAGCTGGTAGCCGGTGACGCCTTCGCTGGTGCCGCAGAGTTTGAAGTCCATATCCCCGTAGAAATCCTCGGAGCCGATGATATCGAGTAGCATTTTGTAGGAGCTCATCGAGCCGTCCTCGTTGTTCTCGGTGACGAGGCCGACGGAGATGCCGCCCACCGGGCGAATGAGCGGGACACCGGCGTCCAGAAGAGCCATCGTGCCTGCGCAAACCGAAGCCATCGAGGTCGAGCCGTTGGACTCCATGACCTCGGAGGAAACGCGGATGGCGTAGGGGAAATCCTCTTCCGAAGGAATGACAGGCTCGATCGAGCGCTCGGCAAGGGAGCCGTGGCCGATCTCGCGGCGGTTGATGCCACCGACGCGGCCGGTTTCGCCCACGGAGAACGGAGGGAAGTTGTAGTGGAGGATGAAACGCTTCTCTTCCTCGCCGCCCGCGTAGTTGTCGAAACGTTGCTTTTCGTCAGCTGGTGCGAGGGTGGTGATGGCGAGCGCCTGGGTCTCGCCGCGGGCGAAAATGGCGGAGCCGTGAACGCGTGGCAGAGTGCCGACTTCTCCGTATAGACTGCGGAGATCGCCAATCTGACGACCATCGGCGCGGACGCCCTTTTGCATGATCGAGATGCGGAAAGCCTTTTTTTGAAGATACTCAAAGGCTTGCTCGACATCGAAGTCGTTGGCCTCTGGAGCGCGCTCTTTGATGGCGGCTTCGACTTCGTCGCGGAGAGCTCCAACTTTGCGGGCGCGCTCGGTTTTCGAAGGAGCATAGATTGCGTCCTCAATGCGATCGCCGGCGATTTCGTAGGCGATCTCGAGGAGGTTTTCCTTGGCTAGGATCTGGCTGAACTCACGCTTCTGCTTGCCAGCGAGGCGAACGAGTTCCTCCTGAGCTTCCACGAGTTTCACAACAGCGGCTTGGGCGAAGTGAAGGGACTTGATAAACTCGTCTTCCGGGAGTTCGTCGGCTTGGCCTTCGATCATGATGACATCGGTCTTGTTGCCGACGTAGATGAGGTCGAGATCGCTCTCCGCACGCTGGTCGTGGGTTGGGTTGATAACGAACTCTCCATCCACGCGACCGACACGCACCGCGCCGATCGGGCCGGCGAACGGGATGTCGGAAAGGCAGAGGGCGGCGGAGGCGCCGTTCATGGAGAGAATGTCGGAATCGTTTTCACCGTCAGCGCTGAGGAGGAGGGCGATGATCTGGGTGTCGTAGAAATAGCCTTTCGGGAACAGCGGGCGCAGCGGGCGGTCCGTCATGCGGCAGGTGAGAATTTCCTTCTCTGTTGGGCGGCCTTCGCGCTTGAAGTAGCCTCCGGGAAAGACACCGGCGGCGGTGGCTTTCTCCTTATATTCTACGGAAAGGGGGAACCATGTCTGGCCTGACTTGACCTTGGTGGCGGATACGGCGGTGACGAGGATGATGGTGTCTCCGCAGCGGACGGTGACCGCACCGTCTGCAAGTTTGGCAATTTTGCCGGTTTCGATCGTGATCGGGTTGGTGCCGACATCGATGGCGATGGAATGGATGTTCATTTTCTTATTTGTTCTTCTTTTTGCGTCAAAGCCGGGCTGCCGTGTGCGGCCCGGGCTGTCAGGGTTTTCGGGACATTCCCGAGGGGGCGGTTGAATGAACGCGCACCCTTTTTGCGAGTCAGCCACGGGAGAGGCTCCCGTGGCTGCTTTTGCGAAACTTGCTTGGCGGCTTAGCGGCGTAGGCCGAGTCCGTTGATGAGTGTCTGGTATTTCTCTTCACTGCCACCCTTGATGTAATCAAGGAGCTTGCGGCGTTGGGAGACGAGCGTCAAAAGACCGCGACGTGAGGAAAAATCCTTCTTGTGGGCGTTGAGGTGCTCGGTGAGATCGAGGATCCGCTGGGTAAGCAGTGCTACCTGATAAGGTGCGCTGCCGGTGTCTCCTTCGTGTAGTTGATACGACTTGAGGTCGATTGCCTTCTGTTCTGCTTTTACGCTCATTTTTTGTAAGGGATGGGTCCAGCGTTCATCGCCGGGCCGTCCTAGGTGGCGGAATGAAGCTTTAGCGGCGAAAGAATGCAAGATTATTCACCGCCTGAGGGGGTCTCAGCTCTTTTTCAAGTGGGCGATGCTCAGCTTGACGCTGGCGAGGGCGTCGGGGGACTGGTCTTGCTCGACGTGGCAGTGTTCGACGCCGTTGGCTGCGGCGGCGGCCATGATGGGTTTCATATCGATGAAACCGTTGCCGATCTCGCGGAAGTCGCCCTTGTCGATCTTTCCGTAGCTGGGGATTTCCACGCCCTTGCGGAGATCCTTGAGGTGAAGCTGGGTGACCCGGCCTTTCAGCTTCTCGATAAGTGCTGCGGGTTCGATTCCCGCCAGCTTGACCCAGAAGACATCGATCTCGAACTTCATTTCCGGGCTGAACTCCTCGATGAAAACATCGTAGCCGCTCTTGCCGCCAGCCATGGGCTCGAATTCGAAGTTGTGGTTGTGGTATGAGAGCTGGATGTCGGCCTCTTTTGTGATCTGGGCGGCCTTGTTGAATTGTTCGGCAACCTTTTTGTAATCGTCCAAGCTCTTGCGGACTGTGTCCTGGACGAACGGGATCACTAGGTGGGCGATGGAAAGCTCCTTGGCTTTTTCTACGACCTTTCGGAAATCGGAGAGAGTTTCGTCCGTGGCATTGACGATGGTGTTCCAGTCGAAGTGGCTGGAGTTGACGGCGAGCCCGTTGTCCTTCGCGGCGGCGATCATTTCATCTGCGTTGGGGAAACCGTAGGATTCGACCTGCTTGTATCCGGCTTCTGCAACCGCCTTGATGGTTCCCGGAATGTCTTTTTTGAACTCGTTGCGGAGGGTGTAGAGCTGGAGACCCATGTTCTCCACGTAGGGACTTTTTGAGTCCTGGCCGAAAAGCGATTGGACGCTGGCGAGGGCCAGGGTGGTGCCTGCGGTGTTGCGGAGAAAGTGTCGGCGGTTCATGGCTCTGATCCTGCGATGGAAGCCCGGGCGTCGCAAGAAATGTTTCAGGGGACCGAGAGCACAAAAAAGAGGGAGAGGCTCGTGGCCTCCCCCTCGGGACGATCAGGTTGATCACTCAACCTTGACTTCGATTTGTCTAGGCTTCTTCTCCTCGCTCTTCGCCAGGCTGACGCGGAGCACGCCCTCTCTGAAGGAGGCGGAAACGCCGTTCGGATCGGCGTCTTCGGGAAGGTTGAAGGTGCGGACGAAGCTGCCGTAGCTGCGCTCGATCCGGTGGACCTTCTTGTTCTTTGATTCAGCCTCGCGTCTGCGCTCGCCGCGGATGCTGAGGGTGCCGTTTTCGACAGTGATTTTCACAGCGTCTTTTTCGATCTCAGGCAGCTCCGCAGTGATGAGATACTCTTTGTCGTCCTCAGTGATATCCACGGCGGGCGACCAGTCCGACAGGATCATTGGCGAGTTGCCGTTCTGACCGGAGCTTTCTGGAGTCAGGCGCATCGCGCGAAGCACGCGATCCTGGAGCCTTTCCATTTCATGATACGGATTCCATGTTGATAGTGTGTTCATTGTTTTGAATGGTTGAGACGGATGGTTTTTCTCCTGCATTCGCCCTGTCCGTCCTTTCCAGAGCGTTCGCATGGAAATCATTTGCAGGCTCCGCGCCAGAGCCGGAATCATCGCGTTTACAATGCTCACGCGTTCTATGATGTGTCGAAAATGCGGCGGATTGTCGCGGCTCTTGAGGCAAATTTTCGCAAGAGAAATGGCAGGATGACGCTCTGGCGCTGGAAAACGGGTCGGCAGATTGGCGTGTTCAAA
This sequence comes from Akkermansiaceae bacterium, assembly GCA_041748235.1. Taxonomy (GTDB): domain Bacteria; phylum Verrucomicrobiota; class Verrucomicrobiia; order Verrucomicrobiales; family Akkermansiaceae; genus Luteolibacter. The sequence continues at coordinate 4,407 of JBGTDO010000137.1, read as the reverse complement.
GCCAACTCATTCGTTAGGTTCAGCCTCATGCCCACCTTCGGCCAGGCTCTGCGTTTTTGGATCAAACTTGGCCTGATCAGCTTCGGCGGCCCGGCCGGGCAGATCTCGATCATGCACCAGGAGCTGGTGGAGCGGCGGAAATGGATCAGTGAGTCGCATTTCCTCCACGCTCTCAACTTCTGCATGATGCTCCCCGGGCCGGAGGCGCAGCAACTGGCGACGTATCTCGGCTGGCGTCTGCACGGCTGGCGGGGAGGTTTCGCGGCGGGAGCTTTGTTTGTGCTGCCATCCATGGTGATCCTTTTCCTGTTGAGCTGGTTGTACATGGCGGGCGGGCATCTGCCGTGGCTGGCCGCCGTGTTTTACGGGCTTCTTCCGGCGGTGATCGCAGTGGTGGCGGAGGCGGTGATCCGCATCGGCAAGAAAACTTTGAGGAGCCCGAGCCTGTGGGTTATCGCGGCCGCTTCGTTCGTGGCGATCTACTTTTTCAATATCTCCTTCGTGCTGATCATCTTCAGCGCCGCCGTGATCGGATGGTTGGGTCATCAGATCCGGCCGGAGCAGTTTCCGGCTGGCAAGGCCCATGGCGCTCTCTCCGGTGCGGGTGAAGCCGATTTCCTAGATCTGCCACCGTCTCCGCCAGCGACTTGGAAACGGAGCTTCGGTGTGGCGTTGATCTGTATTTCGCTGTGGGTGATGCCGGTTCTGATTTTGGGCCTCTGGCTCGGCTGGGGCAGCACCCCAGTATCCCAAGGCCTGTTTTTCAGCAAAGCGGCGCTCGTCACCTTCGGCGGTGCTTACGCGGTGCTGCCCTACGTGGCGCAGCAGGCGGTGGAGAATTACCAGTGGCTGAGCCACCCGCAGATGATGAGCGGACTTGCGCTAGCAGAGACGACACCCGGCCCGCTGATCATCGTGCTGCAGTTCGTCGGCTTCGTCGGAGGTTGGCAGAATTCCGGCAATTTCAGCCCGCTGGTGGCGGGAAGCATCGGGGCGTTTATCACCACTTGGACCACTTTCCTGCCGTGCTTCCTGTTCGTATTTCTCGGCGCGCCCTTCGTGGAGGGCGTGCGGAATTTCCCCCGCCTGGGTGCCAGCCTCACTGCTATCACCGCCGCAGTGGTGGGCGTGATCCTCAATCTGGGCGTGAAATTCGCGACCCATGCGCTGTGGCCGGAGCCGGATCAGCGGTTTGATCTCTTTGTGGCCGTCGTTGCGCTACTGGCCTTCATCGCGATGTGGCGGTTCAAGGTTCCCTTCACCACTGTGATCGCCGCCTGTGCGCTGCTGGGGCTGGCGAGTCTGTGGTTAATCTAACGAACCTGTCTACGCTCGTCCGCTTTCCCGGTTGGACGGCGGGGGGATTCGCCGCTATGAAAGCGGCAGATCATGCGCACCCTCATCAAGCACGTCCTCGCCCGCACCGAAGCTTCCGATTCGCTCGAGGTCGCCGGCTGGGTCCGCACCCGGCGGGACTCCAAAACCTTTTCCTTCATCGAGCTCAACGACGGCTCCTGCCTCGGCAATCTGCAAATCATCGCCGATCAGAACATTCCCGGCTACGAGGCGATCCAGAAGATGACGACCGGAGCCTCGGTTCGTGTCTTGGGAAAACTCGTACCTTCGCCGGCGCAGGGCCAGGATTGGGAGCTACACGCGAGCGAGCTGAAACTTCTAGGCACCGCGCCGGAGGACTATCCATTGCAGAAAAAAGGTCACAGCCAGGAGTTCCTGCGCTCGATCGCCCACCTGCGCCCGCGCACGAATCTCTTCGGCGCCGCCTTCCGCATCCGCTCGCGCATGGCTTATGCGATCCATCGCTTTTTTCAGGAACGCGATTTCATTTACGTTCACACGCCGATCATCACCGCCAGCGATTGCGAGGGAGCGGGCGAGATGTTCCGCGTCACCACCCTTTCCGACGACAAAATCTCCAAAGACGCCGAGGATTTTTTCGAAAAACGCGCCTATCTCACCGTCTCCGGCCAGCTTGAAGGGGAAACTTTTGCCTGCGCCCTTTCCAATATCTACACCTTTGGGCCCACCTTCCGGGCGGAAAACTCGAACACCTCCCGCCATGCCGCAGAGTTCTGGATGGTAGAGCCGGAAATTGCATTTTGCGATCTCGAAGGAGATATGGACCTCGCGGAGGAGATGATCCAGTTTCTCGTCAAAGAGGCCCTCGCCGACCCGGACCTTTCCATCTTCGAGAAGTTCATCGACAATGGCCTGCGCGAGCGGCTCTCGCACGTCGTCGAAAAACCCTTCCAGCGCATCACCTACACCGATGCGGTGAAGCTGCTAGAGAGCTCCGGGAAAAGCTTCCAATATCCCGTCGCTTACGGTCTGAACCTCCAGTCGGAGCACGAGCGGTGGCTGACGGAGGAGTATTTCAAGCAGCCGACCACGGTTTACAACTACCCGAAGGAGATCAAACCCTTCTACATGCGCCTCAACGATGACGGCCGCACCGTCACCGCTATGGACCTGCTGGTTCCCGGGATCGGTGAAATTATCGGCGGTTCTCAGCGCGAGGAGCGGCACGATGTGTTGTTGGAAAACTTCAAGCACCACGGCATCGATCCCGCCGCCTACTCCTGGTATGCGGATCTACGGAAATACGGCACCGTTCCGCACGCTGGCTTCGGCCTCGGGTTCGAGCGCCTGCTGATGTTCGTCACCGGCATCCCGAACATCCGCGATGTGATTCCATTTCCGAGGACCCCGGGACACTGCGAGTTCTAATCCGCCGGAGGCTTTTGGACTGCTGCGGTTCTTATCCGCAGCTTTTCCGGTTCGTGCGTGACGGAACAGTCTGGTAGTGCCAAGCGGTCTCGAAATAGGCACGCGGCGTGAGAGCTGGGAATCATTCCAGCAGTCCAAGGGCCTGCGGCGGCCTGAAAAAGGCTTGCACCCCGCCATCCCCCCGCCTACGTCCTCGGCCATGGCTACCGAAACCACTCTCATTCTCTTCAAACCTGATGCTGTCTCGAAAAACCTCACAGGCGAAGTCCTCGCCCGCTTCGCCAAGGAAGGCTTCAGCATCCGCGGCATCAAGATGATGACTCTGAGTGACGAGATCCTTGCCGAGCACTACTCGCACATCGCCGACAAGCCATTCTTCCCGGCCGTCCGCGGCTTCATGCAGGAAACGCCGGTCATAGCCCTCGCGCTCGAAGGTGACAACATAATCTCACGCGTCCGTGACCTCCTTGGCCCAACCGACTCCACCACCGCCGCCCCCGGCACCATCCGCGGCGATTTCGGTGACAAGGCTGGCGACTCCAAGATGCGCAACGTCTGCCATGCCTCCGATTCCCCGGAAGCCGCTCAGGACGAGATCAAGCGCTTCTTCAAAGACGACGAGATCTTCTCCTACTAAAAAAACGGACGCTTCGGGCTGATGAAGACCTACAGCGTCTTGTTGAAATCGCTCCAGCCGCAGCTCACCCGGAAGGAGCTTGAGGAAATCTCGGTAAAAGTCCCGTCGATCGCGCGCGCCGATTGCGCCCGCATCAGTGCGGACTGGTTCGGTATCCTCTGCTCCGGGCTGGAGCTTCCGGACGCGCTGGCTTTCCAGGAAGGCTTGCGCGGCAGAGGCTGCGAGACAGAGATCGTCATTGATCATGAAGTGCCGGCGCTTCACGAGGATTTCCGCTGCCAGCGGGTGGAACTGGAGAACGACGCGATCATTCTGACCAGCTCGATGGGCCGCCGTTTTACCCGTCCAAAGGCGGATCTCGTCTTCATCTCCAGTGGTTTCTTGGATAAGGAACGTCTGGTGACATCAGTGGAGCTACAACTGGAAACCCGTCACACCAGCAATGGCAGCTACACGCTGCCGGTGCAGAAGACGGTGCGCAAAACGGAGGAGAGAAGCTTTTTCCGGGTCGACTTCTTCTTCAGCTCCGACCCCCGCCGAACCTCACTGGAGACCAGCGAGGAGTCCGTGATGTTCTACGGCGAGCGCCTGCTGCGGCTGCGCAACACCACCGAGATCCTCGTCCTCATGGTCGATCTTCAATCTCTTCTTCCGCCGGAGCGAATGAACTGCGGTCTCAGGAACCTCTCGACCCAGACGCTTTACCCAAGCATGAACGCCTATCAGGAGGAACTCCGCTGGGCCTTCCACCGTCTCGGCGCGAGAGGGTGAATTCCTTGGACTGCTACAGCAGGCTGTAGCAATCCAAGTTACACTTTCAGGGATTGTCCGCGCCTGCCGTTTCCCTCAGCTTTCATCCCGTGCGTTCGGAAATCCATCCTCTCATCCTAAAGAGGAAAATGAAATGATCGCCCAATCCCCTCAAGTGTTGTAACCACAAGGGCATGGAAGCCACAGCAACCTCGATTTGCGCTAACCCTGCGGGTGAGCCGAAACACAGCCTCTCAGCCCCGTCCGGAACCTGG
>JBGTDO010000136.1:0-28615 GCA_041748235.1 Akkermansiaceae bacterium | reverse complement strand
AGCAGCTCCTCCAGACCCTGCCCGGCCTGACCGATGAAGCAGTCATCGCCACCCTCACGCCCGCCCGGATCGCCGAAGCCCGCAGGCGCAAGAGCCGCGTCGCCTGAACAGAGCCAGGGGTCGAGTTTACCCCGCTTACGTAGGAGGGTTGATGAGTGCCGATTGATGATTTTTGATCTGGAGAAAGCATAGAAAGGAGGGCCCGGCGCATTGCGTGGCGGAACTGGCATTTGAAACTAGCCTTACCACTCGATCCCGACACCCTCTTCCGGGATCAGGACCTTTTCGCTGATGCCGAGGCGGTCGGCTTCCATGAGGAGGCGCTCGACAGGCTCTCCCAGCGCTTCGTTTCCAAGCGGAAAAGTGCCGTAGTGCATGGGGATGAGGACTTTGGCACCAAGATCGGCGAAGGCGCGGACGGCCTGCTCGGGGTTCATGTGGACATCACGACCGCTGGGGGCCTCGTAGGCGCCGATCGGCATGAGGGCGATGTCAATGGCGTGGCGTTTGCCGATTTCCGTAAAACCGTCGAAGTAGGTGCTGTCGCCGCAATGGAAGACGCTTTTGCCACCGGCTTTGATGATGTAGCCGCCGTAATCACGGTGGACGTCGTGAACATAGCGGGCTCCCCAGTGGTGGCAGGGCGTGTGAATGACCTCCATGTTGTTCACCAGCAGCTCCTCCCAGATCTTGAGCTCGTGAACGGCGGGAAAACCGAGCTTTCTTACCAAGGAACCGCTCCCCCGGGGGACGACGATGCCCTGGCTGGCTTGGAGGATTTTCAGGCTCGGCTTGTGGAGATGATCGAAGTGGGCGTGGGTTACGAGCACGAGATCCACCTCTGGTACGCCTTCAAGACGCAGGCCGGGGTGGCGCTGGCGCTTGACGGGGCCGTGCCATTTGGCCCAGTTCGGATCGATGACCGCCGAGTGACCGGCAAACTGGATGAAAAAGGCCGCATGGCCGATCCACGTGATCCGGACCCTGTCGCCCTCTGGCGGGGTGAGCACGGGCTCCAGCATGGCTCCGCCGACTTTGCGGAACATCCCTGGAACGATGTGGTGGCGTAGAAACTTGGCATTGCGCCCCGGCCAGCCCTTCTGGGGCGCGAGGCCGGCGTATCGATTCGCGTTCGTTTCGTTCATCATGGAGCCGCAAGCTAGACTGAAGCGTATTCCAAAGCAATTTTCTCCATCCAGTATTCCGCCCGGGCTCTGAAACCCATTTCATCTGCCGCATAGAGGATGCCACGGGAGACGTTGATCACGTCCGGAGCGCTCCGCTGCGCCGCAGCGAGCACCGACAGATCGCCGCCCTGAGCGCCGAGGCCGGGTATGAGCAAGGGTGCATCCGGCATCTTCGGCAGGACAGCAGCCGCATTGGTTAGGCCAACGACGTAGCCGACATCGGTGGCGCGGCCTTCGGATTTCGCCCGCTCGCCGAGGGCGGTGACGAGTTCAAACACCCGCCGCCCGTCTTGGAGAACCTGTTGCTGGAAATCCGCCGATCCCGCATTCGATGTCACGGCAAGCAGGTAAACCGCCTTCTCTTCGTAATCTAGGAACGGCTCGATGGAGTCATACCCGAGAAACGGGTTGAGGGTCACCGCATCGACGTTCCAGCCCTGGAAGTAGCCTTGGGCGTAATACTTCTGCGTCTCGCCGATATCGCTGCGTTTCGCATCCAGAATCACCGGGATATCCCCCGGCACCAAGGCCAGCAGCTCCTCCAGAAGCTTGATGCCGCTGATTCCCATCGCCTCGAAATAGGCCATGTTCGGCTTGAAGGCAGCGGCCCATGGCGTGGTCTCCTCGATCACCCGCTGCAAAAAATCTTTTGCGTAAGCGGCCCCGTTCTCGCCCGGCCGCGGATCTAGGCCCACACATAACCTCGACCCGGTTTTTTTCACCCTCTCCTGAAGTTTTTCCGTGAAACGCATGGCCGATCTTTTGCTGAAAAAGCCGTCTTCGCAAAGGAAACAATACGTCCCGGGAGCGCCAGCCCGAGCTTGGCAGCCCTCACTCGCCGAGCTGGGGCTCAGCGCTCCCGCCGCGTCGCCACCACACCCACGCGATAAATCCAAGAGCTACAAAATAGAGGGCGAACTCCACCGCCTTCCGCCAATAAGAGATCTTTTCATCACTTCCCAAGCAGCCGCAACTGATGTCGAGCCCCCGCGCCCAGGCCGAGCCGACGGAGACTGAGAAAGCCAACACCAGCCCGAACATCGTCCACCACGCTCCCGCCTTCAGAGTCCCCAGCATGAAACAGATGCCCGCCACGATCTCCAGCCATGGGATCAGATACGCCACTGCGATGGCGACCTCACCGCTCACGATTTTGTAGTTTTCAATATCGATGACGAAACGATCCAAGCCGGTGCCGAAGACTTTCATGCCGCCCGCATAGACGAACCACGCGCCCATCAGCACCCGCAACACCAATGCGACCATCTGTTCCCCTTGCACCCGCGTCATGGCGAAAGCTCTCGCATAGGCACGGGAAATGTCACGGATTTCCGGCTTCGTCCTTCATCGCCTTCCGCCCGAGAACCGCCAGAGGCCCCCCGATCAGAAGCGAAATCAGCAGCGCAAAAGGCCATGCCTTGGCATCGCCGACAACCGGTGGGCCTTGGAGAACCCGTTCCTGATAGCCCCGATACAACTCCTCCGCCCTCTCCGCATCCTCCTCGGCCACCGCCACCCGCGTCCCCCCTGTCGCCATGGAGTAGTGCCAGAAAAGCTGGGAAATCGCCTCGTCGAGAAGATAAGCTTCAATGCCCTCGGACTCGAGAAACGACCGGAACAGATGGGCATCCTCGTTCTTATGGAACCGCGCGATGGTGATCATAATCGTGGTTAACGGCTGGAGATATCCCAACCATCAACCGCTATACTAATCCGTATGTTCGTGGAAGCAAGCTAACGAAACAGGTTCCAACCCGTCACCAGCGCCTTGAGGCCAGCCATTTCGATCGAGGAATCAACCCCCGCTCCCCAGAGCAGGCGGCCGTCGTCGTGCTGGAGCTGCACGTAGGCAGCGGCGCTTGCGTCCGAGCCACCACGCACCGCGTGGGAGCGATAGTCGGTGACCTTGAAATCTTTCAAGCCGATCGTCTCCAGCGCGTGCACGAAGGAATTGATCGGGCCGTTGCCATCGCCTTCTAGGTCCTGGGACCTTCCATCCACAGAAATCGTTGCCTTGCAATGAACCTGCCCGCCGCTGGGCAGGTGGATCAACTCGTAGGCGGCAACAGTTAGAGGGCTCTCCAGATTCACGAAAAATTCAAAGAACGCGTCCCGGATTTCATCAGCCGTGAGTTCGCGCCCGTGCTCATCCGCCAGATCGTAAATGCGTTTCCCTACCTGCGGGTGCATTGATTTCGGCAGATCGAAGCCATGCTCGCGATCCAAGACATATGCCACTCCGCCTTTTCCAGACTGCGAGTTGATGCGGATGATCGCCTCGTAGGAGCGGCCGATGTCCTGCGGGTCGATCGTGAGGTAAGGCACGCCCCACAGCAGGTTCGGATCGGCGGCGGATTCCTTTTCGCGGCGGTCGAGGCCCTTCTTGATCGCATCTTGGTGGGAACCGGAAAAAGCGGTGAAAACGAGCTCGCCGCCGTATGGCTGCCGCTCCGGCACGTTCAAGCGCGTGAAGCGCTCGTACTTGCGGCGGATGTCGGTGAGATCGGAGAAATCCAAGCCGGTCTCGATGCCATGGCTGTTCATGTTCAGTGCCACCGTCACAATATCCAGATTGCCCGTGCGCTCACCGTTTCCAAAAAGAGTCCCTTCCACCCGATCCGCCCCGGCCATCAGACCGAGTTCAGTCGCCGCAACTCCGGTGCCGCGATCATTGTGCGTGTGCAGGGAAACGAGAACGGATTCCCGTTTCTCTAGATTCCGGCTCATCCACTCGATCATGTCCGCGTGGACGTTCGGAGTCGTCCATTGAACCGTATCCGGCAGGTTGATGATCATTTTTTTCTCCGGAGTCGGCTGCCAGACATCGATCACCGCGTTACAGACTTCGAGCGCGTAGTCCAACTCGGTATCGGAAAAGGACTCGGGCGAGTATTGCAGGATCACCTCGGTGGAAGGGACCGTCGGCACGAGTTCCTTCACCAGCTTCGCGCCATCGATCGCCACTTGTTTGATCGATTCACGGCTGGCGTCACCAAAGGTAACGCGGCGCTGCAACGGCGAGGTGGAGTTGTAAATGTGGACGATCGCCCGCTTCGCACCATCAATGGCCTCGAAGCTGCGGCGGATCAGATGCTCCCGCGTCTGAACCAAGATCTGGATCGTAACATCCTCAGGGATCCGGTTTTCCTCGATCAGGCGGCGGCAGAAATTGAATTCCGTATCGGCCGCCGAAGGGAACCCGATCTCAATTTGCTTGAAGCCGATCCGCACCAGCAGCTCGAAGAATTCCAGCTTCTCCTCGATCGACATCGGCTGCGGCAGCGCTTGGTTTCCATCGCGGAGATCCACCGAGCACCACACGGGAGCACGATCGATCGTCCGGTCCGGCCAAGTCCGGTCCGGCAGCGAAACCGGCGGAAACGATTGATATTTTGAGAGGGAATTCGGATGCATGAGGATGAAATGAAAAGGGGTTCTCGGGAGAAGCCTGCGCCCGTAGCAGGAAAAAGTGACGGGCAGGAAACAATCAACGGCTGCCTAGGCCTCGCAAGAGAAGGCGGCAGGTTGGATTCCATTTTAGGAGAAGGTTCACGGGTGGAAGCTAGGGAGTAGAGCCCCCTTGGGTCAACCGCGAATCAGTAGGCATCGTTCCGGCTCTGCTCCTATATGAACCCACGCCCTCCCTTGCGAAAGTATAAACCGGGGGACGAATAACATCGTATTGCCCACATGAGGATATGCTGTCAGTGTGTTGGCATGGTACGCACCCAGATCCAACTGCCCGACGAAACCTTTGCCCGTGCCAAAAAACTTTGCGAAGCCCGCGAAATCTCCCTAGCCGAACTCGCCCGGCGCGGCATCGAATACATCCTCAGCGTCTATGCCCCCGAGCCGGACGCAAACCGCGAATGGCAACCTCCCACCCCCCGCGACCTCGGATGGAAAGGTCTCAGTCATGCGGAGATCAAAGCCGAGGCCCAAATGGCCAACAGCGAAATCCGCCTCGCTCGCCTCACCAAATAGCAGACGCCATGCTCTCCATCGACGCCAACATCCTGCTCTACGCCGTCAATACTGCCTCACCCTGGAATGAATCCGCCCACGCCTGGCTGAGATCGATTCAGCGTGACGAGGACGTGGCTATCTCCGAGTTTATCCTTGCCGAGTTCTACGGACTGCTCCGCAACCCGGCCGTGCTCAAGCGCCCGCTTGCCGCTGAAGAAGCCATCGAAATCATTCAGATCTACCGCACGCATCCCCGCTGGCGGCTCATCGGTTTCCCTACCGACAGCCGTCCCATTCACGATACGCTCTGGCAAAAAGCCCGCACCCAAAACTTCGCGTTTCGCAAAATCTACGACACCCGTTCCGCCCTCACCATGACAGCACAGGGCGTGACCGAACTTGCGACAGTGAACGTCAAAGACTTCTAGGGACTTGGTTTCCGGAGGGTTTGGAATCCTCTTGAATCGGCGACGCCCTGAAGGTCCGAACCATGCCAGATCTTGACCGGAGGAGTCTCTTGGTGGAGGGCCGACGGGCTAGTCCCTCCACAGCCAGCGCATGGCGTCTGGGAAGATCGCTCCCATGTGCTTGCCGTTGTGCTCACCGTGACCCCAGACGAACTTGTGATCGTATTCTTTGAATTTCAGCGCCGCCTCCATCTGCATGTTGCCGAGGGGCCAGCTGCCGTGCTGATTGTCCAAATCGTTGATGCCGTCTTGGAAGAACCCGCGGATCGGCTTCTTGTCGGTCTTGCGGATCATCCCCGGATAGGCATCGCCTCCACGGATGTTCGTGAAGGAGCCGATGGATGAGATGACCTTGCGGAACTCGTCCGGCCGCTCCCATGCCACCGTCCAAGCACAAATGCCGCCGGAGCTGGCGCCGCAGATCGCCCGTAGGTCGGGATTTTTCGTCAAATTGTAATCCTTTGCAACGAGCGGCAGGATTTCATCTAACAAAAACGTCGTATAATCAGCGGAAACCGTGTCGTACTCGAAGCTGCGGTTGTTGTTTTTCCACGGACTCTCAGGCTTCGAGTCACCCTTGTGGCCGGGATCGATGAAAATGGCGATCATCGGCGGGATCTCTTTTGCGGCGATCAGATTGTCCAGCACCGTCTGGACCCGGAACTCCCCTTTTGGATTCACATAGGAATGCCCGTCCTGGAACACCATCACCGGTGTCTCCTTCGCCGCATCATACTGCGCTGGCACATACACATGCACCTGTCGCTTCGTCTCAGGAAACACCTTGGACTCACTGAAAACAAAATCCGACACCTTCCCCTTCTGCACCTCCGGCTTCTCCATCGAGTCCGCCCCCAGCTTCGGCTCCTCCATCTCCGGCAGAGAAAGCTTCGGTGAAAGCTCCTCCGCCACCAATGCGGGCACCAACAAAACAGAAACGGCAAGCAGGTTTTTCAGCATGAGAAGAAGACGCTGAAGCCCACGGACGATCTTTCAAGCCCGCTTGTGTAACCCGATCAGTGGAAATCATGAGAACGCGCGGCATGGGTTGCATCGGTGCCGGGCAGCGGCTCGATATGTCGCACGTAAACCGTCGGTTGATCACCCTCTGATCGTTGGAGGTGGCCGTGGACGAGCAGGAACGGCTCGCTGGTGATGACCAGACGCAAAAGGTGAAATGTTTCCTTTTTAACGAACAGGTTGGCGATGCCCGTTTCGTCTTCCAGCGATATGAAACAATGACCTTTTGCAGTACCGGGCCGTTGGCGGCAGATTACCAGGCCGGCCACGGTGACGGGAAGACCGTGCGGCAGGTTTTGCAAATCGGTGGCCCGGAGAATTTTCCTGTTTCCCGAGCGCTCGCGCCAGAGCCGCATCGGGTGCGGACCGGTGGACGCATTTTGAACCGCGAAATCCGCCGAGACCCGTTCGGCGGGCGTCATGGCCGGAAGACATTCCAGAGGGCTGGTGGACGCGCCGGGAGCCAGCAAATCATCAAACAGGGGAAGCTCCACCTGCCACAGCGCCTGCCGCCGGTGCGTTACAGCGGGCAGATCATTTAAGGCTCCGGCTCGGGCAAGAAGCCGCCGCTCCTTATCTGTTGGCCTCACCCCGAATAAAAAGTTTTCCAATGACGAAAAGTCCCGCTCCTTCCTCATTCGGACGATCCGCTCTGCGGTGGCGCGCGACAATCCCTTGAGCCGATGCAGGCCGAGCCGGATGGTTCGATCGTCCTCGACGATGGTTTCCACTTCACTCAACAAGCAGGACACCGGCTTGATGCGGATTCCCCGGTGCCTCGCGTCCTGGAGCAAGGTGTGAACCGAGTAAAAGCCCATCGGCTGGTTGTTGATCAATCCCACATAAAACTCCGCCGGATGATGGGCCTTTAGCCAGCAGCTCGCGTAGGCGATCAGGGCGAAGGAGATCGCGTGCGACTCGGGGAAACCGTAGAGCGCGAAGGAGCTGATGGACTCGATGATCTTGCGCTGCACCGCCTCCTCGATTCCCCGTTCGGTCATGCGCTGCCGGAGCTTGGCGGTCACTTTTTCCATCCGCTCGTCGCTGCGTTTAAATGCCATTGCCCGGCGCAATTCATCTGCTTCCGCTCCGGTGAATCCGGCCACGTCCATAGCCATCCGCAGGACTTGTTCCTGAAACAGAGGCACGCCAAGAGTCCGTTCTAGAGTTTTTTCACATGACGGATGAATGAAATCGACCGGCTCGCGTCCGCTGCGGCGGTTAAGATAAGGGTGAACGAGATCGCCGACGATCGGGCCGGGCCGGATGATCGCCACTTCCACCACCAGATCGTAAAACTTGCGGGGTAGTAAAATGGGCAGCGTCGCCATCTGGGCACGAGATTCCACCTGAAAAGTGCCCACGGTGTCCGCCCGGCACAGCAGGTCGAAAACAGCGGGATCGTCCTTGGGAATCTTGGCAAGATCCACCGGAGATCCGCGGCGGGAGCGGATTTCCAAGGCGTGCTCGATCGCGGCGAGCATGCCGAGGCCCAGCAGGTCGATTTTAACGATACCGAGATCCTCGCAATCGTCTTTGTCCCACTGGACCACCGTTCTACCCGGCATGGTGGCGGGCTGGAGCGGCACCACCGCATCTAGGCCGTGATCGCACACGATCATCCCTCCGGAATGCTGGCTGAGATGCCGGGGCATCCCCAGCACCGCGTGGTAGAGATAGGACAAGGCCGGCAGGCGGGGGTGGGATGGCGGCAGGATCGCCGCCACCCGTTCTGAAAATTCCGATTCCGCGTCTTCTTCCTCTGCGGCCTCGTTTCTCGATCCTCCGCCACGAAAGCGGGAGGGACCGTTGGAAAAACGCTCCGCCACCTCCGGCGGAAAGCCGAGCACCTTGCTCATTTCCCGGAAGGCGGATTTGGCGCGATAGGTGATGACATTGGCCGTCATCGCGGCGTTTCTCGCGCCATACTTTTTGAAGACGTGCTGGATCACTTCCTCGCGCCGGTCTCCTGAAGGAAAATCGATATCGATGTCCGGCCATGATTTCCGGTTTTCGGAAAGAAACCGCTCGAAAAGCAGCTTGCTCCCAATTGGATCGACGGAAGTGACACCCAACGCATAGCAGACGACCGAGTTCGCCGCCGAGCCCCGGCCCTGGCAAAGGATCCCCCTGCTTCGCGCGAATTTCACCAGATCGTGGACGATCAGGAAATACCCGGGAAATCCCAGCCGATGGATCATCGCCAGTTCGTGCTCCAGCTGGCTTTTCACCGCAGCACTGCAATTCCCATAGCGACGGGCAGCTCCCGCATAGGACAGCCTCCGCAACAGCGCGGCCTGTTCCTCCAGCGAAAGAGCGTTTCCCCGCTCATCGTGAAAATCGGGGAAGCGGTAGCCCAAGTTCTCAAGCGTGAAATCGATCCGCTCCGAAAGGCGGACCGAGTTGCGCAGGGCCTCCGGGAAATCGGCGAAAAGCGATGCCATTTCGCGCGGCGATTTCAAATGGCGCTCGCCATTCGGTGCGAGCAACCTCCCCGCCTGGTCGAGCGGAACGTGATGGCGCAGGCAGGCGAAGGCATCCGCGAGCCGCCGGTCTCCGCGGGTGGCATGGAGAGGGGCGTTGGATGCCAGCAGTGGAAGCCGCAGGTGCCCGGCCAGATCCACCAGATGCCGGTTGAGACGGCCGTCCTCCCGCAAGCCGTGGCGGTGCAGCTCGACGAAAACATTTTTCCGACCAAACGCCCCCACCAGCCGCTCTGCCGCGCACAAGGCGGCTTTCCGATCATCCCGTAGCAGCGGTTTGCAAACCGGACCGCCGCGCCCGCCGGTGAGAGCGATCAAATGCCCGGTATCCCGGGAAAGCTCATGATCCTCCCCCGGCAACAGATGCCGGTCGGTCAGATGGCGGCTCAACATTCGGTAGCCGTCCCGCGTGGCGCAAAGGACGGGGAAGCGGGTGCCGTCCGGCAAATCAAGCGTCGCTCCGATCAAAGCGCGAACGCCGCATTCCTTGGCGGCGTAATGCGCCCGCGCCGAACCGTAGAATCCCGCCCGGTCGGTAATCGCGATGGCTTCATATCCCAGTTCCGCCGCACAGTGGATCATCGTTTCCGGCTGGCTCGCGCCTTCGAGAAAAGAGAAGGCTGAAACGGCGTGCAGTTCCGCAAAGGCAGGCGTCATCTGTAGATTCCCTCCAGTTGCCAGCGATCCGGCGTTTCAAGAACGAGCCGCAGAAGATGGCGGCTCTCGATTTGAATATCCCATTCCAGCCGCTGCCACCCGTCCGGCGGCTCCCACCAGGCACCAGAAGCAGGGAACGGCCCGCGCCGGGCAATGATTTCCCCGGGGTGAGAGCCGGTGAGCAAAGCGAGCGGCACGGGCCGCCGGTCGATCCACTCATGCGCCACGACAACGGGACGCGGAGGCCGGTAACGCGTCAGAGGCACCGGGCAATCCGGTCGATCAGCGCGGGGGGGGAAAGCCTCGGAATGCTTGGCTCCCGCCGGGCGCAGAATGAATGCGTCCGGCGCATGGGAATCCCCGGGCACCGGAATGCCCACCCGGCCGGGGCCAAGCAAAGCTTCCAGTTGCGCCAGCGTTTCCGCCCACCGCTCGGGGTGGGGCAACTGACGGCCGAACCACTCGCGTTGGGAAGAATCTGCGAAAGTGGCTTCGGCATCGAGTTCCATGGCCACGACCCCCGCCTCCAGGCGGAGTGAATCCAGCCACGTTTGCAGCGGAGAGAGCATACCTTCCACCGCTGTTTGCGGATCGGGCAGGCGGATACGGCGGGTAACCTCCTCGCCCGATTCCAAAATGAGCCGCAGATCCAGCAGCCCGGCGGCAAGTGCACGGCTCGCGAGCCGCCCGGCCAAGGTGTGCAGCAGCCGCTTGAGCGAGAAAATCATTGGATCAAGTGTGAACATCGCGTCCTCGAACTCCATGCGTTGCGCCAAACTTTCGGGGGGACGATGAAGGCGGAGAAGTCGGGAATGTTTTCCATGAAGCACATCGTGCCACTGCCCGGCCTCCGGGCCTAGGCGTTCGGCAAGCGCTTGTCGTGGCAGGTTCATGAAATCCCCGAGAGTGTTTATTCCCCACCAGCCAAGGATCGTGAGCGTGTCACCCTGGGGCGAGAAAGCCGCGAGCCTGTTTATCGGCAGCCGGGCCAAATCGGCGGGAGTCACAATACTTCCATGCAGCTCTCTGTCACGGGCCGCAAGATGGGCCAGATCGGGCGTCACGGCAAAGCCCTGCCACAAGTCCGCGCCATCCAATGAAAGTTCTCCCAGAATCGCATCCTTCGGCGCCCTCCGGTAGGAAAGATCAAGGATCAAAGCATCCGCCGCCGTGAGTTCCAAATCCGCCGTCAGCGATTCGCCCAAGCAAACCAAGTCCTCCCGCAAGGATACTTCCGCCTTGGGATCGGCGGAAATCACTTTAAGCGAAGGGCAGCGGACCAGCGAACGGTTCAGCGGCCAGCCCGCCGCGATTCCCGTGACACGTGCCGCTCCGTTGACCGCGAGCAGGGGCAGTTTGTCTTTTGAAATTTTTCCCGAATGGGGAGCAAGTATGGCGCAGGGCGTTTCCCTCTCCTCCGAGAGGTTTCTCAAAGCCGCCGCCATCGTGAAATTTGGAATGTACAAAGAGGCGAACATGATCAGGTGGCGCGTCTGAGGTCCCGGGAATCCGTGCGAAGCCTTTCCAGCAGTTCGCCACGAGGAGCGTCGAAATCATGGAGGCATAAATTGGCTGAAAGTCTGAGCCTCAAGGCCGGCCCCGGGACGGTGGGGTAAAGCGCCAGCACCACCAGCCGCCCGCCGGTGCGTTCCGCAAGCTGCCTCAGCCGCCACCAGGAAGACCCCGGAATCGAGGAGAGTTCGTGGCGGGGGAGCCCGCTGGAATCAATCAGCACGAAACCCACGTTTCCGTCTCTTACCAGCAAGTCGGCTGCCCTGAGCATCTCCAAAGCGGAGGTGCAGCGGACCCAGAGCAGACGTGAACAGGCCGTTCCGGTAAAAGAGGAAGGGTCGAAGCCGTCCGCTCCGTCGATCAATACCATTTCCGGATGCGGGCTATGCTCTTCCGGCTCATCCAATAGACCCGCCACCAGCAGCGCCAGGCCCGCCGTGGGAGTGGCGGGAATCACTTCCGAAATCGCACCGCATGGGAAGGACTCCGGACGAAACGGGTTTCCCGAAGCTTGCCGCCGTCCCTCATCCGGCCGCACCCCGTGAGCCTGCGGGAATTTTTCCCGCAGTTGACGCCGCAAATCTTCGATTGGGGTGGCCACGGGCACACTCTACAACCTGCGATTTCAATGTTCAAGAGAACAGTTTTAGAGGCCGCGCCACTACACTGCATGTTCTGAGAAAAGGCACTCAAACCCGGTCTTCGAGGGGTTCTCATCCCACCCCAACCAAGGCTTTGGCAGGCGCTTTCCTGGGGGCGTTCCCTCACGTGAAGTTGGAACCCTTGGCGGAGGGGGTGGGATTCGAACCCACGGAACCTTTCGGCTCTCCAGTTTTCAAGACTGGCGCAATCGACCACTCTACCACCCCTCCGTTGTTAGGGCCGGACTGGGAAAAGATGTCCGCAGCTCCGGTGACGGACGTTAACTCCGGAAAAGGACGCATGGCAAGCCCGTAGCGAGAGTGCGGAAGCAAACTTTCGCAGGCGCGGTGGAGGGATTATTGAACAATGGTTTTTTGTCGCCCTTGCTGAGGAGGTACGCAGGTGGCACGGGAGGGGAAACGCCTGAATAGCACTCAGGCTGCTCCTTTGCTGGATTGCGGGGCGGAATCAAACGTATCGCGCCGACACGCTCAGCCCTTGCATCTGCGGCCTTTACGGGCAAGGGCGGGAGGCATAGCTTGCGGCGTGTCTTTCAGATTTCTGCTGTTTTCGATCATGTCGGCCTTGGCGCATGCTGCCGAGCCGGAGGTTCTGGAACAGGACGGAATCACCTACCTGCTGGTGAGGACGGAGCCGAAAAATGTGCGGGTGGTGTGGAAGGGTGGGAATGGGAAGCAGCTTCGGACATTCACAGCCGCCAAGGCCTATCTTGAGCAAAAAGGAGAGAAGCCGGTCATGCTGATGAACGGAGGGATTTTTGAGCCTGGTGAAATCCCCAGTGGGCTGATGGTGCAGGATGGAACGGAACTTTTGCCGATCAATCAGCGGAGCGGTAAGGGCAATTTTTTCTTAAAGCCAAACGGCGTCTTCCTGCTCAGGGAGCGCGCAGCTGCTGTCGTGGAGACCGGGGAATATCCGCCGCAAGCGCACGACATCAGATACGCCGTTCAATCGGGACCACTGCTGTTGCGGGAGGGGAAACTCCACCCAGAATTTAACGCCGACTCCACCTCCCGGTTACATCGCAATGGAGTGGGAGTGACAAGGGACGGAAACGTTGTCTTCGCGATGAGCCACCCGAAGACAGAAAAGTTTCCGAACCTGCACGACTTCGCCAGCTTGTTCCGCAGCCTCGGTTGCCGGAACGCCTTGTTTCTGGATGGTACGATCAGCCAGATGCACCACGGCGAGGGAGGGGTGCGGAAGAACGGCCAGTTCGCCTCTATCATCGCCGTGGTGGAGAGCGAACAACCCTAGGCCAGTGCCGCCACGGCGTGAAAAACCCCGGCGAAGAGCACCAGCTCCACTGCACCGAGCGCCAGCAGCTTGTTCATCTCACGACCCGCAGGAAGCGTGAGAACGCCCCAGATGATACGCATGCCGATCACAAAGACCGGCACGCTGGCCAAGCCCCAAACCGGGTGACCCAGCACGAGCCAGCCGATCCCTAGAAAAGCCGCGAGCTTGATCTCCAGCCAGACTGTCGCCGCCGCTATCTTCGGCCCGAACCTAACTGCAAGCGTTCGTTTCCCCGCGAGCGCATCCTCCTCCCGGTCACGGAAATTGTTTACCGAAATTAGGACCGCTGAGAGCAATCCCACCTGGCCACCTAGCAGAACCGCTTCCTTTGGCCAAGTCCCCGTCTGCACGAAAACCGTCCCCATCACAGCTACAAAGCCGAAGAACAAAATCACGAAGATTTCACCCAGCCCCCGGTATGCTAGCGGAAATGGCCCGCCGGTGTAACCGTATGCCAGGAACAGCGATGGCAGTCCGATCGCCAGCATTGGCCATCCGTGTTCCATCACCAGAAAAGATCCAAAGAAAGCCGCGCCTAACAAGAACACTGTGCCCAGGGTCATCACAGCCGCAAAGCTCATGTCTCCGGATCCGGTGAGCCTCCGCGGGCCGGTGCGACGCTCTCCGTCGGCACCGTTCCTACCGTCGACCGCATCATTGAAAAAATTTGTCGCAACCTGAATGCAGAGCGCCCCGAGCAGGGTGCAGACCCACAGCCACCAGTCGAACCGGCCAGTCAGCTTCCACGCCAGCACTCCCCCCGCCCAAACCGGCACGACCCCAGCTGCCAAGGTTTTCGGTCTCGCCCCCAGCCAAACCACTTTCATGAGCGTGCGAGCGTCCATTTTTTCTCGTGACATTGGCTAGGGCACACGCGGAAACTTCGAGAAATCCGGCTCCCGTTTCTCAAGAAAAGCCTCTTTGCCCTCGCGGCCCTCTTCGCTCATATAGTAAAGCAGAGTCGCGTTCCCAGCGAGGTCGAGCAAGCCCATTTGCCCGTCACAATCCGCATTCAGCGCGGCTTTCAAGCAGCGCAACGCCAAGGGCGAGTGACCCAGCATCTCTCGGCACCACTTCACAGTCTCCGTTTCCAGCTCCGCCAGCGGCACCACCGTGTTCACCAGGCCCATTTCCAGCGCCTGCCGCGCATCGTACTGCCGACAGAGATACCAGATTTCCCGCGCCTTTTTCTGACCGACGATACGTGCGAGGTAACTGGAGCCGAGGCCACCATCAAAGCTCCCCACCCTAGGGCCCGTCTGGCCGAAGCGTGCGTTGTCTGCGGCAATCGTGAGATCGCAAACCACGTGCAGCACGTGGCCGCCACCGATCGCATAACCCGCAACCATTGCCACCACCGGCTTCGGCAACGAGCGAATCTTTTTCTGCAGATCCAGGACGTTCAAGCGCGGCACTCCATCATCGCCGACGTAGCCCGCCTGCCCGCGCACCTTCTGATCGCCCCCGGAGCAGAACGCCAGATCGCCCTCACCTGTTAGAACGATTACCCCGACCTTCGGATCCTCATGCGCCAGATCGAAAGCGCGGAGCAGCTCCACCACGGTCTTCGGCCGAAACGCGTTGCGCACCTCCGGGCGATTGATGGTCACTTTGGCGATCGCCCCGTCCTCCGTCGTCTCGTAACGGATGTCCTCAAACTCGCATTTTGAAATCCACATCGGCGGCAAAACTGCATCACCCGCCCTTGGCCCGCAACACCTAAGGCACAGCCCGCCGCCCCACACGAAAAGCTCCTTCCCTCTGCAACGATCCAGCCTAGACTGCCGGAATGGCTTCCGAAAAACAGAAAATGCTCTCCGGCGAGCTCTACCTCGCTTCCGATCCTGTGCTGGCGGCCGAGAGGATGGAGGCCCGCCGACTTTGCAGGGAATACAACAGCTCCTGTGAGGATGAGGGCGACCTCCGGCGGGAAATCCTGGGAAATCTGCTGGGCACGATCGCCGGGGAGGTCACCATCGAGCCCTCCTTTAAATGCGATTACGGCTACAACATCCACGTCGGCGAGAATTTCTACGCGAACTTTGATCTGATCATTCTGGATGTCTGCGAGGTCCGGATCGGGAAAAATTGCTTCATCGGACCGCGCGCCAGCATATTGACAGCCACCCATCCGGTCGATCCGGTGGCCCGTGCCGCAGGGCCGGAATACGGGATGAGCATCACGATCGGTGTCAATGTCTGGATCGGTGCCGGTGCGATCGTAAATCCCGGTGTGACGCTCGGAGACGGAGTGATCGTCGCCTCAGGTGCGGTCGTCACCCGCTCGTTCGGACCAGGAGTCATTATCGGCGGAGTACCGGCGAAGATCATCCGCGAGATTGGCCCTGCTGCTTGAGCCCGCCGCACTTTTTCTCCCGTTGCGCCACCCGGGAAGATCCCTATGCTGTCGCATGCCCGATTCCTGCCATGGAGCCCGTTGCCGAGTCCTTTCCTGGACGCGCGGCATGCTCATTCTGGCAGGGACTCTGCACCTGCTGTTCGCGGTTTGGACAAACGTCTGGCCTTTCTATGTATATGATCTCTGGAATCTTGCGCGCCCTGCCGATCCAATTCTTTGGCAGGCCCTCGGCCTTGTCTGCGGCATCCTAGGTATTGCGCTGCTACTTGCCGCACGCGATCCGATCCAGCAATGGGTGCTCGTTCTTTTCGCCCTGATCAAATCCGCAGCAGTCTCCCTGATCATAGTCCGCGCGGTCCTCCATGGAGCACTTCCACCTGCCTCCCTTTGGCTGCTCACTTTCAGCGATCTCGTCTGGATTCCGGCGTACAGCTACATCCTGTGGACCGCCCTCCGCGCCTACGCCGGCATACCGATTTCCAGAAATGACGCCTACTCTGTCTCCGAGGCTTCCGCAGCCTACCGGCTCTCCTGCGGAGAAACCCTAGCAGAGGCTTCTGCGGAACGTGTGCTGGTGCTGGTTTTCCTCCGCCACTTCGGCTGCACCTTCACCCGCCAGATCTTGCGCGGCCTGCAGGATCTCGAGCAACAGGCAGACGAACACAACGCCTCGCTTGTTCTGGTTCACATGCTCCAGTCCGGCCAGGAAATCAATTACTTGGGCCAGCATTCCGAGGTTCCACGGATCGCCGATCCCCGTTGCGAGCTCTACCGCGCCTTCGGCTTGGGCAAAGGTGGCTTTCTTGAGCTGTTCGGTCCGCATGTTTGGTGGCGCGGGCTCATCGCCGTTTACAAAGGCTGCGGCGTCGGCCATCTCGCGGGCGATGGTTTGCAGATGCCCGGGGTCTTCCTTTTCCATCGTGGAAAAATCATCTCGTCCCAGCCCGCGCATACAGCGGCTGATCTACCGGACCTGCAGGCGCTTTTCCGACAGGACACCACCGAGGCCTCTCTCCAGGCGGCTCTTCATTCCCGTTGATTCCCTGCCCATCGCGGTCCAGCCTCTCTCCAGATGTTATCTCTCAAAGGTAAAACTTTCCTCGTCACCGGCGCCTCCAGCGGTATCGGCAAGGCTCTGTGCGAGCGCCTGCTCGCTTCCGGAGCCAACGTCCTCGGCGTCACCCGCCGACCCACCGCCCTTCATCCCGATATCTCCCCCGTCAAGGCCGACCTCACCTCGCGCTCGGATATCTCGGCGATCTTCCAGCAGCTCGGAAAAATCGACGGCCTCGTCAACTGCGCCGGCACCGCCTACCTCTCCCGCATCGTCGATGGCAATCCCGCCGACTGGGAGGAAATGTGGCGCGTCAACGTTCTGGCACTTTCGCTCTGCTGCCAATTTTCCCTAAAACACTTTCCTAAAACGGGCGGCCGCATCGTCAACGTCTCCTCAATGTCCGGCCACCGCGTCCCTCCATCCGGCGGCTTCTACGCCCCCACAAAGTTCGCCGTGCGGGCCATCACAGACTCTTTGCGCTCCGAGCTGAAAGCCATTCAGTGCCCCATCCAAGTCGCCTGCGTATCTCCCGGCTTCGTTGACACGCCCTTGTTAGATAACTATTTCCGTGGCCGCGAGGACACGCTGTCGAAGACGCGTGCTGGCATGAAAATGCTTGTCCCGGAAGACGTCGCCCATTGCATCATGTCGATCCTAACAGCTCCCCCTCACGTGGAGATCAGCGACATCCTCGTCCGCTCTTCCGATCAGATCGCATAGGCGCAAACTTTTCTCCGGCATGGCGAACCCCTCCCTCTTTTCCGGATTCCGGTCATCCGTCATCCTTAAAGTCGCCCTGCTCATCATCTGCGCGTTTTCCCTTCCCTCATGCCTCGATAGTCATGAAGAAATCTGGCTGGATGCGGACGGCTCCGGTGCTGCCCGCATCCAGCTTGTCTTTCCACAGGGGGTTGCGAGGTTTCAAGGCGGGGAGGAACGCATCAGGAAAATGATCGAGGATTTTGTCTCCTCCACCCCGGCCCTCACTTCCCACGTCCTCACCACTTCTGCCGACAGCGATCGCTTCCACCTCGACCTGACCCTCACCTTCGAAAACGCCCTCGACCTGCTGGACGCAGCCAACGAGTCCACGGGATCCGGGCTGCCACCTGCCGCCACTGAATTCCTCGGTGTGACACAAATCAACTTCAGCGGGCTCAATTTCGACTTTGAGCGGCGGATTGAACTTTCGAAAGCCATCCCCGGCTCATTGTTCATTCCACAGCGCCAGCTTCAGGGTCACAGCATCACGACCATCATTCATCTGCCAAAGGCCGCAAGAACCCACAACGCAGACTCAACCGCCGACGGCGGCCGCACCCTCATCTGGTCCACCCCGCTCGCAACCGCCCTCAAAGGGCCGGTAGAGCGCCGTTTCAACATGCCGCTGCCGATCCCATGGGCGACCATCGGTTTCGTCACCCTTATGCTGGTTCTGCTTCTAGGTGCGCTGATCTACTATATGCTCCGTAGGAATAGCGCTGCTTGAGCTGAATCGACAGACGGCTATGCCTCGGCACCGATCCACTTCCTCACCGTCGCAAGATCCTTTTCCATGGCCGCCACGGTTTTCCCGATCGACTCCTCGTCCTTACCCTTCACATACTCGATATGAATCGAGATCGGCACCTCTTTCGGTAGAAGCTTGCTGACAGCCTTTCCAGACTCCGGGCTCACAATGCCCTCGCCGATCGGGCAGGCCCGCCAGTTTCCGCCTTCAAGCTTGTAGTCCTTGTAGAAAACCGCGCCGATATGTGGAAGCGCCCGGCGGAAATTGATCTCCCACGCGCTCGTGCCCTCGACCGTGGCGTGGGCGAAATCAAAAGCCATGCCGAGCGCTTTCGGATCGATGTCCTGAAGAATTTCAACCATATCCCAGATCGGCCCGCCGACGTAGTTTTTCCCCCGGTGATTCTGATAGAGGCCTTGAATACCAATCTCCTTGTTGAGCGCCGCGAGGTCTTTCAGCCGTGCCCTGAACTCCTCCACCTGCGGGGGGATAGGCTTCGCGAGATCGTACTTCAAGTGCTCCAACCGGTACTGCTTGATGCCCTCCGCCGCAGCCGCACGCAGTTGCTTCTCAGCAAGACCTCCCTTGTCCACCGAGTTGATGCTGGAGGCCATGATCACCACCTTGAGATCCTTTTTCGCGAGGGCCGCTACCAGTTCCGGCAGTTTCTCGACCATCTGATCCGGCTCGATGTGACCACCCTTACGGAGCGGAGCCTCCAAACCCGCTACCCCCAGAGGCGCTACGGCTGCCGCCAGCTCATCGAAGCTGAGGTGCTCCATAAACTTTGTAAAAACCGCCAGCTCCCTCTCCCCCGGCCTTTGCTCGGCTCCAAACACTCTCCCGCCCGCAGACAAACCCAAGCCCACCATCGACAACTGACTCACAAACGATCTCCGGTTCATCCCGCGAGCTTAAGGATCGCAGACCCCCTGTCAAAAACTTCCCCGCCACAGCCGAGAGCAAAAAATACTGCCAGGAAACCGCAGCAAATCTGGACAAACTACCGTTGCTCCGATCAAGGCCTGGCGGGGTTCGCTTGCCAAACCTCCACGGCCCCTGACAGCGCGGAAAACCAAACCTAGTTCCTAGAGGCTTGCAACAATAATCAAGATTCACAGTCATCCCAGAGGAAAGAGGCGGAGAAAGCTTTGGCGGAAGCCACCGCCGTCGAGAGAAAATAAAGAGAAGGGGTTTCGAACCTCTTTTAGAACCCCAGCCATTTCCCAGTCCACGCCGAAAGGTTTGCAAAACCCATCTCCATAGCCCGCTCAGACTGGAATATCCTCCGCGTCTTCTTCGCAGCGCGTTCAGCGGCGGTGAGTTTCCTTTTTGGTTTTACCATCGGGTTTTAATCATTCTCGTGGGCGTCATCCCAATCTTCGGTGGCGGACAAGGCTCCCCACTCGTTGCCCAACCCCAGATCTATCTGCGCCTGTAGGACAGTGACGAGCAACTCGCGGTTGGGCGGGTCTTCCTTAAGCGCCTTGAGGAGGGAGACGGTTGCTTCGTCCGGATCCTCATCCGCGTAGTAGGCGGCCAAATACTGGACGGCAGCGTCCCTTTCCTCGACCGATGCCTGCTTGTTTCCCCCGACAGCAAGAGCATGGGCAAGGTGTTCCGGCCGACGCAGCACATCGGCAATGTGACTGAGCGCATCCCACGCGAGCACCCGGAGTTCGGCTGCCTGACGCGAGCGAACTTTCGGCCCCTGCACTCTTTGGAAGGCATGGATGGCGAGAGCTTCGAGACAAGCGGCCACATCCTGTGAGGTCTGCGGTATTTCGTTTTCCCTAATGAAAAATTCAGGCTCGGTTTCAGACAAAGGCAGGCGTTCCAGAATTTCGTAAACCAGGTAGTAGAGCCTCCTTGAAAAAACATTTATGCTGTATTGCGATCCTTTTCCTCGAAAGGCTTCAATCTCGGGAGCAAAAGCCAGAACCGCTTGAAGGTTTTCTATATTTTCAACGATTTTCCCGGATTCGCTGAAGAGCGCCATAATGGAAGCGCTGAGTTCGTAACGTTCACGACCTGGTTCGGCAGGTGTGGTGAGAGCCTTGCGGATGGCTTGCAGGCACTTCAGGACGGCGGGAGATGCGGGCATGGCTGGGTTTGTCAGATGGCGGTGAGTCTTTCCAGCAACTTCTCGTCCCCGGCGCGGCGGGCGAGCGCTCGCTGGTGGGATTTGTCGTTCTTGGTGCAGGAAAGGGTGTGGGGCGACCCTTTGCGTATGGTGGTGTGATCCAGATCGAGATCGTGCCTAGTCGATCTGCCAGCACTTGCGGACTCTTTCGTCACGCACCGTTTTCTCGCCCTGCCCATACGGTGCCACCTCTGCCACGGAGGCAATTTCCCGCGCCTGCACTGCCGGCAGAGGAAACGCGATTTCTCCAAGCCCCTCCACCTCAAGCCCCGGGAAGAAAAACGGAGCATGCCCTGCAGAGTGAAAACTTCCCGCACCGGTGACCGATGAAAATGCCTGGAGGAAGACCTCGCTGGAGGAAGTAGACATGCGGAAATCTGGACAGAGGGGAGGGCTTCACGCAAGCCTCTCCAACTTTTCACGACGGATTCAGCCAATCCAAGCCAGGGAATCTCCTGAAACCCCGATCCGTGCTGACAAGTGTCGCGCCTTGCTCAATGGCCAGCGCCGCCAGCCATGCATCATTCAGATCGTTTCCAGACAGGCCAAGTTTCGCAATAAAATCGGTGAAAATCTCAGCGTGTCGTGCGCTTGCCGCCACCCGCCGCGTCCCCGGATACGTCCAAAGATCCTCCTTCCAGAAACCCAACACATCCGCCATTGGCACCAGATCCAGTTTTGGCAAGGTTACTATCCTAAGCAGGGCCACTTCCACCAACTCGCACAAAACGACCGCATCGCCCACCGTCGCCGCGCCAACCAGCCACTCCCGGCACCGTGCGTGATCCGGCGATTCCTTACGCAGCGCATGAATCAACACGTTCGCATCCGGAAGAAAAACCTTCATTCCTTCCCTTCCCCATCCACTCCCAGCTTCGCGAGATCAGCCGCCTCCTGCTCTTCTTTGGCGATCCGATCCGCCTTCTCCCACGGAATCGAATCCACCCGCCCTGCCGAGAACACCCGGAAATGGTCCGCCCCCACCCCCGGCGACCTCTTCGCTTCCAGCCGCATCCGCAACCCTTCTTCCAGAAAACGCGTCAGCGTCATCCCCTCCCGTGCCGCCTCCGCCTTCGCCTCCCGGTAGATGTTGTCATTGATTCGCAACGTCGTTTGCATGTTGCAAATATGTCTTTTGAGGGATTTCTGTCAACCTCTTGTTTCTGAACCGGGAATCTCACTTGCAAACGATCCCGGAACGCGTTATTGAACATTTGTTCAGTATGGAAAGAACGACCCCAACCTCGAAAACGAAACTCCTCGCAATGCTTGGCAGATTGGAGGCTGGAAACGCACCACCGCCGACCATCCGCGAGGTTTGTAAGGAACTCGGCTTCAAAAGCACGAACGCGGCGGCTTGCCTGATTAGCAAGTTGAAGGAAACCGGGGAAGTGAACTACGAACTTGGACTCTCCCGCAGTCTCAAGCTGGCACGACCCGCTGTTTCAGGTATTCCGTTTCTCGGCTCTATCATCGCAGGCTCTCCCGATGATTCTTCCGGAAACAGCGAAGAATTCATCGAACTCGACCCGGCCGCCTTCGGAATCCTGAATGCTGAAAACGCTTTCGCCCTGCGGGTACGGGGCGACTCCATGACCGGTCGGCACTTTTTCGAGGGCGACTTGGTGCTTTTTGATCGCGCTGCCATCCCCAGACATCAGGATGTGGTTGCCGCTTTGATCGATAAGGAATGCACTTTGAAGACCCTTGTCATCGAAAGGGGAACAGCCTGGTTGAAAGCGGAAAACCCTGCCTACCCAGACCTGATCCCAACGCATGACCTCCAAATTCAAGGTGTAGCCAAAGCCTTGATCCGCATCCCCGCCGCATGATGCCCACCGAAACTCCATCATCTTTCCCCTCTCTGGAGCAACGGCTCGGCGCATACGGCTGCTCCGATCTCATTCGCCTTGATCGGAAACTTTCCGATCCCGATCAGCTCGACTACCTCGACCTCCTGCCAGCTCGCTCGAACCAGAAACCAATCGTCTCAGCTGTCGCCGAGAACCAGGGTACCGCCCTGCTATACATCGTGGACGGTTGCGAAGGTCTGAATTGTGATCCCGTCACAATCGCGAAAATCAGTCGCCAACTCGCCAATCGCAGCGATCCCGCTTGGTTGGGCGTTGCCTCGAAGGGTTCACTGGACATTTACCCAATTGGCTTCCACGAAACGGCAAGCATGGCTCCGGTCAAAACCATCAATGCCAACGGCTTCACCGCGCCATTGTTTTTCCAAAGCCTCGTCCATGGCACATTCGAGGAGAACCGCCGACTGAACGGAACTGATTACGTTTTCCGGAAAATCTTCGATCTCCTCACCCAAACCACCAACACCTTCGTCCCCAAGGAAGAAAAAGGCCGTATCGACTCGCTGGAAGTTCTCTCCATGACGGGCAGGGCGCTGTTCTTCCGTTTCCTGATCGACCGCAGAATCGTCCTAGAGAAAGAGGCTCCGGAAATCTGCCCCTCGGTTTCCTCGCTTAAAGATGCGTTTTCGACAACCGAGGCCGCAGCGCAGACATCCGCATGGCTCGATGAAACATTCAACGGGGACTTCCTTCCACTCATCGACGAGAAGATTCCAGTCGGCGACCGCCAAGGGCGCGAGGACGCCTATCTCCGATTCTACCAGCGCATCCAGCATCTCGTCGGCAAGAGAATCTTCGACCACCTACAAGCCATTCTCAGGGGCTGGAGTAAAGTCGGCGGCGACTTCCAACCGGATCTGGACTGGGGAGACCTTGATTTCGCGCATATCCCCGTAGGTGTCCTGAGCCAAGTGTATGAAAGCTTCAGCCATCGTGCAGATCCACGCACAGCAAAAGACACGAGCGTCCATTATACCCCGCGCACCATCGCCGATCTAATGGTGGCCGATTCCTTCGCCGCGTTAAAAAATCCTGCCGCCGCGCAAGTACTGGATCCTTCATGCGGGGCGGGGATTTTCCTCGTTCTGGCTTTCCGCAGACTTATCCGCGAACGCTGGCAGCATGACGAGGAGCGTCCGAATACCAAAGTTATCCAAGAAATCCTCTACAATCAGTTGTGTGGCTTCGACGTGAGCGAACCCGCATTGCGCCTCGCCGCGCTCGCCCTTTATATCACCGCCATCGAGGTGAATGGCACCCCCCGGCCTCCCCGCTCGCTCAAATTCCCCCGCAACCTTCGGGGAGAGGTGCTGCACCGCTTCGGTGAAGGAGTGGATGGCGTCGAGAACGAAACGGCTTTCTCGCTGGGAAGCCTCGGCCCGGATGTTTCGCCGGAATTTAACGGTCGCTTCGATCTTGTGATCGGCAATCCGCCATGGACACGCCTCCGGGAAGATCCAGATCGGGTTGACACCTCCGAGACCAGAAAGAGAAACCGCACCGATGAACTGAACGATGCCTTTACCCAAATCGGCCGCCGAGTTCTGAGTGAACGCGGCTTCCCCGATCTGGCGACAAACTACAAGAACCCCGACAAGAATCCTGATATCCCGTTCGTCTGGCGTGCCACCGAATGGGCGAAGCAAAAGTCCGACTCCAGCGAAGCCGGCGTGATCGCCCTTGCGATGCCCGCCCGCTTGTTCGGTCGGACGAGCGGTAATGGGTTCGATGCATGGCGAGCCATTCTTCGTAGTGTGGAAGTCACCGGGTTGATCAATTGTGCGGATTTGAGAAAAACCGCTGTCTGGGAAGGGGTGGATATGCCCGCTTGTGTCTGGTTCGCCAGAAACGCCATTCCGCAGGAAGACCACCGCTTTCAGTATGCCACTCCTCTCTACGAGCAACGTCCGAATGAACGGGGACGTTTCCGCATAGATTACGAAACCTCCCAGGCGTTGAGCATCGCGCGAGTTGAGGCGCAACCCTGGTTGCTTAAGACACTTTCTTTGGGTACATGGCTGGATGCCGAAGTGATGGAGAACCTTACGAATGGAGATCTAGAAACTCTCGAAACCAATTGGAAGAAGTGGGACACGAAACTAAACCAGACCGGACAGGGTTATAATCGCACGCCATCAAGGAAGCAGGGTGAAGAAGACTTTCTTGCAGACATGCTGGATTTTATCCCCTCGGAGAATGACTTCAAAATCCCATGGGCAGATCTGAAAACCTACGAAGAAAACCACGGCACGAAGTTTGCCGCATGGCCAAGACGGGAAGCGCTGTATCAACCAACGTTGGTAATAGTCCCTAAAGCTCCCGGAGATTCCGCGCATTCTCCAAAAGCTTATTTATCAGCGAAAGCCCTCGCCTTTTCTCAAAGTTATTACGGCTATTCTTGCAAAGAGCATCCCGAAGGCGAAACACTCGCCGCACTCATCTACCTTCTGGCGCACAGCATCCTGTTCCGCTACTTTTCTTTGATGGTAAGTGTCTCCCAGGGAGCGGATCACATGATCTTTACCAAGCAGGATTTTGACTCAATGCCGTTTCCTGGTTTCGAAAAAATCACCACCGCCAAAAAATCAAAGATCCGAGACCTCGCCCACCGCTTGGAACACGACACGGAAAAGCCGTGGGACAAAATCAATACGCTCATCTTCCAACTCTACGGGCTCGATCAGGACGCAGTGCAGGTGGCCAAGGACACACTCTTCTCCGCAGCATCCTACCGAAAGGCTGGAAAGGCCGCGCTGGAACGCACCATACCGGCTACCAGAGCGGACTTCCTGCGGACGCTCACGGAGGAACTGGAGCCATACTTCGATGTTTGTGATGAGAGCGTCGTTGTCGAAGCACTCGATCATCAGCCGGATTCGTGGCGCGAGCCATGGTTCTTCCTGACAGTTTCCAGAAAATCCGCCCAACCAATTTTGAACCCGGGTCTGATCCGCGAGGCTATGAAAGTGGCCAATCAAAGCGGCGCGAGCAGGATCATTGTTCAAGTTCCGGGGAAGCAGGGACTCTTGTTAGGTCTGCTCAACCAATGCCGCTGGTGGACGATCACGCGTGCGAGGCTCTGCGCTCGCCATATCATCCGCCAACACCTCCGTTCGTTCGGGCTCCCGGAATCCGAATGAGCACCACTGGCAAAGCAGGATTTTTCACCCTCGGGGTGCCTCCGGATGCTTACCACCTCCCGCATCCCCGACTAGGATTGCCAGTGATTCTTGTGATCCGTCGGGTTTTGCTCCGGGCGTTTGAAATCATACGGCAGGAGTTACCCGGCATCGCATCCACCGGTGAGGACGATGTTACGGCGGCGTTGCGAAGTATCATTGAAAACCGCTTGCGGAAGACAGGCGATGTAGCTGGCTTTAATGGGCGAAGTTTCGAGATGGTGGGTCGCCAGAGTCAGTTCGCCAACTTCGACGGCACCCGGATTGGCAAGGAGCCCGACCTGTATTTCAAGTTGCGCGACGACGATGGAGGAAGGGGAAACGTCTTATCCGAGTTCGATGCGCTTTTCGTGGAATGCAAACCCGTCGATGCCACCCATGCGGCGGGAGGCAGGTATTGCGATGACGGCCTGATCCGCTTCATTAAAGGAGACTACGGTTGGGCAATGCAGGAAGGCATGATGCTCGCATATGCCCGGAACGGAAGAACGATAGCGAAGCATCTTATCCCCGCCATGTCGCAGCCAATACGGATGTCCAGCCTACAGACAATCGATCTTCCTGCGGCTCCCAATAACAGTATCGCAGCTCCCACCACGATGGCCGAGTCTATCCACATCAGTCGCCACAGAAGACCATTCCCGTGGATGGATGGCAAAGGGCTGGCAAGTGACATCACGATCTATCACCTGTGGCATGACTGCGGCTGAACGGCTCGCAATCATCGATGCAGAACTCCGTGAACTTGAGTTGCGGCGGGAGGCGTTGGTGGCGGAGAGGGAGAGGCTGGCTGCTGCGGCAAGAGACGAGTCCGCATTCACACCTTCCGAAAAAATCGCGCTGTTCCTTTCCCTCTTCCGCTGCCGGGAGGATGTGTACCCGAGGCTTTGGGAGAACGCGAAGGACGGGCGGAAGGGGTATGCGCCGGCTTGCGGGAACGAGTGGTTCCGGGGTGTGTGCGAGAAGCCCCGGGTGAAATGCTCGGAGTGTTTTCATCAGGCGTTTCCACCGCTGGATGAGGCGGCGGCGCGGGATCATCTGACCGGGAAGCACACGATAGGCACCTATGCGATCCGGCAGGACAACACCTGCGTGTTCCGCGCCGCGGATTTCGATGGCGCGGGTTGGCGTGAGGACATCCGCGCCTATCGCGATGCGGCGCGGGAGATGGGCGTGGAGGTGGCGGTCGAGCGTTCCCGTTCGGGCGACGGCGGGCATGCGTGGATCTTTCTCGCCGAACCCGTTTCCGCATTGATGGCCCGGCGTTTGGGAACGCTGCTCGTTGCAAAAGCCTCGGCGCGGCACCCGGCAATGTCGCTGGCCAGCTACGACCGGTTCTTTCCAAACCAGGACACGCTGCCGGCCGGTGGCTTCGGCAACCTGATCGCACTACCCTTGCAAGCGAAGGCGCGTAAAACCGGCAACTCGGTTTTTCTGGATGATGATTTCACGCCGCATCAGGATCAGTGGGATTTCCTGTCGGGCGTTCAGAAAATGGGGCGGGGACGTTTGGAAGAATTGCTGGAACACGCGCTTCCCGCCGATTGCGGCGAAATGGATCTGAGCTTCGAAGACCGGGTGCTGGATACGATTCCCGCCGCAGTGAAGAAGGGCGATTTCACCGGCACGACGCCCGCCGTGAGGAACGCGCAGTTGGAGATCCCCACCGCAGGCTTGCCCACCAGCCTGATCGCCGCACTGAAGCGGCTCGCGACTTTGGCGAACCCGGTCTTTTTCGAGAAGCAGCGGCTCCGCTTCGGCACCTACAACATCCCCCGTTTCATTTTCTGCGGAGAGATGCGACCGGATTGGATCATCCTGCCGCGCGGCGTGACGGCCGCCGCCGAAGGCTTGTTCAGGAAAGCCGGTGGGAGCCTGGAAATCATGGACGAGCGCCCGACACGCCCAACGTGCGATGTAAACTTCCGAGGCGAGCTTACCCCGGATCAGCGCACCGCCGTGGACGCCATGCTCGCCCGCGACGACGGTGTCCTGCTCGCTCCGCCCGGCGCGGGTAAAACGGTGATGGGGTGCGCGATCATCGCCGCGCGGAAAACGCCGACGCTAATCCTCGTCCACCGCAAGCCCTTGATGGAGCAGTGGCGAGCGCGGCTGGAGACCTTTCTCGGACTGGGGAAAAAGGAGATCGGCACGCTGACGGCGGATGGTGTTCCGGAACACACCCCCATCGCCATCGGCATGATCCAGACCTTCGCCAAATCACCGCATCCGGGTGCGCTGTTCGCCCCGTTCGGGCAGGTGATCATTGACGAGTGCCATCACGTCCCCGCCGCTTCCTTCGAGGCGGTGATGAAGACCTGCACCGCGCGCCATTTCCTCGGCCTGACCGCGACGCCGAACCGCAAGGATGGCCTGCAGAAAATCCTTTTCCTCCAATGCGGCCCGAT
Source organism: Akkermansiaceae bacterium (assembly GCA_041748235.1). Lineage (GTDB taxonomy): Bacteria > Verrucomicrobiota > Verrucomicrobiia > Verrucomicrobiales > Akkermansiaceae > Luteolibacter. The sequence goes on along the minus strand of JBGTDO010000136.1, from coordinate 834 downwards.
CCGCCACCGGATGGAACCGGAGCCGGATCCTGACATTGTTCGAGTGCTTATCATCCGCGATATTCACCTCGCCTTGCCCCCGGAGGAGCAGCGGATGCCGATCCACCAGCTATGGGAACTCCTCGCGAACCACGGTGAGCGCAACCGCGTGATCGCCACCGACATCGCGGAAGCCATCCGCCATGGCCGCTGTTGCGCGGTGCTCAGCGACCGGAAGGAGCACCTTGCGACCCTGGAAAATCTCGTTCGCGAAATATTGCCGGAGCACACTTCGCGCATCCACCGCATTGATGGCGCGATGGGAAAAAAAGCACGGTCGGCCGTCATGGCGGAAATCACCGTTCAAGCCCAAGACCCCGGCGGGTTCGCCTTGCTCGCAACCGCCTCGTTGGTCGGCGAGGGCTTCGACATGCCGCAGCTCGACACTTTGTTCCTCACGCTGCCGGTTTCCTTCAAAGGCCGCATCATCCAATACGCCGGGCGCCTCCATCGCGCGAGCGAGGGAAAGTCCGAAGTGCGCATCTACGATTACGTGGAGCCGGAGCATCCGCTCACCGCGCACATGCACCGCAAGCGCATGGCGGCCTACCGGGGCATGGGATATCGCATTGCCGACACCGAAAGGCTCTTGCAATGAAAGCACGCCCTTGACCCAACGGACCAAGTTGTTTGCGAGCCGGAGCAACTGCTCTTATCCTAAAGAGGAAAATGAAATGATCGCCCAATCCCCTCAAGTGTTGTAACCACAAGGGCATGGAAGCCACAGCAACCTCGATTTGCGCTAACCCTGCGGGTGAGCCGAAACACAGCCTCTCAGCCCCGTCCGGAACCTGG
>JBGTDO010000135.1:0-2520 GCA_041748235.1 Akkermansiaceae bacterium | reverse complement strand
AGCAGCTCCTCCAGACCCTGCCCGGCCTGACCGATGAAGCAGTCATCGCCACCCTCACGCCCGCCCGGATCGCCGAAGCCCGCAGGCGCAAGAGCCGCGTCGCCTGAACAGAGCCAGGGGTCGAGTTTACCCCGCTTACGTCCTTTCGCCGCCGCGCCCCGTCCTTCCTCCTCTCCGAGAACCTGTCCCGCGCTCCGGCGAACGCCTCATTCACGAACTCCTTGCTTCCGATCACCGCACCGTCCGTAAAATATCTCACCCGGCACCGCAGCATTTTCGCCATGCCCAGATCGGGAAGAACCGTTTCGTTATCCGTCGATGCCAGCATCTGCGCCTCGTTTTTCGCTACATGCTGGGGCGATCCCAACCCCGCCCGGCCGCTTTTCCTGCCCAAGGCCATCCCCATCGTCCTCCGGTAGATCCGCGAAACCTCCTTCCACCGCTCCGCCTCGAATCCCGCTCCGCATCCGCCCATGAACGCCCGAACCAACCCCTCCCGCGCCTTTTTCCCGTTCCCCTTCTTGCCGCCTCCCACGGCCTCAACGACCCGCGAGACGCAGTGATAAATCGCCGGCTTCACCGCCGAGTCCTTCCAAGGCACCTAGAACCGCGCTTTCCTCATGCCCCACCCTACCCGCCATGAATCGCAGCGCAAGCGGGTTCTTCGTATTTTGTCCGTCCCCTTGTTACCGTTTTGTCCGTCCCCTTGTTACCGTTCGTCCCCTTGTTACCGTTGTCCGTCCCCTTGTTACCGCGGCAGCCACCCCGTGGGACGACCCCATCGGACAGGCAGGCCGCAAACACAAAACGCATCCCGAACTGCCAAAGCTCCGGAGCGCAGGTAAGACCGAGTCACACTCCGCTTCGGGCTTGTTCAACTATGGGCGCGGACGGAGGTTCGTCCCTCACCTCCGCAGCACCCTTTATTGTTCTGCCTCTTATGATGCTGGACGAGTCGATTCCCGAAACCTACATGGCACCAATACACCCCGACACCGGTGAGGTCTGGGACGAAAAGCGTTGGGAGCTTGTAGAACTCGCTACGGCATGGAGATACGAATCCGACGACGATCTGAGAAAGGAGGCGGAAGCCGATTACATGACAGCGCAGGAAGGAATCACGTTCGAGGAACGCCCGCTCTTCAAGCAATCGTCGTTCCTCATGGGTGCTGCCTACAAAGATCTTCCGCCGCCACGGGAAATGTATCACTGCCACCCGAAGACGTGGGAAACAGTGCCTGACGAGGCTAAGGCGAAATTCGAGGTGCGCGTCCACAAGGAGTATTCATTTCTTGGGCAGAACGATGAGCGCGTGCACCCCTACCAGCGGGGGCGAGCGTTGCCTACAGGATTAAAGCGTGAATTACGGGAAATCATCGAAACAGGGCGGCTGGTAGGGGTTGTCACGACGCGGCTTGTTCTGCATTCTTTTGTTTGGGGTGTTCAGTCAGAAGCCCCGAAGATCCCAGATGTAGTCTGCCAAAAATCCCGTGATCACAATAGTCGGTAAAAATCCAGTTCTGATCAAAATCGAGTCAAGCTTCGTGGGACTCTTAGGTCGGAATATCAGCACCGAAACGAGGTATGAATTAAAGCTCACGAAGGCGAAGAAGGCAATCTGCCCGGCGGCTCCTCCATCAGCGACAAATCCCGCCAAAATCACAATAAATGCCTGCGTCATCAGCGAGAACTTGATGGCCGCGCGTAGATCTGGACAGGCTCTGTATGTTTTGGTGGTCATGTCACCGGATGTTCCAAACCCGTGCCCAATGCCTCAATGCATGTTCACCAATAACGAGGAGGCAGAAGAATAGAACGATGGAGATCGAAAGCTTCCAGCCTGCTGGCGCGAGGTAATAGGCACCCGCGCTGGGGGCCACAATGAATAGTCCCCAGTAGCTTGCTAAGGATAGAGCTCTTTTCATTTCTGCAGAACGTCTAAGGAATGGCGGCGCCGGGGTCAACTTCCAAAATGATCAAACGGCTTCCTCGGCGTCGCCATCTCCGACTGTTCTGCTTCTTCATATTCTGACTCTAGATCAGCCTCGGAAAATACATCGAGTGGAGTTTCATTGTGATTGTCTGGATCCGGCCACAATTCCTGCCAGAGCAACTCAGCACCATCCTCAAATTCGTCGTATATCGGCAATAAATCTGTAATCCCCACAAACTCCTGCTTGTCGCTAAAAGCTCCGTTCCCGACGCGAACCTCATCGTGGCCCATCTCCATTGCTCTCCGAAATGCAGTCCTCCAATCATCGGCTCTGACTAGACGATAGTTATTCCAGAATGGCGCTCGCCCATCGCCTGAATGCTTCACCAAAAGACCTGCTATCCACCAGCCAGTGCGGCTCTTTGAGGTCTTCTTCATAGGGTAAGTTTCTTGCAGAGATTTTATGGCTGAAGCTCAGGATGAGCCGGCTTTTTAAAAGGAGAGGCGTATCTAGGGTTTCCGTGGGCTATCGCGCTTTCGCGCGACCTATCCAACAATTTATGAGAACCTAGATACGCCATGAAAAA
>JBGTDO010000134.1:0-21016 GCA_041748235.1 Akkermansiaceae bacterium | reverse complement strand
AAAGGCAAGAACTGAAAAACGCACGGCTGGTCTTGAGCGGATGTCCCCGGAAAATAGAGCCCAGACGCAACGGGCGTTGGACGAGGAGAGCGGGAAGATGGATGCCCGATTCGCTGCGGAGAAGGAAGCCGGGGAGGTCTGGGTGACGCCCGACGCCTACCATCGCGCGTCTCTTGAGGCGGCGAAGCGACAGATAGGGACCGCGACCAAGCGCCTCCAAGATAAAGAGCCGGAACCTGCGGAGCAGCCGCTGTCAGAGGTTTATCGGGTCGCTTGGGAGCAGATTCAGACCGATGAGGATGACCAAAAGGAGGCGGCAATTGATACGGCGAAGTCCGCCAAGCTTCCTGATCCTTATATCGAGAAGCTCGCCAAGGCGGCGGGCCTGCCAGCACAGTAATCGACCCTCTCAATCTTTAACATGAGTTCCAGAAAAGCAGAGCGAATAAGGAAAACAGCGGAGACGGATATCGATCTGTCGATGGATCTGGATGGATCGGGGATCTCGGAAATTAGCACGGGGATACCTTTTTTCGATCACATGCTCACCCTTTTTTCCAAGCATGGCTTGTTTGATCTACGCGCTCATGTGAAAGGAGATATTGAAGTCGATTATCATCATACTATCGAGGATACAGGGATTGTCATCGGCGAGTGCATGAGAGAGGCTCTAGGGACTAAGGAGGGCATCCGCCGCTATGGCTGCGCTTACCTTCCGATGGATGAAACTTTGGTCCGGGTGGTGGTGGATCTCAGCAACCGCCCTCATCTAGAATTCCGCGCACCAGCCACGACGCCCTCCGCTCCGAACATGCCCTTCACTCTTGTGGAGGAATTCTGCCGTGCGCTCGCCTGCAATCTCCGGGCAAATATTCACGTGGAGCTGCTGTACGGCCGCGACGGCCACCATATCGCTGAAGCTGTCTTCAAAGGTCTGGCGAGGGCTTTGCGGGAGGCTTGTGAAAAGGATTCACGCGTCAAAGGTATTCCGAGCACCAAGGAGGCGTTGTGAAGGTCGGTTTGGTTGACTATGGCGGCGGGAATCTCCGCAGCGTCGCAAATGCTTTGAGCGCGCTTGGGGTTAAACCAGTAGTGGTGAGCGGGCCGGAAGGGCTTGAAGGGGTTACCCACCTGATACTTCCCGGGCAAGGCGAGTTCGGCGATGTTATGAGGCAGCTTGAAAGGCGCGGGCTTGTGCATCCGCTGAGGGAGTGGATCTCTTGTGGTAAGCCCTATTTCGGCATCTGCGTGGGTTATCAGATCTTGTTCGAGGGTAGCGATGAGGCGCCGGGAGTGGAGGGCCTGGGCGTAGTCAAAGGCCGCTGCGTCCGCTTTCACGAGTCAGAAGGAAAAAAAATTCCGCAGATGGGCTGGAATGGAACGGTTCCGGAGCGGCCGGATTCAGTTTTCTGGGAAGGGCTGGGCGTGGAGCCGTATTTTTATTTCGTACACTCATATTTTCCGGTGCCGGAAGACGAAAGCTGGTCGGTCTCGACCGCCGATTACGCGGGTGAAAAATTTGTTGCGACGGTTGAGAAGGGGGATGTCTTGGCGTGCCAGTTCCACCCTGAGAAAAGCCAGGACGCGGGCCTCGGTCTGATCGCGAATTTCCTCCGGCTTCAGCCCGCATAATCGTCAAATTTGCTGCAGCGGATAAATTGTCACATCCACTGGTGAAGCAACGAGGCTGGAGTTCGGTTCTCCTGTTGGAACTTCAAAATCGCTCCACATGAAGGGGATTTTCGAGCAACTCGCATGGGTAATGGATTCAATTTTATAGGGCGCATGAAATACCCGGCCTGAGAAAAGACGCCCTTTCTTATCCGCTGCGAAGAGAAGATAGCGCTCAACCAGGAACCACCCAAGCGAGCCATAGGCTGCGGGTGCCGGAGTCTTGGCAACGGGGTAGTGAAAAGCAGCCTCCGGCTCTGGCGAATTTCTTCTCCTGCTGCGATAGCGAATTTCGCTGCTATCAATGCTAGAGGACATGTCAGCATGTTCGTAGGGGAGGTTGAAAAGGCGCCGTGCCAGCTCAACGGCCAGTGGTTGATTGGAATCCAGTGAGAAAAACCAGACTCCCGGTCGGCCTTGCTGATCGAACACGTAGGTCCGAAGATTCAGCTCGTGGAACCAAGAGAGCCAAGGCAACGGCGGCATTCCGACCGGCCGAACCCGCTCCATAAAAAATGGAACCACACCCAGCCAAGCCTTGCCGTCAAAAGTATCCACCGAAAGCCCCTGTGGAAGCCGCGCAGCTATTACCTCTGGATCAACGTGCCAATGGAAAAACCCGAGGCCCGACCATCTTTGTTTCATCACCGGTAAACCAGGCGGCCGCTCCAGTTGGGCGAGACGCTGGACTTGGGAGGGTGAATCCATGGCAGGAACGGTCTCAATCCCGCGACAAGTGGCAGGAGTGGGCGGCAAAGCCGGCTCCGAAAGCGGTGAGCCACAAGGACTTGTCGCCCGACAGATCTTGCTCAATGCGGCTAGCAAGCGCGAACAAGACCGAGGGGCTGGACATGTTGCCGTGGCGGGAGAGGATTTCTCGTGTCTCGGCTAGATGAAAGGCGGGGAGTGCGGTCTCAAGGGCTTCGATGACATCACGGCCGCCGGAGTGGGCGAGGATCTGGCTGGGATCGCGTTTTCGCCGTTCGTAAAGGGTGGCGACGGCCTGCGCGGCAAGGATCGGGACTGAGCGGTGAAGCTGGTTTTTTAGCTTTCCCGATGAGTTGGTGAAGCGGATTTTCTCCCGGTCGGCGGGTACGTGGTGGGTGTCGAAGTCGTGAAATTTCCAAAGCTTTTCCGAAGGAGGTTTCCCGGTGAGAATGGCGGCAGCGGCTCCATCGCCAAAGAGGCAGAGGGAAATGAGGACGCCTGGGTCATCGTCCATGTAAAAGGCCGCAGACGAGATCTCGACTGCGATGACGGCAACGCGGTGCGAGGGATTCGCGGCGAGGTAGCCGTGGGCGGCGCGCAGAGCGGGAATGGCGGCGCCGCAGCCCAGACCGACGAGATCGGCTAAATAGGTATCGGATCGCAAGCCGACTTTTTCCGCAACGTGGCTTGAAGGTCCTGGGCAGAGGTAGCCGGTGCAGGTGCAGAGAAAGAGGGCGTCGATCTGCTCCGGCCGGAGGTCGGCCTGAATAAGGGCCTTGGTGAGAGCGGAGGCGGCCAGTTCAGGGGATTCGCGCTCGAAGCTGTTGTTGAGCTGCTCCGCATTTTCTGTGAAGACGGGGGTGAGGTCGGCGGATGTGAACTGGCGGTTGCTGATCCCCGAGGTGTCGTTGCAGAGGATCTTTTCCAGCAAGGATTGTGAACGCGGCTTGAGATTGTCGAACTCAGGGTGGGTCTGTAGCGCCTGCCAGGTCTCCGCTTGGGTGAATGAGTGTGGCGGATTGGCGGTGGCGAGGCTTTGGAGATACATATCGAGAAAGGTCGTTCAACGGACCAGGCTGAGAACAGGCGAGAGAGGGGCGTGCTGCAGGAGAGGGCGGGCAGCGCGATGGAAGAGCAGGGGATGCAGCAGTTTGGCAGCGGTGAGGCGGGTGATGAAGGTTCGGCGAAGAGCTTTTTCGATTTCAAAGCAGGCTGCGGTCCAATCGGTGTCATGGCGGGCGTAGGCAACGAGGTGAGGCAGCGCAAGTTCTGCGGACTGAAAGGCCATGGTCATGCCGTTGCCGGTGAACGGCGGGATGATCGCATGGGAATCGCCGAGAGAGAGAAGGCCCGGATGCGGAGACTGAAGGCCCAGTTCGAAGCCGGCGACGGCGGTGAAAGATCCGGCCTTCCACTCAGCTGCTTCCATTTGTGTGGCGAGCCGGTGGTTGCCATTTCTCCGCAGATAGGCCGGGAGCAAATCCTGGTGATTGGCGGAGATGGTGCGGTCGATTTTGAAAATTCCGCACGCGTTGTTCCAGCCGCTCTCGATTGGCGTGATGCCGAGGTAGCCGGTAGGGCCGCTGTGCATTTCAAGATGGGCGGTGGTGTTGATTTCGCGAATGTGCGCCTTGAGTCCGATCCATGTGCCCTTGACTGGCTTTCGTCCTGCGGCCCAAACCATACCAGGGCGGTTGGGCTCGGGCTTCCGCCGTGAACGGGTTTGAATATCGACACCGGCGGCTGCAGCGGCTTGCTGGAGGCGGTCGTCGAGAAGGTGGCGGGAAATGGCCAAGGCGGGTTCGGGAAGAAGGTTTTTGCGGAGAAGCTTGTCTCCGGAAAACCAGGTGATGCTGCGATGGCGGAGGGCGTCGGCGAGCGGTCCCCGGATTCCGAGGGTGGAGAGAGTTTCCTCCGTGATGCCGGAGATGAATTCACCACAAACGCGGTGGCGGGGGTAATTTCCGGCTTCATGTAAGGTGACCGGGATTTCGTTTTTCCGCAGGGCGATGGCGAGAGAAAGACCGGTCAGGCCGCCTCCAATGATGGTGATCGTTTCGGTCAAGCTCCGGATCTTAGCACGCGTCGCGGCTGGGTGCTACCCGGGAAAGCAAAAGATCATTCAGGTCCCGGTATAGCTGCCGCCCGGGCCGGGAGTATAGAGCTTCACCAAGCCGCTGGCGGCCAAGGCTTCGAAATGACGGTCGCGGGCGTAGACGCTATGGCCGTGCTTGTTGGCGAGGGTGGCGATGACCGCATCCGACCACGGAACGGTGAGGCCGGTCTTGCGGACGGCCCACTGGAAGCGGATCACCTCGTCCCATAGCTGCTCTGGTTGCGGAACATACGGGACAAGGGAGAAGAGGTTGGAGATGGTGACCTTTTCCGGATCCCGGGCACCACCGAGGACTTCCAGCTTCACAATGCCGCAGAAGCAGGCCTGCATTTCCTCTAGAATGTTCTCGACCGCGATGCTGGTGAGTAGGTCGCCTTTTTTACGGAACAGCTCGATCCAAACCGATGAGTCGATTAGTATCATTTGGTTTTCTTGGCACTATACGATGTGGACTCCTGAGAACTGTCTGCCATGTCCGTTCGCTCGCCCCAGGTTTCGAGCTGATCATTGGTGTAGCTATAGTCGAGGGGCTGCTCACGCAGCGAGCGGACAATGGCCACGGCCTTTTTTCGGTTGGCAAACATCTCAGTGGCTTTAGCTACGGCGGCACTCATTTTGGATTCTCCGGTCAATTGCATCACATCCCGGATCAGTGATTCATCCAGTTCTACGCTCAGTCTCATGGAGGAATCATGAGACGGAATGCTGCAAAACACAATAACAAATGATGCTTAAAGGAGTTTTTCTGCTTCTAGACGCAGCGAACCTTGCCACGTTTCCTTTTCGCTGATGCTAAAGCCTTGGCTTTTGAGTTCTAGAAGCGCGGGCAGTTCGCCTTTCGTAAAACCCGCCTCAATGCTGACTCTCATGTCGTTCCGGGTGATGGGGTGGATGAACGGGGTGACCAGTTTTCCCATGAGCTGCGGGAGTCTGGAGCGCAGGGGCTCGTTGATCAGAATCTTGTCAAAACGGTGGAGCCACGGCGCGAAGTCTCTCAGCTGCGTATCCGTGAAGTGGTGGAGAAACAGGCTAGCGATAAGCAACCCGCCGGCTTCGGGCGCGCCCTGCTCGAAGAGATCCCCCCGATGCCACTGCACGCGGGCGGAGAGGTGCTCGGGACGGGGGGCAAAGTCGTAGGCGGTTACGGATGTGTTTGGAAACAGATTCGAGACACGGGAGATTAGATGGCCGTCACCTGCCCCGATCTCGATGATCTGTGAGGGCTGCGGAGGCAGATTGCGAAGCACCCAAGCCTCCGTTCTCATGAAGCGGTTGATCCGCTGGAGGTCGATCCGGGAGCGGATCGCGCCGGGATCGTCGTGCGGCAAATGATCGAGGAGTTCCGGGGTGAGTTTTCGCATGGTCCTAGCTTAACTTACGGGAAAGCAGGGGACAGGAAAAGGCTGTTTGCTTTTTTCCGAGGTTGGAACAGAAATGGGGATGAAGATTTCTAGTTATACGGGCGGATTCGTGCAGACCAACGGGTATCTGCTCGAGACGGAGGCGGGGAACTTTTTGATCGACGCACCTGCAGGTATCGCTGCTTGGCTCGACGACAAAGGTGTGAAACCCGAAGCGGTTTTTCTCACGCACCAGCATTACGATCATGTCGAGGACGTGGCGGAGCTTCAGGCAAAGGGGGTGAAGGTTTATGCTTGGGCGGATTATTCCAAGGATCTGACTCTGGAGTCGTATGGCTCAAGCTGGGGCCTGCCGGAGGTGAATCCGTTCCGCGTGGACGAAAGAATCACAGAGGGGCAGATGAAAATGCTGGGGACAAAGGTTAAAATTTCGCATATTCCCGGTCATTCCCTGGACAGCATCTCGTTTTATCTTGCGGATGCGGGTCTGGTATTTGCCGGAGACGCCTTGTTCGCCGGATCGGTGGGGAGGTGCGATCTGCCGGGAGGAGATTTCGAGCTTCTGATGTCCGGGATCCACCGAGAATTGATGTCGTTGCCAAATGAGACGAAGGTGCTTTCAGGGCACGGTCCGGAGACTTCGATCGGGCGGGAGCGGGTGAGCAACGGCTACCTGCGCAGCTGATCATTCCGGCACGATCAGAGCGCGCGGCGGCGGAGCCAACAGCACCCGTTTCTGTTTCTCAGGTGGATCGGTAAAGCCGACATTCTCCCATTTGGGTGTCTGCAGCGGCCCGGTGCCCCGGAACTGGAACAAGCCGGTGAACGGCCGCAGCGGCAGCGTAATGAGTCCTAAAAGACCGCGGGCGTTCAGGCGGATGGTGAAATCAAGTTCTCGCTCCTTGAGGTCCACCGCGCCCTCGCCGGCGAAGGTGATGGAGTTGGTGGCGGTGTGGAAATCGTGAGTTCTCGCGATACCATCGTGAATTTCGAAAGTGCAGAAGGCGGATCTTGCCATCTGGAAACCCGCTCCTTTGCGGTTAAGCACGGCGGCCATCACCTTTGAAAGCGGACCAAAAATAGGCACGGAAAAAAGCATCGCGTCTTCAAGAGCCAGAAGACCCTTCCCCTGCATGGTCGAGATGTCCCCCTTCGTGATTGAAAAATCGATGCGCCCTGTTAACAGCCCTCCGCCTTTCATCCCGAATCCATAGGTGGAGGAAACGCCGGCCATGGACAGATCCGTCCAGTTCATTTCACCGGATAAAACGGAGTCGCCCGAGTGGATGAACTCGGCGGAGATCGGCCCGTCGAAGGCCTGGAGCGTGAGGCCGTCAACCCGCACCTCTTTGTCGCGTATGGTGACGGTGGCGCTGGGCGCGGTGAGGGTCAGGTTCTTACCGAGGAAAAGGTAATCGGCCTGATGCGGAGTGCTAAAGCCGACCGTGAGATTGGTGCGGCCCTGGGGGGTGACGTCGATGAGGCCGGAGCCATTGAGCATCGGGGGCCGGTGGAAGCGATACTGTTCCAGATTGTCAGCCGTTGCCGGAGCGAAGAGCCGGACCAAGGGCGCCGCCCAAATTTCGCCCACAACGTCGGCCACTGTTACGGTGTGTTCGCCAGCGTCGTAGCGGATTCTTGCCACTGCCGCAGTGCCTTCTGCCGGACCGCCGAATGCCTCGCGGAGAGGGTAGTCCGTATAATCGAAGGTGACGGAGCCGTCACGAAAATCGAGTTCCTCCGCGCTAACGTTGAAGGAGAAGTTCGCGGATTTAACAGGGACACCCCGATACGAGATGTTCTTCACGTCGCCGTTACCCCGGTAGGCCCATGCTTTAGGATCATCGAGATCGGTCGAACCCTCCAGGTGGATTTCGGTGGAAGCGTCCTTATGTTCGGTCACATCAGCGATGATCTTCTCGAGCGGCTGGCCGGCGAAGAAGGGCTTGTAGAGGGTGGCGGGGAGCGTGGTGTGGAGGCCGATTTGGAGGATGTTTCGCTTCTTCAACGCCTTTCCTCTGGTTACTCCGTCGGGGCGGGTGAGGGTGAGATCACGGAGGAACAAATCGCCCTCCTGCCAGGAGAACCAAGTCTCCAGCGAGTCAAAGCTGACGCCCCGGAACATCAGCGACTCGCACGAGGCATGGCCGGTTAGGTGAACGACGGGATCGTCCATATTCTCGAGGTTGAAATCCCCAAGCGCCTCGATCGTTTGGGTGCCGCCAAAGAGGACGTCGAGGTTCATCGGAGCATCGAGCCATGACTTCAGCAGGCGCGGGAGATCGATGGTGGAGTCGACGTCGAAGCGCCCTTCGTGAGTGAGGATCTGGTAGTCTGCGTGGCCGCTGATGGTTCCCCGCGAGTCCTCGGCCTGGAACGAGTTCACAGTCAGCAGGTGTCCGGAGAGGGAACCCTGAGCGGTGAGATGATTCAATCGATACTGGTTTTTCGCAACCGATGGAGCTTCCAGCCGGAAGGTGGCGTTGAGCTTTGAGCGATCCGATATGTCGCCCGTCAGATCCACGTGGAGTTCCGGCAGCGCCTCATGATCGAAGGTCCAGCTTTCAAGATGGTTGATGATGTGGGCGATCATCTCACGACGCTTGCCGTCGTGTTTTTCGTCCTTGTCCCCGTGACCGTGTTTTTCTCCGAGGATCTTGGCGGTGACGGTCAGTTTGATTCCACCGACCTCGGCGCGCGCGGAGGGGATCTCGATGAGGCGGTCCGCCGTCATGAATATGGTGCCGTGGATGCCGCTGAAATCCAAGGCTTCGCCCGCCGGGTTCTTTGGATCCACGGGGAGGGAGAGACGAGCGTTGTTGAGTTCGATTTTCTTCAGGCGGAATTCGCCTCTCGCGAGCTTGGTATGATCTAGGACAATCTGGGCCTGCTCCAGGCGCGATATCTCGTGGGTTCTTTCCCGCTCCGCAAAGACACGGACGTTTTCGGCGAGGAATCCTTTCAACGGCACATATGTGAGGGATCCGATTTCGACATGGGCTCCGTGATTAGAAATCTCCTGCTCAATAGCCTTTCGCCATTCCTCGGGCAGCCCGGTTTTGTTGGCCCAATAAAGACCGGCGATGGCTGTCGGGATGAGCGCAACGATCAACAGCCAAAGGGCTGACTTCAGGTTGCGGAGCAGGCGGAGACGGAACATCGGGCTGGGCGGAACAGTATCAGCAGGATATCACACCGGCGGACCTGAACGAGAAATATGGCAGTCGGCCTGGTGCGGGGCGACCGATGATGATGTGATCCAGTAGCTTGATCTGCATGATCTCAGCGGCTCTGACGAGACCCTCGGTGATGTTGTAGTCGGCGCGGCTGGGCGAGGGATCGCCCGAGGGGTGGTTGTGGATGAGGATAAATGCGTAGGCGTTGCGGGTGATCACCGGACGCATAATTTCGCGCGGGTGGGCGGTGGTTTCATTAACCGTTCCGATCGAGACGGTGGTGGTGCTGGTGTGCTGGAGACGCGTGTCGACAGTCACGACGATCGCATTCTCGTTCGGGAGATTTCCCAGCTGATGGGCGAAATGGTCGTAGATCAGCTCGGGGGAATCGAGCGGCTTTCCGCGAAGCTCCTCACGGGCGAGGCGGCTGCCAAGTTCGAAGGCGGCCGCGAGCTTGCAAGCTTTCGCCAAGCCGATTCCCTTGTTGTTCATGTATTCAGAGACCGGCAGGCGGCGGAGCTCCTGCAAGCTGCCGTATTTGTCGATCAGATCTCCCGCTACCTGGATGACGTTGCGACCGACGACTCCCGAGGTCAGAAAAATCGCCATCAGCTCGGCATTGCTGAGTGCCTGCGCGCCGTACTTGTAGATCTTTTCGCGCGGAAGATCCGAGTCGGCGGAATCGTTGAGCAGGGCCATGTTTTTCTGAAAACGGGGAACGTTGGGCGGAGAGACGTGCTGGTGGGGGATCTATTCGATGTTTTGTATTTGTTCGCGAAGCTTCTCCAGTTCTGTCTTCGCCTCCACTACCGTCTGGGCGATGGCTGCGTCATTGGCCTTGGAGCCGATGGTGTTGAACTCTCGGAAAAGTTCCTGGCAGAGGAAATCCAGCGGTCGTCCTGCAGGTTCGGATGAGTGGATGTAATCCCGGCATTTCACAAAATGCGAATCCAGGCGTGTGAGTTCCTCGGAAATGTCGCAGCGGTCCGCGAACAGGGCGAGTTCCCGGACGAGACGCTCGTCGTTTATATCCAGAGGGATTCCCTGTTCCGCGAGGCGTTTTAGAAGCAGTGTCCGCTGGCGTTCAGGACGTCCCGGCGCATGTTCGGAAATCGTCTTGGTGAAGGTCTCGAGATGATCGAGCCGGAGCAGGAAATCCTCTTGCAGATGGTTTCCTTCCGAGCTGCGCATCGCATTGAGATTTGATACCGCCTGCTCAAGGGCTGGTGAAATTGCGGCCCAAGCGGCTTCCGGATCGATATCCTCGGAGTCGCCGACCTCGATGATACCCGGCTGTCTGAGGAAATCGGAGGGAGCGGGGAGAAGCGGCCGGTTCAGGAGCTCGGAAAGCTCGGTGAAAGCGGCTTCGAATGATTTTGCAAGAGCGGCATTGATCCGGAATGGTCCTGCGGTTGCTCCGTCGGGTCTCTCCAGAGTGATCGAAATCTGGATCCGGCCGCGGGAGATGTTTGGAAGCACCGCCTGCCGGACTTTGGCCTCAAGCGACTGCAGCGGGCGGGGGAGGTTCGCGACGATCTCGAGCTGCTTGCGGTTGATCGATGCCGCCTCCACGTTCGCGAGCCAATCAGGTGTGCTGTGGGTTCCGCGGCCGAAGCCGGTCATCGATTGCATGAGGTATTGAAGGAGGCGGGGGGGAGCTTGTCGATTGCCGAGTGGTCACAAAAAAAGCGGCCCTGTTTAAAGGGCCGCTTTATGACGGTAAATCTTATAGGTTTTTCAGATGCGCGCGGAGCATCCAGAGATATTTCTCTTGGGTCCGGATCCGGCCGATCGCTAGGTCCTGCGTTTCAAGATCGCCTTCTTTCTCTGCGATCTCGCGTGTTTTCATTCCGGAATCGACCACCATCTCGTGACACTCGATGAGATGAGCGACGTAATCCCTTGACGGAATTTCCTCGATCGGAAGTTCAGTGATGTTGGAAAGTGCTGCGAGCGTCTTCAGGCCTCCGGGAGAGAATACGCCGAGGGCGCGGATGCGCTCGGCGACGTCATCAATGGCGACGAAGACTTCTTCGTATTGCGCTTGGAAAGCCGTGTGAAGAGAATGGAAATTAGGTCCTTCCACGTTCCAGTGGGCTACGTGGAGCTGTCCGAGCAGGGCGTAGGAATCGCCAAGGAGGGAGCCGAGCGCCTTGGCCACTGCGGGACTTTTGTTCTCAGTTGTTTTCGATGCGGAGGTATTCGCGGTCTTCATGTTCGCAATCTTCGCATGCCTTTGGGTGTTATCAATCAAACAAATGGATTTTAGCCTGTTAGTTACAACATCGCACCGCTGGCAATGATGTGCTGGATCATAATCTGGAGCGTGGTCCTGCCCCGGAAGGTGTTCCGGTCGATCGTGAAGGCGATGTCCCAGGGAGGGTCCGGAAGCTCGTGCTCGCCGCCGCCGAAGAACACCGCGTCCTGCTCGTGATGGCCTTGGCGCAGCAGCAGCCGGAGGTGCTTGTTTTTCATGTGGAAGGGCGGACGGCTCAAGCCCACCGCGCGAGCGACGAAGATCGGCTGCGGATTGCTGTTTCCGAAGGGGTGGAGCAGCTCGTAGCTCGAGAGGAAATCAAGAGAAAGCTGGGAAAAGAGGATTTCTGCGTCATAGGTCAGCTTCGGCCGCCGCTGCTCCTCGCTGGTGGTGCCGAGGACGTATTCGGCAAATTTTTTCCGGAAGCTCCCTAATGCCTCCTCCCGGATCGACAGGCCGGCCGCCATCGCGTGGCCACCGCCAGCCAGCAGGTCGTCTTGGCAGGCGCGGATCGCCTCAACGAGTGAGACACCCTCAATGCTGCGGCCCGATCCCTTGCCGACTCCATCCGCATCAATGGCGATCACGAAAGTGGGTTTGTGAAACTGCCGCATCAGGCGCGAGGCGACGATTCCGACGACGCCGTGGTGCCACGAACGCGAGGCGATGACAATGACCGGATCTTTCACCGGATCGAAATTGATCGAGAGCTGCTCGATCGCCTCCTTGCGGATCAGGCTCTCGTGGGTCTGCCGCTCGCGGTTGTAGTCATCCAGTTTTCTGGCCAACCCCGCCGCAGTTTGGATGCAGCTGGTGGAGAGAGTGGCGAGCGCGTCCTCGGGAAAATCCATGCGGCCTGCGGCGTTGATCCGCGGGCCGAGGCGGAACCCGACATCCGTTGAGGTCGGATTGCCACTGTTCATTCCGGTGACCTCTTGGAGCGCCCGAAGGCCGGGATTGAGCGTGTTGGCGAGACGCTTGAGTCCATGGCGGACGAGCAGTCGGTTCTCCCCAACCAGCGGCACGATGTCCGCAATGGTGGCCACCGCCACCAGATCCAGCAGTTCTTTTAGATCCAGATTGGCGGGGCGGGTCTTTAGCAGAGCGTGGCCGAGCTTGAAGGCGACTCCCGCAGTGCAGAGATAGGTGAAATCGGTGCCGCACTTCGGATTGACGAGAGCGACACACCTCGGCATCGAATCCGGATTTGGCTCGTGATGGTCGACGATGACCACATCGACTCCTTCGGATCCGAGGTAGTCGACTTCCGCCGTGGAAACCGTCCCGCAGTCCACTGCGATCAGCAGATCCGGCTTTTCGCCCTCCTCCATGCATCGTTTGAGCGCCGGGAGACTCAGGCCGTAACCTTCGGCACCACGCCTGGGGATGAACGCGCGCGCATCGATTCCGTAGGCCCGAAGGATTCGTGCCATAATCGCGATTGAGGAAACGCCATCCACGTCGTAATCGCCGAAAATGCAGACGCGCTGCTTTTGATCGGCCGCTGTGAGGATCCGCTCAACCGCCAGCTTGATGTCCGGGATTAGAAAAGGATCCTGCAGATCTTTCAACCGTGGCCGTAGAAAGGACTCCAGATTAAAGCCCTCGGGCACGCCCCGCTGGCGAACGAGATGCCGGAGGATCGCGGGAAACTCGCTCGGATCGTGAGGGCCGTTCGGTAGGAAAGGCTCGCCACGCAGAACCCATCGGAAAGCCATCGCACGCATAGTCAGTCAGACCATGCTGCTCCCGCCCCGACAAAGAGACAAGGGCGTAATGAGCGACGCGAAAGTGCGTTCTACGGATCGAGCCAAAAAGAATCCCACCGTGCAGTCACCCGGGAGAGCTCGAGGCCAGATAATTTGCCGCGTTTGTTAGACTTTTCGGCCGGTGAAAAACGAGATCAATGCAAGGATGAGGAAGACGACGAAAAGGATCTGGGCGATCCACGCGAACGTCCCGGCGATGCCGGAAAACCCGAGAACGGCGGCGACGAGAGCGACGATTAGAAACAGAATTGCGTATTGTAACATGGTAGCGGTGGTTGAGAGTGGTGGAGCGGGTGGGGTGATTTCAGGCGACTTCAGCTGCGAGGCCGTTGATCCCGGAGCTGAGCCAAGAGCCGGTGGCGAGTTTTGTGAGAGCTTTGTCGTTGGCTGCAGCCCGATCGAGCATCTCGTCGAACAGTCCCTCCACCTCGGGAAGATCCATGATGGCTGAAAAGGCTTTCGCAGTTCCGAAGCCAGCAATTTCGTAATGGGCGATCCGCTGCGCGTTTGCGATGAGCGCGGCATCCTTCACGTAACCGGTATAGTATTCCTGGGCCGTTCCTTTCGACTCGCGCAGCAGGCCTGCCATCGCCTCGCATTTTACGCCATCCGGAGGCACTCCCAGTATGCCGCAGACGGCTTCGAGATCAGCGATGTTTTTCAATGTGTCGGAGCGAAGGCGCGTCACGCGCTCGTGCAGTCCCTTGCTGTTGGCAGCCATTCCCAATTCTGAGAGGAACGACGAGAATTCGGTTTCCGCATCGTAAAGATCGCGGGCTTGTTCTTCCAAAAGGTCACGGAGTGTGAAGTGCGGGGAGCGGGGTGATGTCATGGCCTTGAATGATTCATCCATGCGGGACCATCAGCTAGCTTTGTGCCATGCGCGACACTGCAGGTGCAGCTCCTTGAGCTGCAACGAATGCAGCGGCCCGAGCGGCGGGCAAACCTAAACACCGCGCTTATTTTAGTTGCACATTGCAGGGTGCGCCTTTAGCTCTGCCAGCGTTCTGCAACGGTTTCGGCGATCCAAATGAATAATCGGGCTACCCACAAGAATGACGTCCGGGTCTTGGTCGTCATGCTCGCAAGCGCTGGAGTGATCATCCTGGGATGCTTGATTCTCAATGGATTCACGTGGGTGCGGCTACAGAAGAGCGTGGCGAGGCAGTCCCTTGCGCTGGATCGGCTTGCCCAGTATGCGTCGGTGCTTGCGACGCTTCAGGATGTCGAACTGGGGCAGCGCGGTTACTTGCTAAGTGGCGAGGATTTTCATCACGAGGTTTTCAGCCATTCGCGAGAGCGCTTCGCCGCCCAGTGGGAGCGGCTGGTGACACTGGAGGTGATGAGCGGCAAGTCGAAGGAGGACCTGCGGGAGATCCGCGAGGTCAGCGACAACCTTGTCACCAACGCCCTTGAGGCGGTGTTTGTTCGTAGGACGCAGAGCCGACAGGCAGCCGAGGAGCTATTTCTGACCAGCCTGCAACGCTACGCGATGGCCGATGTCCGCATTATCTATAGATCGCGGATGGATGACCTCGACGAGGAGATTCGCAAAGGAAACACCGTGGCGGAGAACGACTTCCAAGCGGGGCTCGCGACGTCCATGGCCATGGGTGTTCTAGCCTTGGGGATCGGTTGGATCGCGCTGTTCCTGCTCAAGCGGGTGCTCAAAGAGATCAAACGCTCCGAGCGCTACGCCCTGAGCATGCTCAAGGCCGAGGAGGCGCGGCGGCAAAAAGATGTTTTCCTGGCCATGATGAGCCATGAAATCCGGACTCCGCTCAATGCGATCATCGGGTTCGGCCAGCTTGCGCAGCAGGAGGAGATGGGGGAAAAAGGACAGCGTTACGTGAAATCCATCCTTGAGGGAGGCCAGTCGCTCCTCTTGCTGATCAACGACATTCTCGATCTTTCCAAGCTACAGGCGGGGCGGATGGAGCTGAATGCAGAACCGACGCACCTCAGGGACCTGCTGAAGTTCATGGAGCGGCTTTTCCAGGAAACCTGCTCCGCAAAGGGCGTCCGGTTGAGGTTTGAGTATCAGGAGAGCCTCCCCACCTCGCTTGTTCTCGACTCGGTGCGCCTGCGCCAAGTGCTGATGAACCTAATCGGAAACGCGGTCAAGTTCACCGATGAAGGCGAAGTGCTGGTGAGAGCGAGCGGCGCGCCGGAATCCGGGCAGAAGGTCCGCTGGTGTGTCAAACTGGAGATCTCCGATACCGGACCAGGGATCGAAACCGAGGATATCGATCATATTTTTGAGCCTTTCTATCAAAGCAATTCGCCGCAGCCTGTTCACAAGAAAGGCACAGGCCTCGGGCTGAGCATCGTGCAACGCTTCGTGAAGCTGATGAACGGCGAGCTGCATGTGACCAGCAAAGAGGGCAGGGGGTCCGCTTTCACAGTGGTGCTAAAGGATCTGGCGGTCAGTGCCCGCCTCGCTCCGGAGAGGAATCTTGGCAGCGCCTCGGTGGATTTTAACCGGCTGAAGCCCTCCCTGATCCTAGCCGTGGATGACAACGCGACAAATCTTGAGCTGATCCGGGAAATTTTTTGCCAAACCCACCATCAGGTGATCACGGCTTGCAATGGCGAAGATGCGATCAACCTGATCCGGGACAGCAAACCCGATCTGGTCCTTATGGATATGCGCATGCCGGTTAAGGATGGCCCGACAGCTGCCCGGGAGATCAAGACAGAGACGGAGTATAAGCTCACCCCGATCATCGCAGTCACCGCTGGCAGCATGCCCGGAGAGAATGAATCCCCACTTCTGGGCGACGACTTCGATGGTGCCTTGCGCAAGCCATTCACCCGCCAAGAAATGTTCGATGCGCTCGCGCTCTTTCTTAAAGAAGAATCACACCAACAGCCGCTCGAAGCAGCCACGGAGGAACTACAAATTCCGCCAAGCCCGCAGGTGATTCAAAAGCTGAAGGAGCTACTGGCCAAGAAGTGGCCGGAAGTGAAATCGCGCATGACCATGTCCGAAGTGGTGGAATTCGCCCGGGAAGTGGCCGCCCTGACCGAGGGCATACCCTGCACCTGCGTCGACAACTACGCGGCCAAGCTTCAAGGTGCCGCTGAAAGCTTTTCCTTCGGCGAGATGGAGGCGGTCCTCGGGCAGTTCCCGGATCTGGTTGCCGAACTGGAGGAAGCGCAATAAACATACCCATGTCAGACGATTCGAACAAAAAGTCTACAATCTTGATGGTCGACGACCACGAGGAAAACCTCCGAGTGCTCGCCGGCATCCTCGCACCGCAGGGCTACGATCTGATCCCAGCCAGTTGCGCTCAGCAGGTCTTCGAGCGTATCGAAAGCCGCATCCCCGATCTGATCCTGCTCGATGTGGTCCTCCCCGACGTCAACGGTGTCGAGATCTGCCGCATTCTGAAAAAGCGCAAAGACTGCTGCGACGTCCCCGTCATTTTCCTCTCTGCCGCGGATGACAAGAGCCTGGTGGTCGAGGCTTTGGAAAGCGGAGGAGTGGACTACATCGCCAAACCTTTCAACCAATCCGAGCTCCTTACCCGGGTCCGCACTCATCTCGCCCTTAAGAAAACCCGCGACGCTCTGGCCCTTTTGGCTGCCGACAAGGACCAGCTCCTGCGCGTCATGGCTCACGATTTTAAAAATCAGATCAGCGGCGTGCTGATGAGCGCAAAGCTTCTTTTGGAGCGGGAGGAGTGCAAGTCGCTCCCGGAGCGCTCCCTGAAGTTGATCCGTAACGTGGGCGAATCAAGCGAGCGGATGATGGGTTTCATGAAATCCTTTCTCGCCAACCAAGGTACCCGTCAGCAGTCGCTGGAACTCCGCTTGATTGATATTGAGGAACTGATTTCCACCGCCATTCGCGAGGTCGAACCCAGCGCCTTGATGAAAAAGACCACCATCGTCCGGGAAAAGGACAGCGACGGCTGGAGGGCGCTGGCCGATGGTAACGCGGCCCGGCAGATCTTGGAAAACCTTTTGGAGAACGCGGTGAAATTCTGCCCCAAAGGCTCTCTGGTGAAAATCTCCTCTCGGATCACGGAGGAGGACCGGTTGGAGATTACAGTAGCCGACAACGGTCCGGGTTTTACCGAGGCCGACCGCGAGCGGATGTTTCAGCGCTATTCCCGCCTCAGCGCCCGCCCCAGTGGCGGCGAACCGAGCACGGGTCTCGGGCTCTACATTGTCAAATCGCTCGCCGAAGAGATGGGCGGCTCAATCCGCCTGATGGAATCAGCGAAAGGCGCGACTTTTCTTCTAACTTTCAAGGCTCAAAAGCTTGCATAATGCAAATCAGGGTGGATGAGTAGGCCATGGACATTCTGGTAATTGATGATGACCTCGCGATTCGCGAGGCTGCGGTACAGCTGATTGAGGACGCCGACCACTACGCCGAGGGTGCCGAGGATTCCAAGTTGGCCATGGAGGCCCTGAAAGCGACCAACTTCGACTGCATTCTTCTCGATCTCTACCTGGCCGATGAGAACGGCCTTGATGTCCTGCAAAAGATCAAAGAGAAATACCCGCGTATCTCGGTGGTGATGATCACCGGTATGGGCTCGATCCCGGATGCGGTCAAAGCCACGCAGCTTGGCGCTCTGGATTTCATGGAGAAGCCCTTTTCCCGTGAGCAGTTCGCTCTCATTCTTCAACGAGTGAAGCGGCACCGGCAGCTTGAGGAGACGGTGGAGGAGCTCAAACAGGAAATCTCCGGCCAGCAGCCAGCCGCTCGCTTCGTTTCCCGCGCTCGCTCGATGCAGGACATTCTGGACATCCTTTTCCGTGCTGCGGAATCCTCCGCCTCCATCCTGCTGATGGGCGAAAGCGGCACTGGCAAGAGCATGGTCGCCCGCGAGATTCACGCCCGCAGCGCCCGGAAGAACAAGCCCTTCGTCACAGTCAACTGCCCCGCGCTCAGCAAAGAACTGTTGGAGAGCGAACTCTTCGGCCACGTCAAAGGTGCATTCACCGGCGCTATTCGTGATACGCGCGGTAAAGTTTACGCTGCGGACGGCGGAACCCTTTTCCTTGATGAGATCGGCGAACTTCCCAAAGAACTCCAGCCAAAGCTGCTGCGTCTGCTGCAGGACTGGGAATACGAGCGGGTGGGGGAGACGTCCACCAAGAAGGCTGATGTCCGGGTGATCGCGGCCACCAACCGGGACCTCAACGAGGAGGTCAGGAGAGGAGAATTTCGCGAAGACCTCCTGTTCCGGCTGAACGTAATTTCCGTGGAGATGCCGCCACTGCGGACCCGCAAGGAGGACGTGCTCTTTTTCGCCGACCAATATCTTGAATTCTTCGCTGACTACTACCGGCGCGAAGTGAAACGCTTTTCACCTCAGGCGGTTGAAGCGCTCCAGCGGTATCCCTGGCCCGGAAACCTTCGGGAAATGCGCAACGCCATTGAGCGCGCTGTCATCCTTGTCCACGGCGAGGAAATCACTGAAGCCGACCTACCGAACTCCCGCGTCCAGTTCACCGAAAAAGGCGCTGAACCCGAAGGTCCATGGATCGGCGGCGAGTTCTCGATGGAGGAAATCGAGCAATGCCACATGGAGCGCGTTCTCGAAACCACCACCACCCTCTCCAGAGCAGCGGAGATCCTCGGTATCAACGAGGCCACTCTCTACCGCAAGAGAAAGCGCCTCGGCCTGAAGTAACGCCACTGGCGGCGGATTGCATCGGCCCTGCGCCCCGAAGCCGCTTTATCCCTGCAGGGAAACCAACTCGTCCGTGTGAATCGTCTGCCGCGCACGATAGAGCGCCACAATGATTGCCAGACCGACAGCAACCTCCGCTGCCGCCACAGTGATGACGAAAAATACCAGGACCTGCCCATTGTAATCAGGAAGCCCGATCGCACTAACATTGTAGCGCGAAAAGGCCACAAGGGTGAGATTTGCCGCACTGAGCATCAGCTCTAGGCACATAAAGACGATGATGATGTTGCGCCGCAACACGACTCCGAACAGGCCAATTGAGAACAGCAGGCCGGAGACGAGGAGGTAATCGTTAAGGGATGGCATGGGTGAAAAGGGTGGGGTGGCAGCGGCTCACTCAGCCTGACGTTTTGACAAGACGACGACGCCGATGGTGGCGACGAGTAGGATCACGCCGAGGATTTGGAGAGGGAGATTGTAGTGGGTGAAGATCGTGTGGCCGATGAGGTGCACGTCCGGAAGGCGGCCGTCGTTGAGGGCGAGGGCGATCTTAGATCCTTCCGCGTATCCTTCCGGGAAGCTTTCCGTCTTCATCCCCGCCACCGCTGCGGCGGCAAGGGTGTCGCGATCGAGAACTCGCGCGGTCTGGTTCGGTAGCCCGTTGGAGAGAACTCCGATGAGCTGGATAAAGAACACGCCGACGAGAACCAGCCCAGCGGCAAGCGGAGCAAAGCTGTTGGCCCTCTTTTTCTCATCGCTCAGATCGAGAAGCATGATGATGAACAGGAACAGCACCATGATCGCGCCGGAATAGACGAGAATCTGGATGATGCCGACGAAGAAGGCGGAGAGGCCGATGAAAAGCGCGGCAAGTCCCACAAAGGAAGTCACCATGGCCAGTGCACTGGAAACCGGATTGCGAAAAGCGATGACGGCCACGCCGCCAATCAGCATGATGGTCGAGAAGAGCCAGAATAAATAGGAGGGCATAAAGTTTTAGTAGGAAGTTTTTCAGAATTCAGGCTGCTCGGTTCCATCTCTGAAAACTGAACACAGAACTCTGGCGAACTTATTTAAATTCATTCCACTTGTTCACTAGGCCCACGCGGACGCCGCCGATCTCGTAGAGTTTTGTTTTTCTGTGGATCATGTCCTCGCGGGAGGTGCCTGTGATGAGGTAGTCTTTGCGCAGGAAGATTGCCTGCTCCGGGCAAACCTCTTCGCACATGCCGCAGTAGATGCAGCGGATCATGTCGATCTCAAATTCCTGCGGGCGTTTCTCCACTTTTTCCCAGCGGTCATCCGCCGGGATTTCCTCAGGCGTGATGCGGATCGCTTTTGGTGGGCAGATGAATTCGCAGAGCTGGCAGGCAACGCAGCGCTCGCGCCCTTTTTCATCAGTGACGAGGGTGGGGGCGCCGCGGTAGTACTCCGGCATGTGATCGTCCCAGCGTTGCTCGGGGAACTGCATGGTGACGCCCAGGCCGGATGACGCAAGACCCTCCGCGCCGGCAGATTTGCCGCGAAGCGACTTGAGCGCGTGGCTCATGGTCAGATAAAAGCCCTTGATGAGTGCGCCGAAGTACATCTTCTCTCCGGTGTTGAGCTTGGGGCGGGTGAGCTTGATGGTGGGCATGGAAGGAGTTGAAAGTGACCAGGTGGCAATGATCAGTGAAATTTTAGGCGCGTAGGATTTTCGCAGGCGGCTCGGAAACCTTGGCCACCCAGACTACGGCGGCGGTGACTACGATGAGCAGGATCAGGCCGACAATAAGGATCGCTGCGGTCAGTTCCGGAGCGGCAATGATGAGGGCGGCAAGGAAGACGTTGATCAGGGCGGCCTCGAAGAAAATGACCCACCCGAGCTTCATGAGCTGGTCGTAGCGGAAGCGGGGGACGGTCCAGCGGACGAGGATGAAAAAGTTGATAAAGACAAGAAGCTTGGTGAGGAAGATGCCGATGTGAATGAACCCACCGATTCTAAAATCACCAATCGCGAAGTTCTCGATATGCTTGTCGAGGGTGAACCCGGCGGACCAGCCGCCAAGGAATAGAGTGATGATTAGTGCGGAGCCGATGACCATCGCAGCGTATTCTCCCATAAAGAACATCGCAAACTTCATGGATGAGTACTCTGTGTGGTAGCCGCCGACGAGTTCGGTTTCACACTCGGGAAGATCGAAAGGCATGCGGTTGGTTTCCGCAAAAATCGAGACTGTGAAAATGATGAAGGCGATGAATGCCGGAATTAGGAACAACGCCGTCTGCAGGCTCGGAAGCGACAGCTCACTATTGGTCCAG
>JBGTDO010000133.1:0-3956 GCA_041748235.1 Akkermansiaceae bacterium | reverse complement strand
CAATCGAGCCATCCCCTTGGGAAATGAAGCCCAGCACGTCCATTTGAACCAAGCTTGGCTGTCGAACAAACACCGGGCATAACCTCTCATGAAAATCGACCGAGAGCATTTTGAACAAGCCTATCAGGTGGGTCGCATTCTTCATCAAGGGAAGATCGAATTTTTGGAGGCTCAGAATAAGTTGATCCAGTCGGGACTGAATCCAAGTAGCGGGAGGAACCTTCTCCGCAACCTTGGCCATATGCTCCGTGGTGAAAACTACCGCCGAAAAATGAGCATTCCAGCTACCAAACACTACCTTTCGAGTATTTACAACGATGACGGTGATCCGGGTCTGGCGATGGCGCTCCAGTCCCTTCGACAGCACATCAACTATTATACCGGTTTATACGGAGACCCCATGCAGGGGCATCAGGACATACTTGATTCATACGAACCCCCGGCCACTTTCGATTCTCCGGAGGAAGTCCCTGTCGCCGCCACGCACACCGAGGGCAGTGTGCGCCAAGTCCTCGTCAACGCCTACGAACGCAGTTCTTCTGCACGGAAAGCCTGCCTCGTGCGTTACGGATACGCCTGTTCAGTCTGTGGCTTCGACTTCGGGAAAACCTACGGCTCAATCGGCAAGGAATTCATCCACGTCCACCACCTGAGGGAGATTGCCACGATCGCAGAGAAATATCAGGTCGATCCCGTTAAGGATCTTCGCCCCGTCTGCCCGAACTGCCACGCCATGCTGCACCGGAAAACCCCCGCCTACACCATTGATGAGCTGAAGCGCCTGATCCTGCCGCCGGCCTGATCCGTTCATAATCGTCTAAAAACCTTGCAAAAACATCCATAACGGATATTTTCGCGCTATTCTTTATGGAATTGAGTCAACAAAACCTGACGGAAGCACTCCAGCTTCTTGGCAATCTGCTCGCTGCCCGGAAAGGGGAATCGTTCTGGCTGGTCGTATGTGGCGGTTCGGCTCTGCTGGCTCAGCAGATCATTTCCCGCTCCACCCATGACGTCGATATTCTCGCCCTGCGGAACTGGAACGGTGATGTGGACGTCGCGTATCCAATGCCGGAAAATCTGATGGAGGCCGCTGTCCAGGTGGCGGATGAACTCAAGCTGGACGGGAACTGGCTCAACAGCGCTTCCTCATTGCACTTTCCTGATCTGCACCTGCTGCCCGCATCATTCTGGCAGGAACTGGAAACCCGGGAGTACGGGGACTATCTGAAAATCAGTTTCGTAACCCGCTCCGGCCAGATCCAGCTCAAGACCTACGCCGCCCTGAACCGGGCGATACCCCGCGACCTGGACGACCTGCGCACCCTCGCTCCCACCGCCACCGAGACCGAAACAGCCGTCCGCTGGGTTCTCGAAAAGATGCCGGTGCTTTCCCACCGCGACAAACTTCCCGAAATCCTCACTCACCTAGGACATGCCCATCTCATTCCAACATTCCAGGGATAAGCTCCTCAAGCGCTTCCTCGATTTCCTGTGGCAACAGTGGTCCACCTTGGGGGTCGCCGGACAGTCTGATCGTGAAGATCCCCGCCTAATTGATCCCGAAGCCCTCTTGCTGGCCACCACGCGCTTCAGCCGCTACGACGCGCGCCTGCTCGACGAGGTGATCGATTGGCTCAGCTCGAACGGCAAGCGCATCAACCTCCAACGACTCCGCCGCCTCCATGACGAGTGGCCGGTGGCGGATCTGCGCGTCATGACCTCGATCAGCACCATTCTCTCCAAGCAATCGGTGATGAGGAAATGGACCAGGATCTCCGACCCGATACCTGCCGAGGTCAAACCCGAGCCGCTCTTCATTCACTACGATGGCAGTGCTATGCCCATCCTCCACAAGCCTGATCCGGATTTCCTTCGCCACGGCTTGCTGCGCGGTCCCATCGAACTGCGCGGCATGAGCCAATCACCGGAATCCAGCCGGGCCGCCAACCTGCTCTGCGGCCTCCGTGCGCTCTTCGGGGTAAATGCCCGTGCGGAGATCTTCGCCTGGCTGCTCACTCACGAGTCCGGTCATCCCGCCGCGATCGCCCGGGACACCGGCTACTTCTCCAAATCCGTCCAGCACACGCTCAACGAGATGGAATACTCCGGCCACATCCGCTCACGCCGGCACGGCCGCGAGAAGATCTTCTGGCTCAATCCCGGCGCATCGGACTTTCTTATCAGCCCTTCCCAAGACTCCGCACCTCCGCGTTGGGTCGATTGGATGCCCGTCTTTTCCGCCATTACCACTTTCATCACCGCCATCGGTGAGCCCGGCCTCGACGGCTTTCCGGAGCAAGTCCAGTCCATCCGCCTCCGCCAGGCGCTGGATGAAGCCATGCCCGCCATCTCACGGGCCGGTCTAGTGGAAACCCTGAGCGCCTCCCGAAACCTGACGGGTCACCAGCTCATCTTCGCGATTCAAGATGACCTGGAAAAGCTGGCAAAATTTCTTCAAGCCACTATTCTCGAAGCTACAACCGCACGGCGCTAGTAGTCCTTCTGAAACACCAAATCTCTTCCATCTCCGCGTCTCTTGGCTGGCGAACAAAATCCCAACATGATAAGGAACCAGCAAGCCTACGTATTGATCCGTTAATCTAAGGAAGCGCTGATTAAATCCGACTCGCCTCAAAGTGAAAATTCGGTAATCTCGGCCATGGAGCACCAACCGGGATTTTCAGAACTCGAATTCGCAGGAAAACGAAAGGTCACGCGGCGTGAAAAATTCCTGGTAGCCATGGAAGATGTCGTCCCGTGGGACGGACTCCTCGCCGCGATCAGGCCCAGCTACCCGGATGGCAGGCGCGGTCGCCCGCCCATCGGCCTGGAGCGCATGCTGCGCCTCTACTTCCTCCAGCAATGGTACGGGCTGGCTGACGAAGCCCTCGAAGACGCCGTTTACGACAGCCAGGCCATGCGCTCCTTCCTCGGCATCAACCTCTCCACCGATCCCGTGCCCGATGCCACCACCCTGCTCAAATTCCGTCGCCTTCTGGAGAAAAACGACCTGTGCGCGGCCATTTTCGAAACCATCAACGCGCACCTTGAAGAGCGCGGCCTGCTCATGCGCGAAGGCACCCTCGTCGATGCCACCATCATCAACGCCCCCTCCTCCACGAAGAACAGGGACAAGGCGCGCGACCCCGAAATGCACCAGACAAAGAAAGGCAACCAATGGTATTTCGGGATGAAAGCGCACATCGGGGTGGATCGCCACAGCAGCCTGGTCCACACCGTCGTATCCACGGCGGCCAACGTTTCGGACATTTCCCAAACCGCCGGGCTGCTGCACGGAAGCGAAACGCAGGTCCACGCCGACGCGGGCTACGTGGGGATTGGAAAGCGCAGTGAAATCAAGGCCGCCGACCCGGAAGGAAAGCTCGACTGGCAGATCGCCGGACGCCGCCAGCCGATCAGGAAGATGGAGGACGGACCGGAGAAAGACGCCCTGTTGGCCATTGAAAAAGCGAAAGCCTCGGTCAGGGCCTTCGTCGAGCACCCCTTCCATATTATCAAAAACCTCTTCAAACACCGGAAGACCCGCTACCGGGGACTGGCCAAAAACCACCACCAGTTGCAAGTCCTCTTCGGACTGGGGAACCTCGTGGTCGCAGCCCGGCAAACAGCATGAACACAGCGCGACCAAGCCGCCGGAGGGGGAAAACGATCACAAAAGACATCAAACGCAGCGGAATCCGGAATGAAAATCCATCAGGAACCCAGTGCCGCGCAACCCGGGTAGCATCCGGAATTTTCAAATCAGGAACTTCTCTGAACTTGCGCCTTTGTTCAGCGCTTCCCTAGCAGGTGCCTGGAGGCGGTGTTGAGCTCGACGCCGACGCCGTTGACGCAGGATTCGACGGTGTCGTCGAGGGAGGTTTTCAGAGCGCGCTGATCGACATCGTGCTGGTACTGGCCGACGCCGATGGCTTTCGGATCGATTTTCACCA
>JBGTDO010000132.1:0-41275 GCA_041748235.1 Akkermansiaceae bacterium | reverse complement strand
GGGTGAAACGCTGCAGCAGCGTCTTCATGAAATCGCTCAGATCATG
The DNA here is from genome assembly GCA_041748235.1 of Akkermansiaceae bacterium. Lineage (GTDB taxonomy): Bacteria > Verrucomicrobiota > Verrucomicrobiia > Verrucomicrobiales > Akkermansiaceae > Luteolibacter. Next base: position 41,229 of record JBGTDO010000132.1, on the reverse strand, counting down.
CATCCGTTTCGTGAAACGTTCGTGGATCTCCGCCACCCGCCCGGGATTCCCGCCTTCCACGCCGCCCTCCGTCCGCGCCGCAACCAGCTCCTCGGCAACGCTTTTCACGAAACTCTCCCCGTAGAACACCCCCAGACGTTTGAGCAGCTCCGCATCACTGAGGCCGCCCGCCGGCATCGGCGGCACCTCCAGAAGAATGTGGAAATGGTTCGACATCACGCAGTAGGCAAGCACCCGGCAGCCGCTGAAATTTTCCACCATCCGCATGAACATCCGGAACTTCCCCCGCTCCTCGTCCCCGAACACGAACCTCCGGTCAACCACCCGCGAGACGCAGTGGTAGATCGACAGCTTTTCCTCAGATCCAGCCCACGGAGCGATCCAGCGTTTGTTGCCTTTCATGGAACCACTCTACCGCCCCAATCCCCGCAGTCAAAGGATTTATGTCATATTTCCCGGAATCTTGCATCAGGAATCTTGCATCAGAATCTTGCATCAGAATAACCGCTTTTCCGCTTTCGTGTGGGGTGGAACCTTTGGATTGCCGACGGGTCGAAAATATCGGGACGTGCGGGGATCACAAGCTGCAAAAAGGATGGATTTTGAAGCTTGGATTTCCAGGATCTTTTGGTGAGGGAGAGGGTTCCGGAGGAGGCTCGGCCTTATTATTTGCGGCACTTGGAGCGGTGGGGAGCGGCGTTCCGACAGCGGCCTGCTGGGGTGGTGAAGCAGGATTTTCTTAAAGGTCGGATTCAAGATCCCTGGAAATTGAGGAGGCTCTTTGACTGCTGGGGAGAAGACGCCACAGCTCGGACAAATACCGCGAAGGCAAGGAGATATCCGAACGGGAACGTGAACGGGAAAGGACCGAAGCCGCATTTGGCCCCCGGAAAGCGCTCCGCCTCGCCACCCCGCCTGAGCCAAAACCCTGGTGAAACAGGAGGTGTCTGATGATTGGCGGCTAAAAGACGGGTTGTAGGAAGTGACCTAAAGGTGATGACGGAATGGTGAGATAGTCATAGGAGGTGGTGCTCCGCCTCCTCAGCCCCTTTTCCGCTCTAGGAGGACTAGCATCATGAAGGAGAGAATCAGGTTCAACTCTTCTCTCGGCGTGAGGTGGTCGAGCTTCTGGATCGAGAAGCGGCCCTCAAAGAAGGCGGCTTTTTTCTCCAGTCGCATGACCTGCTCTCCGCTGGTGCGGGCGGCAAGGTAGCGTGGGTGGAAAAGGTAGCCGCTAGCCATGCCGATGACCGGGATGTCGCTGATAATGCCATCCATGATTTTGGCGAACGGATTCTCCTCGCGGATGGCAAAGTCCGGTTGGGAGTCGCCGGGGTTAAAAACTTCGTAGTGTGTTCTCCACATGGACCTCCAGCCTTTGCGGCCGACGGAACCGATCGGCTGCCCGGAGGCATCGGTGGAGCCGTATCGAGCGGACCAGTCAATCACCTTGTTCGTCTTTATTTCCGCAAGCAGAGTGGCTTTTGATTGGTCGGTGAAAATTTCCACGTGCTCTCGGAACTTGAACATCTTCTGCTTGGTGTGCAGGATCGTCCTCCCTGCGGCATCGGTCACAGTCGCCTGGCTCGCGAGCGCCAGAAGCTTGAAGCTGAGTTGAAGCGGGTACTGCAGGTCAGCGAGCTTTACTATGATGTCATCTGTAGCGGGAATCCCTGCGAAGCGCTGGGCCGGAGTCTGGTGGGAATTTTCGGTCATGCAAGGGTGGTTGGCCCTCCGAATACTGGCAAGGTCGGGGAAATACAAGCACCCTCCGCTATGGGACAAGGAAGATCTTCATCGTGTACGGGCACTTCACCTTTGTGCCGGAGGGGATGCCGGACACGTCGACGAGGCGCCCGGCATCAAAGGGGCTGTAAACGAAGCCTGGCTTTCCGGGGGCGTCTTTACCGATCGGGAGACTAGTGGTTTGGGCCTTTGGCTCGGGGTCCGCAGGTCTATCAAGCTTGAGGCTCGGGGACGGGTCCCGCAGTTTTACTTCAGCTCGGGTTGGAGGAGGAGTGGTCCGAGTGGGCGGGGGCGTTTCGCGGCTGGCGGACTCACGGTTGCTCGCAGGGGGGAGAGTCGGCCCTGGCTCGCGGTCGCGGACTGTGGGGCGGGTGGGGATTGTTTCGCGGGCAGTGGTGTCCGGCGAATCTGGCGCGGGGTCGCCGGGGATCGAACGCGGTGGCGCTCCGGGAAAACGGGGCGTCGGCCCGGGCTCCCCCTCGGGAGGTGCGACGAGGCGGAAGCCTTCTTCGATACCAATCACCCATGGCTCGAACTCCCAGAGACGAGCCCTGGGATAGGAAAGCTCGAAGGCGCCGATGTGATTCCCCTGCATCGTGAATTTGTGGTAGAACTCCATCCCGCTCGCGTCGGTTCCTGAAACGACGAACCACGTTTTGGACTTGGTCTGGTAGTCGATTGCCCTGCCACCCTGTTCGCGAGCCCTTCTCCACTCCCTCTCGAAGACGTGGGAAGGTGATTCTTCAGTGAGGCCCGCCCATGCTGTCATCGCAAAACCACCATCGGGTGAGACGAAGGTTGCTTTCGTCTGGGTTTCAGGCACACCGAGCGCACGGACCCGGGGTGGAATCGGAAGCTGGTAGCCCGATTTCGGATGGGTGAAGATGGTCCACTGGTCGTAGATCCGGTCCGAAACCTGAATTGCCTGCCTCGCCAAGTCGATCTGTGCGGATGCGGGGCCGCACAGCGCGCAGGGTATGAGGAGTAGTTTCAGGAGCAGATGCATGGCCGCAGGGATCGCATCTTCTTTCGCAGCTTTCACGCCACCTTACGCAGATCCCATTCCTTAAAGGATCGTGGGGATTCGATACCAGGTGGGTGTTGCAAAATAGACTGGCGCGAATTGCAAAACGAAGGAGCCTGGGACCTTTTGTCTCAGCCCTGCTTACCGCCGAATCTGAGATCCAGAAAGTCGAGGAGGTCTCTCCTGGTGTCAAAACCGTGGCGAGGGGCGGCTACGGGCACAAAAGGAATCCGCCAAACTGCGGGGGATAGAGTCCGCGTCGGGATGCCGAGGGCGATCGCGTTTTCAAGAATTTCTTCGGATGCCGAGGGCGAATTGGCGAGGAGCAGAACGTCCGCCCACTCGAGAAGGTATGAGGAGATCGCCCGGGTCCCGGTGTTCAGCATCGTGTATTTCGCAAGCGCCACACTCAGCAGTGCCTTTGACAGAGCCAGGTGCTGATCGTCTTCCGCATGAGGCCTGTCAGAATCAGCCAAGACGATCACTGGTATCCGGAAATTGACGCAGGCTCTGATGAAAAGGAGGTCCGCCTGAGAGTCCGCCGATGATAGGGCAATCAATCCCTCGCCTAGGAGTTGTTTGATGCGTGGCACCTCCGCATGGAGTGTCTCTTGGAAATTTTCCGCCAGCGAGAGGTGAGGAGTGGCGGAAAAGGCCAGCAGCCGTGGTCCTTTGATCGGTGCGCTCATTGGCGTGGCGTTCGGGGGCCTGGGAAATGGTTTTCCGAGGTTCAATCCTCGACGACCATTGACTCTGGATCCCAAGTGATCTTCGGGAACTTCATGTCCAGCTTTTTGAGGGCGTCGACCATGATGCGGGCTACGCAGAGGTTCCTGTACCATTTGCGGTTGGCGGGGACGACAAACCAGGGGGCGTATTCGGTGGAGGTTTTGGCGAGGACGTCCTCGTAGGTCTCCATGAAATCGCCCCAAAGAGCGCGGTCCTTAAGATCTTCAGGATTGAACTTCCAGTGCTTGTCCGGATTGTCGAGGCGGGACTGGAGACGTCGCTTCTGCTCCTCCTTGGAGATGTGAAGGTAGATTTTGATGATGGTTGTGCCTTCCTCGGCGAGCATACGCTCGAAGTCGATAACGTGCTGGTAGCGCTGCCTCCAGATTTTCTCTGGGTAAAGTTTTTTCACTTTCACCGCGATGATGTCCTCGTAGTGGCTGCGGTTGAAGATGACGAGCTGGCCATTGCGGGGGACTTTCTGATGGACGCGCCAAAGGAAATCTCTCGCCAGCTCCTCTTCCGCGGGCTTTTTGAAGGAGCGGACGTGGACGCCCTGAGGATCAATGCGGGAGAAGACGCTCTTGATGCAGCCGTCCTTGCCGCCGGTATCCATCGCCTGCATCACCACGAGAATGCGGTGTTTGTTTTGAGCGTAGAGAAGCTTTTGAAAGTCTTTGAGCATCTCCTGCAGTTCCTCGAAAGCAGGGCCGCTGTCGTCCTTGCCACCATCGTCGAAAAGGTCTTTGCCGTTGGCGTCGATTTTCATCAGGTCGACTTTTGATCCCGGTTTGACCAAGTATTTTTCCGAAGCTCCGCTGACTGGCATTGTCCCTTATCGCCGTCCGAAAGCGATGTGACAAGCCCGCTTTCGGTTTCCGTTAGCGGTGGTTTAGAAAGCGATCTGAGCGGCGGCGAGGGCGGCATGGATTTTGAAGTCCACTGCGAAACCCATGGATTGCTTTTGATCTAGGAAGCGCCGCAAGTCGGTTAGAGGAGGAACCTTGTGGACAAGAATGTCCTCTGAGCCGGTGCCACCTCCGTCGTGTTCTTTTTCCAATTCGGTGGCGAGGAAGAGATGAGTAAATTCCGGGGTCATGCCCGGTGAGGTGGGGCTGGCGAGTAGGAGACGCATGTGGGCAGGGCGGTAGCCTGTTTCCTCCAAGAGCTCCCGGGCCGCAGTGTCGGCGAGTGGCTCGGACTTGTGCTCGGGCTCATCACCGACGAGGCCGGCAGGGATCTCGATGACCGTCTGCTGGACGGGAACGCGGAATTGCTCGATCAGCACGATCTCGTCCTTGTCCGTGAGGGCGAGGATGCCTACGCACGCATCCGAGTTCGGTCGGCGGGCGTAGTCCCAATCGTCGCGGCGGTAGAGACCGAGCCATTTGGATTCGTAGAGGGTGGTCTCTTCAGGCATGAGAGGAGTTTACGTCACGACAGGCGGAGTTGAAGCGCGAATGCCATCCGGGCGGAAAGAAAGATTGGCTAGCGAGGGTAAAGGGGCATACGTAGGGGCGGCTAGATGGAACGATTTGATTTTGATATTCCGGTGAGTTTCAAACATCGGGTGATTTTCACGCGGGAGGCGTTCTCTCCGCGCAATCCTGCCTTGGCGGAGGTGCTGAGAGAGGGCAGCGGCCGAAGGGTTTTGGTGTTTCTGGAAAAGGCGGTATGCGATGCGTGGAAAGGGCTCACGGATGAGATCCACGGCTATTTCGAAAAGCTCGATCTGGATTTCCGAGGGGTCCGCATTTTTGGGGGCGGCGAGAGCTGCAAGGCTGATGACGATCTGGTGCGGGAGGCGTGGAGGGAGATTGATCTCGGCCACATCGATCGGCACTCGTACGTATTGGTGATCGGCGGCGGGGCGTTCCTTGACGCGGTGGGGTTCGCGGTCTCGACGGCCCACCGAGGGGTGAGGCTGGTGCGTTTTCCAACAACTACCTTATCTCAGGACGACAGCGGGGTGGGCGTGAAAAGCGCAATCAATGCCTTCGGGAAGAAGAACTGGATCGGCTCGTTCTCAGTGCCTTTCGCGGTGATAAATGATTTTCGTTTTCTGGAGAGTCAGGATGATGAAACCAGTGTCGCCGGCTTGATCGAGGCGGTGAAAGTGGCGCTGGTGAAAGACCGCGATTTTTTTGAATGGATCGAGCAGAACGTTCGTGGGTTGGCGCTTCAGGAGCGGAACGTCTTCGAGGAGTGTGTGAAGCGCTCTGCGCTGTTGCACGCCCGGCACATCGCGACTGGCGGTGATCCGTTCGAGACGGGATCCAGCAGACCGCTGGATTTCGGCCATTGGGCTGCGCACAAGCTTGAGGCGCTGACGAACTATCAGCTGCCGCATTCCGAGGCGGTCGCCGTGGGGCTGGCGCTCGATTCAATCTACTCGCGGAAGAAAGGCTTGTTAGGAGATGCGGAGGTGATCCGGATCTTGAAAGTGCTGGAGGGGCTGGGTCTGACGATCTATCATCCGGCGCTTGATTGGATGGACAAGAAGGGGGTGCGCCGTGTGTTAGCTGGCCTGGATGAATTCCGCGAGCATCTTGGCGGAGAGCTCACCGTTCTACTACTCAAAGACCTCGGCGTTGGGATCGACGTGCATGAGTTCGATATGGATCTGCTGAACGAGAGCGTGGAAGAGCTGCGCTCGATCTGGGACGAGGGGGTTGCCTGAGATTATTTCTGCGGGACGACTGGTTGGGGAGGTCGATTTCGTGAGGGAGGACGCCCTGGTGGGTGGAGTGGGGGAAGCGGTGGAGGTTGTTGTGCCAGCCCTCAGGGAGGGTGGAGCAGGTGGGGCGCGGGGAGGCGCAGGCAAGCACACACTAGGCCGCAGTCCGCAACGGGGCTCGGTAGGAATTTCTTACGGTGCCGGGGCGCGGTGGTTCAGATGCTTGTCGAGGAAGTTGATCGCCTTTGGGATGGCTTCCGCTGATAAGAGGTGGGTGAAGATGTGGGACCTGCCTTCGATCCAATAGACCTCGTGAGGAACGTCGTTTTGTTGCAAGGCCGCGATGAAGGCTTTTGGATGTTCGAGAGGTACGACAGAATCGGAGGTGCCATGGTAGAGGAAGACAGGCGGGCTGATCCTGGTCACCTGCTTGACCGGGGACGCGGCACGGTATTTCGCCTCGTTTCCTTTGACGGGACCGCCAAGCAGCAGGCCGGTGAGTTTGCCATTGGGCCAGAGCGTCAGATCGGCAGGGGCTCCGCCCGCGACGATGGCGCTGATATTGTTGTCAGGCTCGAGGCCGGTGAGGGCGGCGAGGTGGCCTCCGGCGGAGTAGCCAAAGGTGGCGATGCGGGATGGATCGATATTTAGTGAACCAGCGTTTCGCCGCAGGTAGCGGATGGCCTCGGACAGGTCCTCCACCGGGGCGGGGTACTGCCATTCCGGGGTGAGGCGGTAGGTGGCGTTCATGACGAAGTAGCCGCGTCTGGCGAGATTGCGGGCGATGCGGTTCATGTCGGAGCGGCGTTCGCTCTTGCTCCAGCCTCCACCGTGGATGAGGAGGACGGCGGGGGCGGGGCGCTTCGAGACCGGCTTGTAAAGATCGGCGACCTGGGCAGTCGGCCAGGACTTCGGCGTATAAGTCAGGTCTCGAACAGTTTGATAATCGAGCGCAGATGAAGAACAACTGCTGAAGAGGGTCGCGGCTGCGAGCAGCAGTAAAATCATGCTCAATCCGTTCATGGTATGCGGATCATCGTGCAGGCGGGAGGGAAAGCAACCGGCTCTCGATCGGTTTTTCGATGGGGCTATGTTGCTAGACGGGAGCCGGTAGAGGGTTCACCTTAGCCCGGTGAAGCTCCCCCTCATTCGTTTGTACCGATTCGCCCGCAGGGTGGTGCGGGACTTTGTTTTTATGAATGACGGTATGCTCCTGACTGGCGCGGTTGCGTATAACGCCATGCTCTCGCTGGTCCCCTTGGCCGCCGTGCTTCTGGTCGCCTTCTCGCACTTCTTTGATGAAAGGCTGATCATGGATGCTCTGATGACGGAGGCTTCATTGATTTCACCCGGTGCCTCGCCGATGTTGGTAGGGGTGCTGGAGGCGTTTCTGGAAACGCGTCAGCTGCTGGGCTGGGTGGGGCTCGGGGTGCTGCTGTTTTTCAGCTCGCTCGGATTCCGGGTGTTGGAAAATGCCTTTGCCATCATTTTTCACCGGAAGATGGCTTTGAGAAGACGTCGGTTTTGGATCTCAGCGTTGTTGCCGTATCTGTTCATCACGCTGGTGGGGTTTGCGCTGGTGGTGCTGACGGCGTTTACAGCGCTGGCCGAGTCGGCTCAGGGGCGGACCTTCGCGCTGGGTGGCTTCAACATCGCGGTTCAATGGATCGCCGGTGCAGGGCTCTACATGGCGGGTTTTCTGGGGCTGGTCCTGCTTTTCACGACTCTCTACAAAGTGATGCCGGTGACAAAAATTTCGTTCCGACTGGCCCTCGCAGGGGGTGTGACAGCGGCGGTGATGTGGGAGATCCTGCGGACCGCGCTGGTCAGTTATTTCACCCACCTCTCGCTGGTGAACGCGGTTTACGGCTCCATGGCAACAACGATCATACTACTGCTTTCGATGGAGGCGGCGGCCTTGATCATTCTGTTAGGTGCGCAGGTGATCGCCGATTTGCAGCGGAACATCCAGGCGAAGTTGCCCTGGTATGAGGATCCCGATGAAAAAGATGCCGCTGTATGAGTGGCGAGAATTTATTTGAGTTCCGCGAGGTAGGCGACGAGATCACGAAGTTCCCTTGGGTTCAGGATGACGCCCATGGGCGGCATGGTGGAGACAGGCTGAGTGCGGGTGGCGATGTCCGCAGTGGCGACAGCGACTTCAGTCAGGTCGGGGAGAATCAGAGTGACGGCAGCAGGCGTCTCTTCTTTGAACGCCCCGGCGATGCTGGAGCCGTCCTTTTTGGTGACGCTCATCAGTCCGTAGCCGGGGGCAATCTCAGCCTGGGGGAGAACTAATGATTCTAGGATATGTTCGCGGTTTTTGTTGCCGATGCCGGTTAGAGGAGGGCCGACGTTAGAGCCTTCCTTACCAATGCGGTGACAGGCGATGCATTGAGCTGCGAGGTGCTCGTTGAAAACTTTTTTCCCGAGGGCCGGATCGCCGCCGTGGAGGGCGGGGAGGTGCGGGCCGATCTCGCCGAGGGTTTCTAATTTCTCGATCAGAGGTTTGGATTCGGAGGCCTCGATCAACTCCAAAAGCAAGGCGGGGTCGTAGCCGGTGCCAGATTTTGCAGGGGATGCCAGTGCCTGCTTCAGCAGCGTGGAGACGAGATCGGCCGCCTTGGCGCTGTCGAGCCCCGCAAGAATCCCCACCACCTGCTGGCGCTCCGGAATGTTGTTTGAGGATGCGAGTGCTTGTCGGGCGTAAGCGATGACTGCCTCGGGATTGGTTTTGACCAGAACGGCTGCGGTGCCAGAGCGGACTGCGGGGCTCTTGTCTGTGAGAAGTTTTCCGGCGGCTTCGTTGAAAAGAACCGGCGACACCTTGCTCAGGGCCTGCATTGCGCGAAGACGTGGCTGAGATTCTAATCGGGTGTCGGCGGCTTGAGCCGCGAGGGTCTTCTCGTCGGCCACGATGTCGAAAGCCTTGGCAGCGGTGGCGGCGGCGGTGGCGACAGCTTCGTCCGGATCCTGCTGGAGAGCTGGAGCGGCGGTTGCAAATGACTTGCGGGCGGCTTCCACCGGGGCGGCGGCGAACGGGTGATGACGCCCGTCCACGGGATCGGTGGAGAATGCAACCGGCCATGATGCGATCGCCTGGAGGGCGGCGGCGCGGAGTCCCGCAGGATAAGAAGGCTCTGTGGCAAAGCTGGTGAGGCGGCTGGCCGAGGCCTCGTCGCCCAGGTGCCGGTTGGCAGCGATGGAGCGGCGCAGGGCGGGCACGGTTGAGCCAGGCTTGGTGAAGAGAAGTTCAGCGAGAGCCGGGAAACTTTTCTGGATACTAGGTTCATCGTAGATCGCGCGGGCGGCCTCGGCAACGACCTGGGGATCGCTATCAAGAAGGAGTTTCTCCGCATGGGAGGAGCTGGTGCGGCGGAAGGCGACGGCGGCGGCCAGGCGCACGGCCGCGTTCTCGTGGGAGACGGTTTTCGCGGCCACCTGATCCATGTCCATGCCGGAGAGGGCAAGGGCGCCGGCGTGGCGGAGGTAGTCGTCGTCGTTGTTGTTCTCGGCCAGCATGGTAATCGTGGCGTCGAGGGCGCTGTTCATGCGGAGCTTCCATACAGCGGTGGCGGCGTGAAAACGAACGCGGGGGCTGCCATCGGAGAGCAGGCTGATGAGGCCTGGAACTGGCTCTTTGGAAGTTTCTCCAGCATGCTTGGCTGCCTGGGCGCGGAGTTCCGCGTCTTTTGAAGCGACGAGACGGGCGAAAGTCTTTTCGGAGAAATCACCTGTTTGTGACAGTGCCCATAGCGCGTGAATCGTGGCGAACTGGTCCTGCTTCTCCCCGAGTATGACCTGGTGCAGTTCGTCCTTTGCTTGACGAGAGGCAAGCTCCCATTGGGCGTCGAGGCGGATGCGCTGGTCCGGGTGTGCGAGCTGTTTTACCAGATCTGTAATAGTTGCTTTGCTGGGGCCTTTTTTGAGGAGAGCGGCGACTTCCTCACGAATGGCGGTTTTCGCCTGGGACGGGTCGTCGAGTTTCCAAACGGCTCCTTTGTTATTGAGAGGATAGCCTCCGGACCAGTCCGCAGTGTATAGGCCTCCGTCGGGGCCGAACTGGATGCCGACGTTCATGGGGCCCGAGAGGACTATGTGATCGTCGGTGATTTTGAAAGTCGCGCCATCGGGCTCCACCTTAAAGGAGCGGAGGTTTCCTTTGGGGAATTCGGTCACGAAGAAGGAGTTGTGATACCTGTCGTTCAGAGCGGTGCCAGGGTTGAAGGCGAATCCAGCGGGTCCGTCAGAATAGTTTTCGGGAGTCGGAGTGATGTATGCGGGCTGATTGGGTCCGTCCGGCTGCCAAAGGTTTTCTTCCATCCACGGGTTGTAATCAGATCCACGGTATTGGTAGTAGTTGCGCCAGCCGGTATCAGAGCCTTCGGTGATGTGGACGAAGCGTTCGCGTTCGCCGGCGAGATCCGCGTCGTTATCTACCGAAAACATGTCGCCATAATGATTGAAGGCGATTTCCTGCGGGTTGCGCAGGCCGCGAGCGAAAATCTCAAAGCCGGAGCCGTCGGGGAACACTCTGAGGACGGCACCTTCATGGGGTGCGTAGTGATTTTTTCCATCCCCGGTGGTGACGTTGGTGCCCTTGTCCCCGATCGACCAGTAGATGCGGCCGTCCGGTCCCCAGGTGATGCCGTGCATGTCGTGGCCGGCGTAGGCGATGTGGTTTCCAAAGCCGTGAACTAGCGATTTTCTTTCATCCGCCCTGCCATCGCCGGTGGTGTCCCGGAGTTTCCAGAAATCCGGAGCGATGGTGGTGTAAACGTCCCCCCGCCATGCGAAGACGCCGGCGGCGATGCCGGTGACCACGGAATTGAAGCCTTCCGCAAAAACGGTTTTCGTGTCCATGACGCCATCGTCGCTGTTATCGGTGAGGCGGATGATTTTTTCACTGAAGGCGGTGAGATCTTTTATGTCCACCACGCCGTCTTTATTGTGGTCCTTGAGCGATGGGTGGCTGTCGAACTTTCCAGGGGTCAGTTCTTTCTCCAAAAAGGCGAGCCTGTCAGCCACGGAAGTTAGTGAGACGTCGTGCGGGATCCAGCCGTGTTTTGCGAATTCCCGAATGTCCAGATCGGCGGCTTTGCGACGGGTTGTCTCGGTCACGTAGACTGAGCCATCAACATCGACGGCGACTGAGACGGGGTTCTGGAGCAGCGGCTCGCGAGCGACAAGCGAGCGCTCTAGGCCGTTGGCCGCAGGGAAGGTTTCCGCCGTAGAAGCGGAAATGCAAAGAATCTGAAAAGCGGGGATGAATAGGGAACGGCTCGTGATCATGGGGTCTCAGTAAGGAAATGGAAGAAGCTGAACCCGGAGGCAAGGTGATTCCCGGGAAACATGAATGTAAGAAAACTGGCGGAAGAGCCAGTGGTGGATAGAATACGTAAGGAGATGCTGGATTCACACAATCATCTGCAAAGTGCGCGTTTCGGCAGGAGCGTGGAACAGCTCGTTGCTGAGATGAAGCAGCAGGGAGTAAGCGGCTGCGTGGTGAATGGGACCCGGGAGGATGATTGGGATGCGGTTGCGGAACTGGCGCGGATTTTTCCCGGCTATGTGGTCCCGGCGTTCGGTATCCATCCATGGTTCGCGGGTACAGCGACGGCGGGCTGGGAGGACAGATTGCGCCGTTTGTTGGAGGGGAACGAGCAGGCAACGATTGGTGAGATCGGCTTGGACGGGTGGGTTGAAGGCCCGGGGATGGAAGTGCAGCAGAAGGTCTTTCTGAAACAGGTGGAGATCGCGAGGGAGTTCGGACGGGTGGCGACGATCCATTGCTTAAAGGCCTGGGAGCAACTGTTCGAGCTGGACGAGTGGCCGGAGAAATTCCTGATGCATTCTTTCGGCGGACCCATTGAGGTGGCGCAACGGCTGATGAAAAAGGGAGACGCGTATTTCTCGTTTTCCGGATACTTTCTGCAGGAGCGGAAGGCGAAGGTGCTGGAAGTTTACCGGCAGCTTCCGCAGGAGAGGATTCTACTGGAGACGGACGCGCCGGAGATGGCACCTCCCCCGGACTTTGTGGAGTTTCCGCTGGAGGGAGAGGCAAACCACCCTGGAAATCTGACGAGGATCGCTGCGGGCTTCGAAAAGGCACTTGGGGGGGATGGCCTCGCACGAATCTCTCGTAACGGGATCCGCTTCTGGGGTTTCAAGTAACGGCACTCAAAGCCCCAGCATTAGGCGCACCCGCCACGAACATGTGCGAGTTTTCCAAAATGCTGGCTGTCCCGAACCCGAGGCGTGGAGCTTATGAGTGTGTCGGGCGCCTATGGGAACCAAGAGGATGACCCGCTTGCGGATAGGGCGGTGTTTGCTGGTATCCCGGTGGTTCTTGGCCGAAGCACCTCTGACCATCCAGGTTCCACCGCCGTCATTCGTCTTGGTGGGTTTCGGAGGGAGACGTAATGGCACCTTTGTCCATTTCCACCCATGTGAGAACCGGGGAGGCGTATGTTTCAGGATCAAGGTGGACAACCATCACCCAATCTCCCGGTGGCATGGGGCGCATAGGAGGGATTCGGGTTGTCGGCATGTCGGCGGCACCGAGGGCAAAATCAATCGTCGCTCCGGGAAAAACGCCATTTTCGAGCGGAAAGATCTCGCTGGTTTTTCCTGGCTCCAATCGGATCGTTACAGGCTGCGGATCATATTGAACGCCGGCCTCTAGGGCTCCGGCTGGGAGAGCGTTTACGAACCGAATCTGTGACTTTTGTCCGGATCCGCTTTCTTCGCTTTTTCTCCCTTCCAGCGTGAGCAACCGGTGGGGATGTTTCCCGCCACCCGAGCTTATGAGCCCGATGCTGCCGCTGGGAGTAAGTGAGAAATTTCCGCTTCCAACTTTCTCGTTGGTGCGCTCCACCACCACATCCGTTTTCCAATCCCCGGCAGGCCATTTCACGAAGCCCGAGCCGCGCCCCGAAGGCATGCGCCGCATGGCCGGGAAGTCTCCTATTTCCAGTCGGCATGGACTTTGATCAATCGCCAGATTGAACCAAAAGATCCGGCTTTTCACCTCTTCCCAGTTGATCTCCGCTGGCTCGAACCGCCCCACGGCCACATCATTTCCCTCCGAAACGACTTTTATAAGCGCGTCCAATTCCCCGGGAACTACGACCGATTTGTCACCCGTCTCGAAGAGGGAATCGTGGTTCCGAAGGATTGCGAGGCTTGGCTTCGCGTCAGAGTTGCTACAAATGACGGCGAGGTAAGGACCTTTCGCCATGTCGCCCAAACGCGTGATGTCGACCTTTCCACTGAATCCTACGCCATCGACCAAAGAGATGGTTGTGTGCGGCTTATCGTCAGGGAGCCAGAAACCCTTTCCAAAAATGGCCTTCTGGTTGCTTTCTGGAAGACTCATGGTGGCACCCGGAAGCATATTGAGGACAAAGATTTCACCTTGAGCCTTATCCAGACCGAACGTTCGGCATTGCACGTCCCCATTTTTATCTGAAACGCTTACAAGCGTAATCATTTGGTCTTCAGCAATATCCAGTTCAAAGTCGGATCCGGAATTTGTCCCTGATGCTACCCGGAACCGATGTAGACCCGGTGCGACGCTACCCCAGGGGGTGGCTTTTCCAGGGGGCATTTTTTGATAAGCTGTCTTTCCGTCAATCGCCAGACCTGCCATCCCGGAACCGATCGCGCCCAGATGAATCCACCTCAGAGAGGCAGCCGGCAGAGGGAGAGTACCGATCAAAATCATCACCATCAGCAGGACTTTTCTACAAGGAGCGGACATAGAGTGTTTTGGGTTTCACGGATTTCAGTTCACCGGTGATCGGATCCCAAGTGCAATGGAAGAATAGGACGTTTTCCTGTATCCGGCGCGCTAGAACCTCTCCGTTGGGTCCGAGCGCTTCGCCTGCCGCCACAACGCGGTAACAATGGCTACGGGTTGTGACGAGATTGGCCGTTCGCATCATGGCTTCCTCACGCGAGGGGTCGGAGCGGTTCATAAGCCCCAGATCGCCGGCTGCACTGCTCTCAGAGGGCTCGAAGGAAGTGGGTTGGCTCCAGCTCTCCAGCTCGCTGAGTTGGCCGGGAGAATATAAGGGAAGCGCATCCTTCCAGCTATTGATCATGCTTCCGTCAGAACGCAATCCGCCCTTGGTCAGGCGGCGTTTCAACTCTGCCGCCACGGAGGCGAATTCGAAGTCCGTGGGGCGGTTTATATGGCCCAACCTGAGGCTGGGAAGCTGCATAACCAGCTCATGGTTGCTCTTGATCCCTGTGGTCTGGGCGAAGCTTTTCTGGCTGTTCAGATTCACACGTCCACGCCACTCCAAGTTACCGAATTCCTCCCCGCCCAAGGAGTCTCCCTCACCTTCAATGGCGAATATATCCATGATGTTCCACGGCTTGGCATCCAGATGATCGGCCATCGTACTGCCGCTCATGGTGGCCTCTGAGGGTTGACCTATGGCCAGGGTGCCACCGCCTCGGAAGGGAGACAAGACTCCTTGGGCGAAAGGGCCGTCTCCAGTTCCTCGACCCGCAGGATGGGTCCACGAGGGATCGAAAACACGGCCCAGCTCTGCCAGTGAACGCATGGCGCGGTTTTCAACACGGCTTATGCCTTGCAGGGGGCGGGTCATGACTTGCAGATATGGCCTGTCCAACCAGTAGCGGAAGTCCTGGTAATTGTAGGTATCCGGCTTGTTGTTCACAAAACCCATCGTACCGGGCTTGTTGCCAGACCAGTCCCGATCGGGCGCGTGGGAAAGAAGCGAGCTGTCTTTGTCATACATCCTCAGGGTCGTCATCCTCGGGTCGTTTAGCTTGTTTCCTTTTAACGGGCCGCGGTTCCCGGGCCCTGCTGACACGACACCGTCTGCGGGTGTTTGACTCATCGACAAATAGCCAGTTGCGTGGAGCCATTCGCCAGTCCCGGGATTTAACAAAACATGGGCTTGGCGAGTGTGGCCGTCCGGTTGGTCGTCGCCAGAGCCTGGTCCCCCTGCCATGAAATTTTTCCATGTGGTGCCACGGTCATTGTTGCTATCACGAACGTAGGTCCGCGTGATGTCAAAGACCTTGATCTCATTTGGTGCAAAGGCGATCGGGTTGCCGGAGTTCAAGGGGAAAACCAGTTCCGTTTCTTCCGGGATAGGTTCTGCGCCCACGGCGCCAAAGGCTGTCCCGAGGATTTGCTGCATGTAAGTGGTCCGGATTTCGTAACTTGCGGCCGGAATTTCATTTTCATCCATGTTCCATAATTCGAATCGATAGGTTACCGGGATCTCGTAGCGATAGAAACCGCTTCCCGTGCTTGTTCGCGCGACGTTGGGTTTGGCCTTGAAATCGTCCGCTGCTCCCTCGGAATTCCAGATGACCTGGACTTCGTTGATCCGGACCGTGCGATCAGCGCCGAAGAAGCCCGGCCTTGGCACATCGCTCATGAGTAAAACGGGACCGGCACCCGGATCCGGATTGCCGAAGTCCAATGCGGCAAGGGAGGCTGGCTGGGTGGGGATGTTGTCGGGGTCTAGGTAGTCGATCAGCGATGCGGAGATGGAGCGGAATTGCTCCTTACGTAGATCACCGGCGAAGAGATTTTCGGAATCTGGAGGTTGGTAGGCAGGCTCTGCGGCGCCGCCACTGTCGGCCCAGTAATTCAGGTTCCGTTTGTTGAAGAAGCCTTCGGCCCCATTGGCCATCCACTCGGTTAACCGTTCAACGCGTTCGTCCACCGATCCTTCCGTAAGGTGGCCGCTCCAATTCAAGTTCCTTTTGAGGCCGCCCCTAAGGGGCAGCGGATACCCATTTTTCTCGGAAGCACCCGCTTGGGCATAGCTAGGGGCGTAGGCAAGAACATCATAGCCGCGGCTAAACGAGGTAGACGCGCTCGACAGCTCCTTGGGGAACATTGAGTCATCAAGAAATGCCCTGGGCGTGTCACCGGTGCGCCAGTTATCCTGGGCTGCGGCAACATCCGCTTCCAGAATTCCCGCTTCGAAAAATGGAATCTCGGCAGGGCTGTTTCCGTCCTCGCGAGCCTGGGTTCCGATCCGGGTGATATCAAGGCGCGCGGTTTCGTCATCGACCCATACGGCGTAGCGGGTTTGGTTGCCTTGGGGATCGGTTCCGTAGTTCTGCCAACGAGCAAGGCAAAGGCCGTTTATCGCTCCGAGCGCATTATTGGCATTAAGGTTGACGACATCTTCGCTGCCTGTCTGGAAATCGGCGAACAGTTCGTCCGGGTCGCCGCCACTGGTGCCCAGCCAATTGGTGTTGTCAGCATTCAGAAACGTGCTGCCTGAAGTGGTTCCGTTGTCGAACTCGGGCCTTCCGGCGGTGAGGGCAAGCAGGGATCCTGGACTGCTTTCACCACCCGGATGGTACGTCCATGTGGCAAACGCGGCACCGCCTACATCCGGGCGCTCCAGGAATTGCGTGATCTGTGCGATGGTTACCGCAACACCGGACTCTACAGCGAGCTCTGCGCGTGCGGCGTCCGAGTAGGAGCGCGCCGTCTTCCGCTCGAGGGTGAGCACGGTCATTAGTCCGATAAGCAGCAGGGTCAGCCCTGCGATTGCGATGACCGTCATCGGCAGGGCGAAGCCAGGGCATTTGTGGGCCGTGGTCATTTCGCGATGGAAATCGTGCGGGTGAAGGAACGGATGAGCTGCCGCTCGCTGTCGCGGGGTGCGGTGGCGAGACGGCCCCACTCGGCCCGGGTGCGGAAGCGCTGTGCAGACGAATCGTCGATGAAACGGATGGTCAGCTCGATGAGGGAGGGCGGTGCCGGGGAGGATGTTGTCCAGTTTTCAGGTTTGGCCGGATCGCCGACATAATACTTCGGTGTGGCCTCGAATCCCACGACGTTGTGGACGATGGGTTCGTCGCGGGCGGGATCGGCGGCGGGTAAGGCGGGGTTGTCGGCGCTTGCAAGGAGGGCTTGCGTTTCCGCAGGCTTTAGGACGCCCCGGAAAAGTTTCGGGGATTCTCCGCTAGTGCCATCCTTCGAGTAGGCCACGTAATAGTGGGATGTGTTCAAGTCGCCAGGGTGGCTGGCGTCCTCCTCGTCGGCTGAAATAGTGCGGATGAAGGCAATCTTATCGGCACCGGGGTCGCCGCCGCCCACAGCGCTCCCCTTTTCATAAACCAGCGGTGTGGCGGGTAGCCGAGTGGAGACTTCCCGGCTGAAAAACTGGATGAAGGCGCGGGCCTGCGAGAGAGTGTGCACCGCCCGCTGGGTCTCCGTGTAGTTGCTTGTGGTTTGGCCGATGAGGGAGAGCAGCGCGAGCATGATGATCGAGGTGACCGCCATCGCTACGAGCAGCTCGATCATTGAGAAGCCGTCCGCTACTTTTCGCTGACCTGGATATAGTGCGGTCACAGGCTACCGTGGCGTGTGGTGATGACCCGAAATGAATAGCGGGAGCGCTTGTCGGGCGAGGCAGAGGCGGGATACAGCACCTCGAGGGAAAGCAGGGCCAGGCCGCTGGAAGTGGGCGAGGCAGCGAAGTTAGGGGGGACATGCTTCTCGGCAGCGATCCGGACCAGGTAAACTGCCTTGGGAGTGGTAATCGTAGATCCGAGATCTGCGGGCGCGCCCTCGGCCAAGAAGGTGCCGTCCCTGTCGTAGAACAGGACTTTGGCAGGCGGGCGTGCGGCACCTTCCGGATAAGGGAAGGATGTGGAGATTACCGATTTCCTAGGAGGTTCTGCCCAAGCGGCGAGCACCTCCTGCTGTACCTGCCGGGCGATCCATACGGAGCGGGTGTCTGCCTCGGCATTGCGGCGGGAAAACCCGGCAGAGGAAACAGCGGCGAGAATGAGGGGCACGGCAAAGGCGGCCACGCCGATAGCAACGACCACTTCCATGAGAGTCATTCCTCGGGCGCGGGCGCGATTCCTCAGAAAATTTTCTGAGTGGCTCATCATCAAGGCTGGACGGAGCGGGTTCTGCCGGTGAGGCGGTTGACGGCCAGGAGATCGTAAACGGGCTCGCCCTGGTTCTTTTGGGTCAAGGTCAGGGAGCCTCCCCGTGTCACGGCTTGGGCAATCGCGATGTGGAGAGCGCCACCGGATTGGGGGTGAACGATCTGACCGTTGGAGGCAAAGACGACGATATGACAGCTTACAGAGCGCTTGTTATAGTCCGTCTGAAGTCTTTCCGGAGCATCAACGATGGTGGGTTTGCTGCCCGGGATTTTCGAAGTGCCAAGGAAATGGAAGTTCCCCGGGAGTCGCTCCCACCTCTGGAGGAGCCGCTGGGTTCCTTGATCATCGAGAACCGGCTCGTAGGCACCGCCAAGCTTTTCCACTTCAATGAGGGAGAGGGCGCGGGCACCAAGCTTATCGGGAGCGCCGAGAGCGGGGATGGCGACAGCCGTGGAAGTACCAGATGAGATGGCGTGGGCCCGCGCCTGCTGCAGGTGCCCCTTGATGATTTCCCGGGAGGCTTGGCGGGCGTTGTTAGAGGAATTCGAAAATACAGGAACGGCCACCACGAGCAAAATGGAAACTATTACCGTCACCGCCAACAGCTCAATCAAACTGAAGCCCGTGGAGTGAGATCCTGCTTCTCTTTGGTTAGGAAATAGTGGCATTATTAGGAGTCGTTCAAACAATAAGCCTCGGCGGCTTTTCTTTCTCCTAAACTCATAGCATATTAGGGGCTAGGCTCAATTGAATACGTAAAACCAATTCTTCTCGGAAAGCTTTGTGTGGGTTTCGTCACAAACCGTTGCAGGGCTGCTAGCGTCGTTTCAGAAGCTTGGGAAATCCGCAGAAAATCCGTGAGTCCGGAGGAGGAAGGGCCGGGAGTGGCGTGTTGTGAGTGAGGTGTCGGTGGCAGAGTTCGTGAAACTCTCCCGGGGTCTTCATACGCCGGATTTCGTGCTCAAAGGTCGGATTGATGCCGTCGCAGATATAGATCAGCGTCTTTTTCATCCGCTGGACATGAGGAAGCGGCGCGTAGGTGCTCGTTTCCCGCGCCAGCTCCCCGGAAAGTTCCATGATGTATTCCAAAAGGTCGCGGTGGGTGGGTGCGGGCGGGGCGTTGCCTAGGAACGCAGCGCGGATCTGAGCGAAGATCCATGGGTTCCGGATCGCACCGCGGCCGATCATCAGCCCGGCCGCGTTACTCTGACGGTGGTAGGCGAGCGCCGTTTCCGCATCGACGACATTGCCGTTCGCGATCACCGGGCAGCCCATCACATCGACTGCCATCTTCACCCAGTCCGGTTGGACCGGCGTCTGATAGCGGTCGGCCACGGTGCGGCCGTGGATGGTGAGGCCGTCGAGAGCGTGTCGCCGGAAAATATCAAGAAGCGCCGGGAACTCATCGGGAGAGTGGTAGCCAAGGCGCGTTTTCACGGTGAAGCGGCCTGGGATCGCATCCCGGAGCGCACCCAGTATTTCATCGATTTTTCCGGGGTGCCGCAGCAGGCCTCCGCCGGCGTCCTTGCGGCAGACGACGGGAGCGGGGCAGCCGAGGTTGAGATCGATTCCGGCGATAGGAAAGTCCGCGAGCTCTTTGGCGGAGCGGATCAGATCCGGGATGTCCCGACCGATCATCTGCGCGAAAATAGGGCGGCCGGTTTCGTTTTCGGAAAGTGAGCGCAGGATATATTTGTTGAGCCGTGAATCCGGGTGCACGCGGAAGTACTCGGTTACAAACCAGTCAGGCAGGCTCCGTCGGCCGAGCACCCGCATGAAGGGCAAATCGGTCACATCTTGCATCGGCGCGAGGACCAGTGCGGGGCGGTTGGTGGGAAGGAAATCGCGCATCTAGGCCTTTGGGGAATTGGATTGACAATCAACTACACCTGCCAATGCTGGCTGCGAATAACAACCAAGGTAGTCGAGTGGAAAGTGATTTGTTACATACGGAAAAGATTTTGTCGGATCGGAAAACCTTTTTTTTGGATCTGAAACAAAACTCACGGGGGATGGTGGTTAAAATCACCGAGGATGTCAGTGGAAACCGCGACACCATCATGGTCCCGGCGGAAATTTTGGGAGATTTCATCGCCGCGCTCACCGATATCAAGATGACGGCGGACGAGCAGGGCTGATGCCGCCGCTCGTGGGAAACGGCTCTAGGCCTCATGGCGATTGCGCTTGAAGGAGGGGCGCGGGGGGTGGAGTATGTTCTAACAAGATGTCCACGCCTTCTGTTAATATTGCCAGGCTTGTCTATCTGCTGGTGTGTCAGGCGGCGGGTGTTGCAATCGCTCTGAGTACCAAAAACACGCCGATGGAGATCTCGGTGACCCACGGCCTATTGATCGGCTTGGGCGTCGCGGCTGTTTTTATCGGCATCGAGAGGCTGTTGGAGGGCTTCACCTTGCGTGGGTTTTCCACCGCCACCTTTGGCCTAGGGGTCGGCCTTTTCTGCGCTTGGCTCCTGACCCGTGTGGAACTTTCGGCGCTGCTGGAGCTTGCGTTCCGCGATCGGGTACAGGCTTCGGATGATGCCGAAACGTTTGTGGGCTCCCTGCGCCTAGCGCTGGACGTCACGCTTTTCGCCAGTCTCGGTTTCTTGGGGACGGTCTTGGCGCTGCGCAGCAACCGCGATGACTTCGCATTCATCATTCCTTACGTCCGTTTCCGACAGGACGCCAGCTCCGGCCAACCGATCGTTCTGGATGCGGAGACGGTGATGGACGGCCGTATCCTCGGCCTGCTGGGATCCGGCTTTCTGAGCGGCCGCCTGATCGTTTCTCAATTCGTCCTCAAGGAAATCCAAACGCAGGCGGACAAGGGCAGCAACGGTCTGAGGCAGCGGGCGCAACGAGGCTTGGAAAATCTGGAAAGAATGCGGAACTCCAGCAATATCCAAATCTCGATCAACGAGGCCAAGCCCAGTGTAGAGGGGCAGAGCATGCACGCCCGCCTGATCGAGACAGCCCGATTTTTTGGAGCGCGGCTGCTGACCCTAGAGGACAGCCTTACGAAGGTGGCCAAGCTTCAGGGCGTCCCGGTTCTCAATCTCAACGAGCTTGATCTTGCGCTGCGGCCCTCCATTGCAGTGGGGGAGCGGCTGCGGGTGGCGCTTGTGCGGCCGGGAAAAGAAGATCATCAAGCCGTGGGATATATGCCCGATGGAACGATGATCGTTGTCAATCAAGCCTCCAAGGAAATCGGAAAATCAGTGGACGCCGTGGTCACCACCACGTTGCAGACCGCCACCGGCACGCTTGTTTTTGCGGAACTGAGCGCCGCTTAAACAAGCTCGAAGATGGTCACCTCCGGCCTCACGTTAAAGCGAACTTGATGCAGATAACCGAGAGCTCGGTTGATGTAAAGATCACGCCCGTCCTCCAAGGGAACATGCCCCGAGGAGTAGCGGCGGTTCTTCACCGGTAGCAAGGGTGGAGGGAGAAACGGTGGCTTGCACTGGCCTCCGTGGGTGTGGCCGGAGAGCACCCAGCCCCGGTAGCCGGACCAATCGCCCTGGTCGAGGCTGTCCGGGTTGTGCGAGAGCACCACTGCCGCTCCTGCGCGATCCAATCTCGAAAATGCCTTTTCTACATTGAATTTCAGCGCCCACAGATCATCCATCCCAACGATTTGGAGGCCGCCGAGATTCAGGATCTCGTTGCGCAGCACCGGAATTTCGAGCGCGCCGAGCGCTGAGATGATCTTCTGCGCCCATGCCTCTTCCTCCCAGTTGATTCCGTAATCATGGTTTCCCAGGACCGCTGCCGTGCCGAGTATGCCCTTGGGCAGGTGGGGGAAAACTGCCGCCATCTGTGCGTCGGTTTCCTCGTCAAGCGATATAAAATCCCCGGTGTAGACCACGATGTCCGGCTTCAACCCGCTGACGAGTTTCATGCTCTCGATTAGGAACAGGCTTGAGACCCTGCCGGAAACGTGGAGGTCGCTGATCTGCACCAGAGTCTTGCCCCTGAGTGCTTGCGGAAGATTGGCGACCGGCAGCTTCCTCTCGACCAGCTCCAGCCAGAAAGGCTCCACCAGACAAGTGTAGGCCAGTGTCCCTCCGCCCGCAGCCACAGCGCCCGCACCGAGACCAAGGAAGCGCCGACGTGTGAATAGTTTTCCATTCATCCGCTGTGATGATTAGCCTCCCACGCCTCCCGCTCAATCTTTCTTTGCTCCGCCCACATGATTCCATCCATCGCCGCCCAATTCGCGCTCACCGGCCCACTAGTTTCCCATCAGGAAATCCAATCGGGCTTGATCAACACCAGCCACCTGATCACCTGCGCTCTTCCCGACGGCAGCCACCACCGCTTCGTCCTTCAGGCGCTCAATCCGAAAGTCTTCCGGGAGCCGGAAAAGGTCATGGCGAACATCCTCTTGGTCACCACACACCTGAACCGCAAGAACCCGTCCTCCCCGCAGCTCGCCCTCATTCCCACCCTCACCGGCGAGGCATGGCTCAGCCTCCCGGACCAGACCATCTGGCGCTGCTACCCCTATCTTGAGCAGACTGAGTTCTACGACCACATCTCATCGCCGGATTTGGCCTACCGCGCGGCCGCCGCCTTCGGCCGCTTCCAGTCGAAGCTCTCCAGCCTCCACCCCAGCACCCTCCACGAGACCATCCCGTCGTTCCACCACACCCCCACCTATTTTGCCAAGCTTCTCGCCGTTGCTGAAAAGGACCCGCACCAGCGCCTCGCCTCCGCCAAGGCCGAGTTTGATTACATCGTCTCCCGCAAGGACCTAATCTCTCTCCTCGCAGACGCCGACCTACCTCTCCGCATCACCCACAACGACACGAAGATCTCCAATATCCTTTTTCCGAAAGACCCCTCCCTCAAGCCCATCGTCATCGATCTCGATACGGTCATGCCCGGCCTCGCCCTCTTTGATTACGGCGATCTCGTCCGCTCCGCCGCCTCCACTGCGGACGAAAACGAGACCGACCTCGGAAAAATCCGCCTTGATCCCACCATCCACCAGGCTCTGACCGACGGCTACCTTTCCACCGCCTCCGCCTTCCTCACCAGCGAGGAGCGCGCACACCTCCACGAGGCACCGAAAGTGATCACCCTCGAGCTCGCCATCCGCTTCCTCACCGATCACCTCCAGGGCGACACGTATTTCAAAATCACCCACCCCGCCCACAATCTCGAACGCGCCCGTAACCAGCTCGCTCTCTTGAAATCCATGTGATCTCGCCTCTCTCGGTCCCATGCCCTCCTGTAAGAAAGGTTGTTGAGTGTGCACTTTATCCGTTTGAGATCCCTCTCGTCACCTTTCCCGAGCAACAGGCCGAAGGGCGCTCTAGCGCTGTCACTGAACACAGAATATGAGCGACTGTTATTCAACCGACTGGCAAGCGGGCTCGCGTTGGAAGCATGATTATTCGCACCGGCGCACTTGGATGGCGACCCACGATTTAGTGAACTTCCAAACCACCAAGTCGTAAGATCGCTTGGGCTGCCGACGCGAATGAAGTAGAAAAAGGCGAGAGAGCGCCTAAGATGGTGCGCTCAAGGCATTGAATCGCTTGTAGCGGCTAACAATCTCAAACGCCATGATCACAGCCCGGGTCTTCCATCTGCTTACCAGCATTTTCGCCACCGCCACCGCCACCGCCTCCTCCTGCCATCCGCAGCTGACGGTTCCGCGTTACGAGCGGGTTGTGCTCGTGCACGGAATTTTCGAGGACGGTTACGCCTTCCATGCCCTTAAACGCAGACTCGAAACCCACGGCATCCGCTGCTACGTCCCGCGCCTCGTGCCGGCCGACGCCCGCTGCGGCTTGGAAAAACTCGCGGAAAATCTCAAGGAGGATATCGACCGCGAATTCGGCGGGGAAGAGCCCTTTGCCATGGTCGCCTTCAGCATGGGCGGCCTGGTCTCGCGTTATTATCTGCAGCAGCTTGGCGGAGCGGAGCGGTGCCAGGCCTTCATCACCGTCTCCTCCCCCCACCATGGCACCGTGGTTGCACATTTCCTGCCTAACAAGGGAGCCCGCCAGATGCGCCCCGGTAGCGATTTTCTCCGCAGCCTGGAGGCCACCGAGGAGAGGCTCCGGGACATCCCGATCGTCTCCTACCGCACGCCGATGGATCTAATCATCCTGCCAACCACCTCATCCGTCTGGGAGCGGGCTGAGAACCGCTGCCACAGCGTCGCGCTTCATCCCCTCATGCTGCACAGCAAGACGATTTTGGACGATATCGAGAGGCGCTTCGTCCAAGCTGAGGAATAGCCTCAGCTGAAATTCCTCATTTCTTCCTCCAAGCGCATCCTGTAAAAGCGTGCCATGACAATCCTTCGCCTCGCCCTTGGCAGCGCTATTCTCCTCAGTGCCTGCGGCCCTGCCAATCCATCCACAAGCCGCGCTCAGGTCTCCGCCGCGGCAAATCTCACCGCCGCCCAGAAAGCTGCGATCGGGAAAAAAATCTGGCAGAACGAGTCTGGCGGCTCCGTAAACGGCCTCACCGCATGGAACGGGGGAGAGGAGTTTCCTTCCCTCGGCATCGGACATTTCATCTGGTATCCCGCCGGTTTTAACGGCCGCTTCGAGGAATCCTGGCCCTCCTTCATCGCCTTTGCGACCCAGCAGGGAGCCAAGCCTCCCGCGATCGCTCGGCAGCGGTTCAGCCCGTGGCAGTCTCAAGCAGAGTTCCAGGCACAGTTCAACTCGTCGGAAATGAGCGGTCTACGCAAATGGCTCGCATCCACCGTGCCGCTCCAGACCGATTTCATCATCTCCCGCTCCCGCGCCGCTCTCCCTAAGATCCTCGCCGCCGCTCCAGCGGGAGAACGCGCGAAAATCCAGGCGAACTACCACAAGGTCGCCAGCACTCCCCAGGGCACTTATGCGCTGATCGATTACGTGAATTTCAAAGGCGAGGGCACTCAGGAGAGCGAGAGATACAAGGGCCAGGGCTGGGGTCTACTGCAGGTCCTTGGCGAAATGAGGGACGTCCCTGTAGGCCCTGCCGCCGCCTCGGAATTCGCAGCATCCGCCAAGCGCGTCCTCAGCCGCCGCATCGCGAACTCTCCCTCAGGCCGGGGCGAGGCGCGTTGGCGTGAAGGCTGGCACAACCGCGCCGATACCTACGCCCGGCCCCTCTGACCCAATCAAAGAGGCTCCCCGGAGTTTTCACCCCGGGGAGCCGAACCAGACACAATATTTCCCAGTTAAATTTTAGAAGCCGAAGCTGACGTTCACCCGGCCGCGTGATCCGCCGTAGCCGTAGCGGGGAGTGTCACAATGGCCTTGGCCGACGACCGTCCGGTAAGCGAACCTCGGGCGCCCGCAGTCGTCCCAGCCCACGAAGTATTTTTCCGTATAGACCGGACGCCCATGGCGGTAGCTGCTGATGTAAATATGATTTGCAGGGGGTCTGCGGTGGTGGTAACCGTTGTCAGGTCTGCGGCCGTAGCCACTGTCACAATTCCGGTCGTAGCCCCGGTCATAACCTCCGCCGTAACCGTAATGTTCAGCGTCTGCTTGTGAAGCGGTTCCGATAAATGCGAAAGCGCCGACGGCGAGTGTTGCGAGTAGTTTTTTCATAGCGATCGTAATTTCCGTTACGCGATCTTCGACCCCACCTCTCGAACAATTATTCACGTTTTCAGAAACTTTTTTCATCTTAGCGAATTTTCTCCAATGCCGGTCGAGCGGTGCTCCTACGGACAGTCAGGGCGGTGACGCCCCGTTCGCCTGCTCTTGAGCCTTCAAAGGAAAGCTCCCCTTGTTTTCCACCAGGGGAGCCAGACCTGACACACTATACTCCGGAAAAGCGTCTAGAACCCGAAGCTGAAGTTTATGCCCCCGCCGGAGCGATGACGTGGACCGTAGTGGGACCGGCGGTCATGATGACGGCGTCAATTTCACGCCAAATCCATCACCAGCACTCTCGCCCACATCTGCCGGTGGCCTCCGGAGAACGCGTCGTGCACCGGATCATTCTTCTGGTATTTCACATGATCTTCCAACGTCGCGAACTTCAGGGAGATTCCATAATCCCACGAGTGGTCCGTCACGGGGCGCTCCTCGGTGGGCGCTGGCCTGCCCCAGTGGGCGGAAGATGGATTGGGCGATTTCATCAGGGCATCAAGCGCCGACTCCATCTGCGCGCGGCCTTCTGCATTTTGAAATTCCTCTTTTAGCCAGAAATATACGTGATGTTCCATGCCTCATCCTGGGCTCCTCGGAACGAACAATCCAAGCATTTAGCGATCCTTGTTCGGGGGGTGAGATTGGCTTCATGTTCGGGCGCTCCGTCATGCGGGGCAACCCGGCTTGCAGCTTGCTCACGGTGGAAGCTGGCAAACTAACAGATCCGTGTGGAAAAGTTCCTAGAAAAAGTCGTCGCAGGTGCCTCGGTTTGGCCTGGGTTTAGACGGCGGGAACGGACCCAATCGGCCACCATTCTCAAGCCTGAGCTTTTTCGAAAAACAGTGTGAACTCCTGCCTGTTGTAGCTGAGGTGGGTGCGGGCAAGAAGGCTGAAGCCGCCTTTTTCCGCTTCGGCAACCACGTCTTTCTCCAGCTCGTCGATCTCCGCGACACTGGTCGCTCCTGTGGTCTTGAGCGTAAAGATGGCGATCCCGCCGGGGCTAAGGAAATCGTTCAGGCGGGTGAGGTGAAGGATCGCCTGGCGCGGCGGGCCGTTCATGTCCGAGAGGAGAGCATCGTATCTTGCGCCTCGTGGCGGGATGAAGGCGGCGACGTCATCTTTGATGAACTGTAAATTTTGGGAGCGGTCGAGACGCGGGTCGAGCGGTGCGCGGTCAATGGCGGTGACGCGGAAGCCGCGCTTGAGCAGTTCGGAGGTCATGCCGCCGGGACTGGCGCCCAGCTCCAGCCAGTGCGAGTTCTCAGCGAGCGGCGGCCGGAACATCCGGAGGTAGTGGAGCGCCTCGGCGACCTTCGCACCGGCGCGGCTGATCGTGTCCTCGGTGTTCTGGCTGATGTATTTGGTGCCACCGGGGTAGAAACCGTTCGAGTCACGCGGGCTCTGGACGCCGCAGAAGAGGCCTTCTTTTCCGAGGAGGCAGAACAGCGTCGGCTTGGATGAGTTTTGCTCCTCCGCCGTTTTGGGCGCGCGCTCCGGGAAGTCGAACACTTGCAGAGCACGGCCGCGGAAGTTGGATGCCAAGGCCTTGTAGTAGCGCTTGGTGGAGCTGGGATCAAGCTGACCGACCAGTAGGGTCTGTGGGTTCCTGCTCTCGAACTTGTAGTAGAGTGACTGCGCTCCCTTTTCGATGAAACTCTCCATCTTCTCCGGATTGCAGGGCCAGGAATGCTCCACGGGGATGTGCCAGCGGATGAAACGCGCGGCCGGGGAAGCGGTGATCAGCTCGGAGTCCTCGAGCTGGATCAGAAAATACTCGGAGCCCAGGCGCTTGGCATTGGCGGCGCCGAGAATCTCCAAGATTTCCTTAGTGAAACCCGAGAAGACTTCCGATATGCGGATGAGGTGGGTGTACATGATGGTGGCGGCGGATTGCATCCGCCATGCCTGAAGGATCAGAGATTGGCTGGGCGGATACAATACGCCGCCACAGCGATTTCCCCCGGTTGCTGCGGTCTTCGCCGCTGACGCTCTTGGCAGCGCGCTTGCGGGCGTTGGCGTCCAAGATGCGCTTGCGGAGGCGGATGTTCAGAGGGGTGGCTTCCACCAGCTCATCCGCATCGATGTATTCAATCGCACGCTCAAGTGAGAAGCGCACCGGCGGGGAGAGCTTGGAGGTTTTGTCCTTGCCGGAGGAGCGCATGTTGTCGAGATGCTTCTCTTTGACGGGGTTGACAGGCATGTCACCAACGCGGGGGTTTTCTCCGACGAGCATGCCGCCGTAGATCGCATCGTTGGGTCCGACAAACAAGACTCCACGGTCCTCCAGCGCCTGGAGCGAGTAGGTGGTCGCGGTGCCTGCCTCCATGGAGACGAGGGTGCCGGTGGTTCTGGTTACGATCTCACCCGCGTGAGGCCCATACTCACGGAAAAGATGGGACATGATGCCGTGGCCGGAGGTGAGGTTAACGATTTCCTTTTCAAATCCGATGAGTCCGCGGGTGGGGATGAGGGCGGTGATGAGGGTCTCGCCAGAGGGCTCAGTCTCCATGTTCTCCATTTGTCCCTTACGATTGATGAGGGATTTCAGGATTCCCTGGGTGTATTCGCCGGGTGACTCGATGTAAACGGTCTCAAAAGGCTCGAGAAGTTTGCCGTTCTCATCGCGGCGGTCGATCACTGTCGGACGGGACACGCAGACCTCAAAGCCCTCGCGGCGCATCTGCTCGACGAGAACGGCGATCTGCATCGCACCGCGGGCGGAGACATTGAAGATGCCTGCTTGATCCGTATCTTCGACTTGAAGGGAGACATTGGTTTTCAGCTCGTGCATCAGACGATCCCGGATGGCTCGGGAGGTAACGTGCTTGCCTTCTTTGCCGCCGAGAGGACCATCATTGATGGAAAATTCCATGGAAACGGTCGGGGGGTCGATCTCTACAAATGGGATTGCCTCTTGTTCCTTGGTCGCGGCGAGGGTTTCGCCGATATCGATGTCTTCGATGCCTGCGGCGATGCCGACGATGCCGCCTGCGCCGCAGCCTTCCGAGTCCTCTGTGGCGAGGCCGGAGTAGGTGAAGGTCTTCATGACCTTGGATTGTTGTTTGGTGCCGTCCTTGCGATGAAGCCAGATGGTGTCACCCTTTTTGACGGAGCCGCCAAGGACTTTCCCAACGGCGACACGGCCCACGAAGCTGTCCCACTCGATGTTGGAGACGAGCATATGGAAGGGTGCCTCCGGATCGGCGGCGGGCTCGGGAATAAACTCGATGATTTTTCTCAGCAGAGGGATGCAGTCCTTCCGCTCGTCATCGGGATGATCCATGAAGTAGCCGTCACGGGCGGATCCGTAGGAGAATGGCGCATTGAACTGCTCCTCGGTGGCATCCAGATCGAGGAAGAGTTCGAGAACCTGGTCGTGAACTTTCAGTGGATTGGAGAGCGGGCGGTCGATTTTGTTGACGACCACGATCGGCTTGAGTCCCTCCGCGAGGGCCTTGCGCAGCACAAACCGCGTCTGTGCCTGCGGGCCGCCTGCCGCATCGACGACGAGGAGAACCCCATCAACCATTTTCATCACTCGCTCCACTTCTGCGCCGAAGTCGGCGTGGCCCGGAGTGTCCACGATGTTGATGGTGTAGCCTTCCCAGAGAATGGCGGTGTTCTTCGCCTTAATGGTGATGCCTTTTTCCTTTTCGAGATCCATCGAATCCATCGCCCGCTCCTGCGTCGCTTGGTTTTCACGGTAGGTGCCGCCAGCCTGAAGGAGTTGGTCGACGAGGGTGGTTTTCCCATGGTCAACGTGGGCGATAATGGCGAGGTTGCGGATCTTGAGTGACATAAAAAAGAAGTTCGGCGGCTTTGGGGGCGGGGCTATGGCGGTTTTTTTACCCAGTGGCAAGGCGGGAATGCGGAAAAGATCCGGCGGAAGCGCCCGAAGCTCACGGGCTGGACGCCAATGCAAACCGCGTTTTTAGTCGCATGTATGAAAATGGTGGAACCGGATTTTTTCACAGCCTCGCCGGTGGAGTGCGCGCGGAGGCTTATCGGTTGCGAGTTTTGGTGGATGGGTCGCGCGGGACGAATCGTCGAAACGGAGGCCTATCTCGCGGAGGGGGATGAAGCCTGCCACACGTGGAACCGGCCCTCGGCACGCCTCTTTGTAGCCTCACACGCGGCTGGGGACGCTTATGTCTATTTGAACTACGGCGTCCACTGGCTCTTCAATGTGCTCGTGAAAGGGGAGGAGGGCAGCGGCTTCGTCCTGCTGCGGGCCTTGGAATCGACGAAATCGGAAATTTGGCCCGAGCCAAGAGCAGGGGCTGGACCGGGGAAGCTAACAAAGATCCTGGGCATCGGCGGAGCAGCCCACGGTGCGGCGTTTCTGCGCGAGCCTAGCTGCGGAATCGTCTTGGCGGAAAAGATTCCCGTAACCTCGGGGCCGAGGATCGGGATCTCAAAGGCGGTGGATCATCCCTGGAGATTCGGTGATCCCTCGTCAAAGTGCCTCAGTAGGAAATTCTAGCTTGGGGACGCGAAAAAACCGGAGCGCCCGTCAAGGCTGCTCCGGTTGTGAATCGTCGCGGGAGGCTTAGTAGGTGGTCGTGGTGCGACGTGTGGTCGTCGAGCCGGTATATGGCGCGGCGGTCGTCGTGGTGTTGGTGTGGCTGGAGGTGTGCGCACCTGGAACATCGGCATCCACGTGTGCGGTGCAGTTGCTGAGGGCGAAGGATCCGACGAGTGCGGCAATCAGTGTAATGGTGGTTTTCATATGTTCGTTCGTTTGTTGGTGAGGCGTTAGATTTTGTAGGCGACCTCAGAAATGAACCTGAAGGTCGATTACTGCGTTCTAATAGCAGATGCCGAACCTAACCGAACTAGAGTGCAAGAGAGACTGAAAACCAATGACTTGCGGGTTTCCATCGCTGCGAGTTCCAGATCGCCTTCTTCATCTTGCGTGCATTTTGCAACTTTTGTTAGATCGAGCGGCCGAATTGCACGGTCGGCCGCCGAGAGCCTCGACTAGAAAGAGCCGCTGAGCTTCCGACCGACCCAGAAGAGGCTGAGAAGAAAGATCAGAGCAGCGACGGTCGCCCAGTGGGACCAAAGCGGGATCCGATTTTCTCGAGGGCGCGGCTCGGGAAGCGCGGTAATCTCCTTGATCAGTTCCGGGAGCTGCTCCGGCAGGATGCTGCGGCCGCGGGAGACCCGGGAAATTTCCTCAAGGACCTCCAGTCGGGCAGGCTGGCCGACTTTTTCGAGATCGACCCCTTGGGCGAGGAGGGTTGTTTCGGTGGCCAAGTCACTCGCGCCTGAGGCGGTGGCGCGGAGCTTCCATGCGCCGGGGAGATCGATTCGGAAGCGACCGGTGTAGGCACCCCACTCCGTCTCGTTTTTCTGAAGCTCGATGCGCTGGCTGCTTCCGTCCGGGGCGGTGATGTCAACGAAGACGCTGCCATCTTTGAGAGGAGCCCCGTTGGCGTCAAAAGCGTTGGCGTTGAGCGTGACGGAGGAGCCTGGCTGCGGTCTCTCAGGGGTGAAGAACAGTCGCACGCGCTGCCCGGAGGCCATGTTCCGCTGGTAGGACATCCACCTGGCGACCTGGCCCCAGAAGCGGTAGTGGTAGAGATCCTCGACACCGCGCCGCCAACGCCAGGCGGAATCGATGCCCATAAAAAGGACTTTTCCGCTCCCCGCTGTGCGGGTGACGAGCAGCGGCACTGGTCCGTATGGCCCTCGGCGGTTGGCGTGGACGGCGAGGACCTCGGTGCCGCCTTTCGCACGGATCACTGGGGCGTGCCAGAAAAAGCCGGGGAGACGCCGCCAGATCTCCGGATTTTCCTCCTCGGAATCGCCAAGCATCGTGAGAAGAGAGGCGCGGCCCTCGGTGGTCAGATTCAGCGGCGTGGCTAGCGATTCGGAAAGCCCCTGTATGTTTTTCTCATCCAGCGTCACGGGAATGAGGTCGGCAAGTTCGGTCTCCAGAAGCGTGAACTGATTGCCCTGCGGTCCCGGGAGAAAGACCACGCCAGAGGCCTGGTTCTCGACGAGGCCCCGTATCTGCGCCGCCTGCTCCTTCGTGAGCTGATTTTCACCAACCCCGACGTCGCCGAGGAAAATGACATCATATTTTGAAAGCTCCTCCAGAGTTTGCGGAAATTCCTGGATGTAATCCTCCCCAGCCCCGGGACCGAGTTCAGGGCGGAGCAGAAGCGTCGAGAGCTCCACTCCTGGATCCCGCGAAAGGGCGTTCCGGAGAAAACGGTATTCCCAGCGCGGAAGCGTCTCGACGATCAGGACGCGGATCCGCTCCGGCCTTCCGGAAATCGCAAATTCGTGGCTATTGTTCGCTGCAACCAGCTCGCCGTCCTCCACCGGGATCGAAAGCGTGAGCGTGGAGGAGCCCTCTTTCTCCAAGCGCCAGAGGATCGAGTCGTAGGTTTCCGCGTTCGGCGGGAGAATGATGTTCTTGGTCCGCTCCCGCCCTGCCTCGTCGCGCAGACGGACGATCGTCCGCACCTGCCGGTCCAGAGAAGAGCGTATGGTAAAAGGGATCTGCACGTTTTCTCCAACGATTCCGTATGTCGGCGCGGTTACACTGAGTAGGTCAAGATCCGGCAGTCGCGTCTCGCTGCCGACCGGTATCGTGAAGATCGGAACGTCACGGAGCCTATACTTTTGCGCAATACCGACGGGCGGTTGGCCGATATTGAAATCGCCGTCGCTGAGTAACACCACCGCCCGGAGATTGTTCTCAGTCTCCAGCAAATCGTTAAGAGGGGCGCTGAGATCGGTCCCGGAGAGGCCTTCCTCGGCGGGTTCGGAAAAAGATTGGGAGGTGAGTTCATTGGCGTCCTCGGACCGGAGCGGCGTCCATAGATCTGAGGCCAGCGCCTTTTCCACCCACTCCCCGCGCGCTACGATCTCATCGTTGCCGCCCCCTTCCGAAAGGGCAGCGGGGAGCCGTGCGTCCAGAGTCTGCATGGACCCGGACGCGTCCCAGAGGATCGCAATCTTCGGCTTGGTGGTCGGGTGGATCACCGTCTTCCATTCGGGCTGCCACAGCAGGATGACCACCAGCGAAACGATGAAAAAACGCAGAACCTCCAGCAGTGCCGTGCGGCGCGGATGAGGGCTGCGTTTCCAGGAGACGAAGCAGAGCACCGCGACCCCCAGCAGAACGGCGATGCCAAGCCAAAGGGTGAAAGTGGTGGGGTTTAGATGAAGCAAAAGGGTGCGTGGGCAGGTGTTTCGATATTGACTAGCCGATGACTGCGGCGAGGGCAAGGGGCTATCCAAGCTCCGCCCGCAGCCTTTCCAGCGCGAATCTAGTCTCCTCCGAGGATATGCCGAAAGGAGGAGTCAGCGCCACCACGTCGCCCAGCGGCCCGTCCGGCAGAGCGATCACGCCCTCCCGCAGCAGTGCCTTTACAGCATTCAGCACCCGCTGGCCGCTTTCCAGCTCCACTCCCATCATCAGGCCCCTGCCTCTCACCTCCTTCACGCACTTCAGATCAGTCAGCCCGTCCAGCGCGGTTTTTAGATATCCGGCCGCACCAGCGACCATCTTCTCCGTCTCCGGTGCCCGATATCTTCCGATCGCCTCGATCGCCATCGCGCATCCCATGGGATTTCCAAGAAAAGTGCTGGTGTGCAGGGCCTCGCCGCCGCTCGTCGGCCACGTGTCCATAACATCCACGCTTCCCACGCACACCGAGATGGGAAAGCCCCCGCTGAGCGCCTTTCCAAGGCATATGAGATCGGGCACCACTCCCTCCCACTCGCAGCCAAACATCTTCCCAGTCCTCCAGAAGCCCGTGTAAATCTCGTCGAAAATCAGAACCGCCCCCTTAAGATCGCACCACTCCCGCAGTTCCCTTAGAAACCCGTCGGGCGGGACCACGATCCCACCCCGCCCTTGAATCGGCTCCACCAGCACGGCGCCGATCTGGGAGCCATCCACCTTCCACAGCTCCTCGCGGAAAACCTGAAGATCCTCCCCCTCCCGTGGGAACCGCAATCGCTCTGTCACTCGTGCCAGCTGGCCCTCGAATGGTTCCCGGAACCAGCCAATCCCCGCCCCCAGCAGCGCCCCGTAACCCAGCCCGTGATAGCCGCTCTCAAACGATAGGATCCCGCTGCGTCCGCTCGCGAGCACTGCCGTTTTCAGCGCCGCCTCCACTGCCTCAAAGCCGGAGTTCCCAAACAAGCACTTCCCTCTACTCCCGTCCCATCTCCCGAAAGTGATTTCACTCAGCACCTCGCACAGCTCCACCTTGACCCGCGCCGGATGCACATCCCCCATCGTATGCAGAAGTTCAGAACTCTGCGCCCTCAGCGCATTCCCTGTGAAGCCGTAGCCAATTCCCGCCACTCCAAAGCCACTGGTCATATCCAGAAACCGGTTCCCATCCACATCCCAAACGTTCACGCCTTCCGCCCGCTCCCAAAAAACCGGCCAGTCGTCTGCAAGTAAGGTCGTGTTCCGGCACTCCACCTCTGCCAGCCTCCGCCCCCACTCCAGTGAAGACTGCCCGGGTATGGTTGTCAGGATCTGCGGTAGCATCGACCGATTCTTTATCTCATCCTTCAGATCCACAACCATCAATGCAACCCTCAAGGTACTCTTCAAGCTTGGCCCTTGGCACTACTCGTTCAATAAAAGCCCGTGATCGCCCGCGTCCTTATTGATGGTCCCTCGGAGCTTGTCTTCGATTACGCCATTCCCGCCGAGCTTCCCGTGGTGGCGGGATGCCGGGTGCGCGTGCCGATCCGGCAGAAGACCACCTCCGGAACGGTCCTGTCTGTCACACCTCCGGTGGAAACAGGTTTCGCTGTCCGGGAGTTGGTCTCGCTGATTGATCCCGAGCCGCTGGTTACCCCGGTGCTTCTTCGCGTCGCCCGCTGGATCGCCGATTACTACGGATCCAGTATCGAGTCGGTCATCCGGTCGATTTTACCCGAATCGGTTCGCACCGAGGACAACTCCGCCAAAACCCGTCGCATCGCCACCGCCACGGAGAATCCCGACCCCGAAAAGATTGCAAAGCTGGAAAAACGCGCGCCGCGTCAGCACGCCATACTCACCTTGCTGCTGCACGCCCAAGGCCGCAGTCTCCCAGTCGCCGACCTCGGCGATGGAAATTCAGCGGCTCTCAAAGCCCTCGAAAAAAGCGGCCTCGTCATCCTCGCAACGGAGGACGTCCGCCGCGACCCCGAGGCAGCCGAGGAGATCATCGCCTCCATCCCCCTGACTCTCAACGAGCAGCAGCAGCACGCACTCGATGCTATCTCCTCTACACTGATCACTGATCACTCGGCACCAAACACTGAAGCGAAGCGTCCCTTCCTCCTCCTCGGCGTGACCGGCTCCGGCAAGACCGAAGTTTATCTTCAAGCGGCCCAGCACACGCTTGATCTTGGTAAGACCGTTCTGGTTTTGGTCCCGGAAATCGCCCTGACACCTCAGACCGTCCGCCGGTTTAAAGCCCGCTTTTCCCACATCACTGATCAGGTCGCGGTGCTCCATTCGAACCTTTCCCAAGGCGAGCGTTTTGATGAATGGCACCGCATCCGCAAAGGCACCGCCCGCATTGTCATTGGTGCCCGCTCGGCGGTCTTCGCACCGCTTCCTGATCTCGGCCTCATCCTCGTCGATGAAGAACACGAATCCTCATACAAGCAGGAGAACCCGCCTCGTTATCACGCCCGCGATGTCGCCGTCCTCCGCGCCGCCTTCGAGCCCTGCGTCATCGTTCTCGGGTCCGCGACTCCTTCGCTGGAGTCTTGGCAGAACACCCTCTCGGGAAAATATGGACTCCTCCGCCTCGACCAACGAGCGGATGCCATTTCCATGCCGCTCGTCCGCGTCGTCGACATGCGGCTGGAGGCGCAGAAGCAGAAGGGCCAGGTCGCGATTCTCTCCGACAAGCTCCGCACAGCCCTCGAGCAGCGTCTTGAGAAAGGTGAACAGTCGATTCTTTTCCTCAACCGCCGCGGCTTCGCACGGTCCCTCCAATGCCACGGCTGCGGACACGTCTGCACCTGCCCGCATTGCGCCGTGGCGCTCACCTACCATCGGACGGACGAGCGTCTCGTCTGTCATGTGTGCGGCCACCAGTCGATCGTCCCGCGGAAATGTCCCGAGTGCAAAAACCTAGGGATAGCGCTACAGGGCTACGGTACGCAGAAGGTTGAGGAGGTTCTAACAAAGGTTCTGCCCGCTGCCCGCTTCGCCCGCATTGATGCGGACGCCATGCGCCGCAAGAACGCCCTCCGCGATATCCTGAAAGCATTCAAATCTCACAAGATCGATATCCTGATCGGCACGCAGATGATCGCGAAAGGCCTGCATTTTCCGAATGTCACCTTGGTGGGAATTCTCAATGCGGACCTCGGCCTGCACATTCCGGACTTCCGCGCAGGAGAGCGTACGTTCCAGCTTATCACCCAGGTCGCCGGACGTGCGGGCCGCGGCGAGCTTGAGGGCGAGGTAATTGTGCAGACATTCACCCCGCACTCACCTTCGATTCAGTTTGCCCGTCGCCACGATTTCGATGGCTACTCGGAGCAGGAAATGGAGTTCCGCCGACAGTTTCAGTTCCCCCCCTTCGGCCACTGCGCCGTGCTCACCGCACGCTCCACCCACGAGCGTCGCGCCGAGTTCACCCTGCAGACGCTGCACCTCCGCCTGAAGGAAAACCTGCCTATAGGGATCAGCCTAGGCGAGGTGCTGCCCTCGCCGCTGGTGCGCTCCCACGATCAGTTCCGCTTCCAGATCACGCTCCGCTCCCGCAAGGCGCGGCCGCTCTCGCAGCATGTGCAGAATGTGCTTCAGAAAATCACCCTGCCGGAAGATGTGATTGTCGTCTTCGATATGGACGCATATAATTTTTCGTAAACCGCGATGTGGCGGCGATCTGCGGTCGCCGCCGTACCCGGTTGACGGTAGCCAGCAAACCAGCTAAATTCTTGGTGTGAAAACCACCATTGATCTACCGCCGGATCTTGTTCGGGAAATGAAACTTCTCGCGGTTCATCAAGGCCGAAAGCTTAAGGATGTGGCCGCCGATCTCCTGATGCGGGGACTAAAAGCCGGGCAGAACAAGCCGACGCCCGGCCCCCGGCAGGATTTCCTCCTTTCGGCGCCATCCACCGCTCCGGATATGACCCCTGAGCGCGTGCGCGAAATCCTTGAAGAGGTCCCGTGATCTACCTCCTCGATGTGAACGTCCTCCTTGCTAGTCGCTGGAAGACACATGCCCGTCATGCGGAAGTGCGGAAGTGGCTCGCGTCCCAAGCAGAGTTTCACACCACTCCTATCGTTGAGCTAGGCTTCATGCGCGTCAGCCTCAGCCCAGCCTACTCCGCCACTTGGCAAGATGCCCACCGCTCCCTGTCGAAGTGATCGTTGTTTTCAATATGGATGCTTACAATTTTTCATAGAACTCATACGCAGGCTTCTGGCTGGACACGCTCCATTTTGCTATACAGTCTGGCGGCGTGAAATGCTTAGCCCTCGGTCTCTTGCTCCTCCCACTGCTTACGTCCTGCGATCACATCGATGCGGTGGGCGACAAGGTCAATGAACTCAAAAAGATGCGGCAGGTGAGCACCCAGGGCATTGATGGGGCTAAGCTTAGCGACATGTTGGGCGGGGCAACTGGCCAGACCGGACCATCCGTGCAGGACATTGGCGAGGCGGAATTCCAAGCTTTTGTCAGCCAGCCGGGGCGGGTTAATATTGTCGATTTTCACGCCGACTGGTGCCCTCCATGCAAACAGCTCGCGCCCCGGCTCACGGCTGCGGTGACCGCCAATCCCTTGGGCCGGGTCGGGAAAATCAATGTCGACAGCGCCAAGAGTTTTGCGAATTCGCAGGGCGTGCAAGGCATCCCCGACGTTCGTTTTTATGTCGACGGCCAGCTGGTAGATCGCTTCGTCGGCGGTGAATCCCAAGAAGCCGTCGAAGCCCTGATTCAGAAGCATGCGGCCGCCGTCGCACCTGACTCGACCGAGGCTCTGACCGCCGAACTCAACGCAGCCGTGGACGGATTCGCAGGAGGCTCCTCCACAACGACAGCCGCAACTGCCTCCTCCCAGACCTCAGTGCCGATCCCGTCGAGACCCGCAGGAAAACCCATCGAGGAAGCCATGCAGCCCATGAAAAAGGATTGGCTGCCACCCGGTATGAGCGCGAAGAGGTGAGCCCGGTCATCCGGGCTTAGGGACATGCGCCCGGCGATCTTCACCCGAGCAGCTCGCGGATCATGGTGGCGTTGAGCTTTCCAACGACGTCAGCGTCGGCGAGGAGGCCGTCGGCGAGTTTGGCTTTTTCCTGCTGGAGGCGGTGAATCCGTTCCTCGACCGTATCCTGGCAGAGGAGCTTGTGAACGAAGACCGGTTTGTCTTGGCC
The DNA here is from genome assembly GCA_041748235.1 of Akkermansiaceae bacterium. Taxonomy (GTDB): domain Bacteria; phylum Verrucomicrobiota; class Verrucomicrobiia; order Verrucomicrobiales; family Akkermansiaceae; genus Luteolibacter. The sequence continues at coordinate 3,155 of JBGTDO010000132.1, read as the reverse complement.
GATGCGGTAGGCTCTGTCGGTGGCTTGGGCTTCTGCCGCAGGATTCCACCAAGGATCGTAATGAATCACCGTGTCAGCGGCTGTTAGGTTGAGGCCGGTGCCGCCAGCTTTGAGGGAGATCAGGAAAAGCGGCGCCTTGCCGTTTTGAAATTGTTCCACAAGCTGGCCACGGTCCTTGGAGCCTCCGGTAAGTTTCAGGTAGCCGATTTTTTCTTTCACAAGGTGCTCCTCAATGAGCGAAAGCATGGTGGTGAACTGCGAGAACAAGAGGATCCGCCTGCCTTCCGCTATCAACGTGGCCAGCAGCTCTGTTAAAAAGCGGAGCTTCGCCGAGCTTTTCACTCCGTCCGAAAAATCGTCCGGGAGGAGCCTAGGATCGCAGCAGATCTGCCGGAGCTTCAGGAGAGCATCCAGAAAGACGATCTGCGATTGCTCGATACCGCGGGCGGCTATGGCCTCGCGCACGCGCTTGTCCATGGTGGCGCGGACGGTTTCGTAGAGATCTTTTTGGTCGGAGTGGAGCTCGATCAAATGCACCATGATCGTCTTCGGCGGCAGCTCTTTGGCAACCTGGTCCTTGGTGCGGCGCAGCACCAGCGGGGCGATGCGCTTCTTGAGCAGCTCGTTCTTTTCCGCATCACCTTCATCCTCAATTGGCTTGCGGAAGCGGGTGTTGAAATTTTCCTCGGTGCCGAGATATCCGGGAATCAGAAAATGCATCAGGCTCCAGAGTTCTCCGAGGTGGTTCTCGATCGGGGTGCCGGACAGGCACAGGCGGTGGCGTGCCAGCAGGCGGCAAGCGGCTTGAGCGACTTTTGCGCGGGGATTCTTGATGTACTGCGCCTCGTCCAGCACGAGCAGGTGAAACTGGAAGCCTAGTAGCTTCTCCACATCCCGCTGCAGCAGGGCGAAGGAGGTAATCACCAGATCCGCATGAGGGATGGAGCGATAGTATTTTTTCCGGTCTGCTCCGTTCAGCACCAGCACCCGCAGTCCTGGGGCGAATTTGACCGCTTCCGCCCGCCAATTCGGCACCACGGAGGTCGGCGCGATGACCAGAGAGGGCCGCCCTCCGCTGCGGCCGCTGGATTTTTCGGCCATCAGGTGAGCGAGAGTCTGCAGGGTTTTGCCGAGGCCCATGTCGTCGGCCAGGATTCCGTGCAGGCCGTGCCGCGCGAGGAACTGCATCCACTGGAAGCCCGCCGCCTGGTATTCCCGCAACGTGGCCTTGATCTCCAGCGGGGTCTTCACCTCCTCGACTTTGGAGAAGTTTTCCAGCCGCTTCTTCAGCTCCGCGAGGCCTTTGGGTGTGTCGACTCCAAGTCCTTCCAGCCCACCGAGGCTCACAGCATCCAGCGCGTGCACGCGGACCTTGCCGAAGAACTTTGGGTCGATCAGGGCGGAAAGGTGGTGAAGGATCCGCCGCACGCGCCCGATTGGTAGCTTGAGCGCGTCGCCGTTCGGCAGGGGTGCGTAGACGAAGCCGTGGTTCGGCCGATCGAGCGTTTCCTCTAGGAAATCCTGTTTGAGCAGTCCGGCGAGGATCGGCATTAGGTCGTAGCGCTCGCCATCCACATCAAAGCCTACGGAGAGGCTGAACCAGCCGCCATCGGAGAAATCGCCTTGGTAGGAATCTCCGTCATCGGCCGCAGAGAGCCTCGTCTCCCACTGCTGTGGGTCCGCCTCGTGGACGACATGACCCACGGTATCTTCGAAGGAAACTTCCCACCCCGTTTCCTCCAGGATGTGCGCCGTTTCGCCGCGGAACTGGTGCCAGAAATTATCGATAGGAACTCGCCCGGGATCGGGAAACCACTTGTCGGTTTCCTCGTCCGCCTTCACCGATCTGGACTTCATGCTAAGCAGAAAGCGCCAGGCAAGATTTGATTTCATGGAGGAAAGCCCCGTCTCCCTCAGCTGTCGGATGGCGCGCATCTCAGCCGGAGTCTTCCCTCCCTCGCCTGCGGCTGCGAGTGGCTTGCGGAGGTTTCCATAGCTTACAAAAGCCTCGCCGTAGATCCACTCACCCGGATCCTTTTCCCCCAGTGACTGCAGCAAGAGCTTCGTTGCACGATCCACCTCGCCCTTTTTCACTACCAGATCGAACACCGGATCCGGGGCGTGAGCGTCCTCCCTAGGCGGCTCTCGTTTCATTGCCGCAAGCTCCATTTCGAGTGCCTCTCCTGCGCTCCTTCCGAAAAACCTGCCCAGCTTTCGCTCCTTTGCCATCCGCCCAAGCAGAGCAAATCCGTGCTCACAAAAGCTGCCGATCTCGCAGGAGCAGCTCGTCTCAAAGCCAAAGCCCCCGCCCTCTTTCCACAGATGAACTTCCACCTCTTCGTCTAGAACCTTTGCCGATCCGGAAATCTCGCCTTCGTCATCTAACGTGAGATTTCTGACTTTAGGCACATATCTTCCCCCCAAGCCGCGCATCTCCTCATCAAATCTCTCCACCCAGGCGCCTTCGGCCAAAAATTCTTCAAGTTCTTCAACCATCGCGACGCTCGCCGGAGCCTAATTTCAGCGGCCGTGGCCGTCGATCATCTTTACGTTCCCACAGGACTCCGATGAACGAGACCTGCGCCTACAGTTACGATCTCCGCGACCGCCAGACCCTCGCCTATTGAAACAGCACCACCCCGGATACGGCCAAAACCTATTGGGCCAACGGCTTCTTGAAATCCGTCGACAACAGCGTTTCCAAAAGCAAACATCTTTTGTGGTGGTGCCCACCGGACACACAGGAAAGGGACTCTGGTTTGGGAGCGACATAATTGACTTGAAGGCCAGTTCCGATTTTAATATGCGCTGGTCCGTATGAACAGTTTTGCGAGTTCTCTTTCTGTATTAATATTTCTTTTATCGAGTCCGGCCTTCGGAGCGGGACCCACCGAGCTGAGGGAGTGGAGCGCGATAAGCGGCCACCGCACGCAGGCGCGGGCGCTTTCGGCAACGGCGGAGGCCGTGAACCTGGAACGGGAAAACGGCTCGGTCATTGAAATCCCTCTCGACAGGCTGGTGCCGTCCGACCGCGAGCTTCTTCACGCGCACTTCGGGAATGAGGCACCGGGAGAGCCAGCCGCTGGAGAACCGGTGGCAGGAAAATCGTCCGCCGCATCTGAAGTGGATTTTCCCCATCCGTTCGGGGAAATTTC